>JBMFHK010000032.1:0-6761 GCA_049976865.1 Solirubrobacteraceae bacterium | reverse complement strand
CCCTGCTTGGGGGCCCTGCGCCTCTGGGTTTCAGGCACCCAGGAGCCCTGTGACGCTGCTTAACGGAGAAGAACCGCCGTCCGATCGTAGATCAGACGGCGGTTCCTGACACCCCGGACAGTCTCGGCACATGCACCGCAGCAATGCTGCGTTTGGTCCCGTGCGGTTCCCGTTAGGTCACGATCAATGAGGGATGTGGATCTGTGGCGGAGGAGAGGTATGTCGAGGCTTTCCTGGGACTCACGGTACGCATCCAGGGCTCGGGGACCATCAGTGCCATCTCCGCGTGCCCGCGCGTAAGAAGCCGCATGTGGGTATGTGGTTTTACCGATGGCTGTGATCCTCGCAAAACCTGGGGGCGCCTGTCGTGCGTAAGACTCCTACACTCCGCCATCCGAGATGTCAGAGCTTCAGGACAGGACCCGCTATGAGCCATCCGAGGTGGAGCCACGGATTGCCGCCGCCTGGCTTGCGTCCGGGCTTGGCCATCCCGAGCCTTCAGGCAGCGCCTCGGAGAACTACTCGATCGCGATTCCACCGCCGAATGTGACCGGCGTGCTGCACATGGGCCACGCACTCAACAACGCGATTCAGGACACACTGATTCGCCATGCGCGACAGCGCGGCCTGCGCGCAAAATGGATCCTCGGGACTGATCATGCCGGGATTGCCACTCAGACTCAGGTCGAGAAGGAGCTGCTCTTACAGGGGGCCAGCCGCGAGGAACTCGGGCGTGAGGCGTTCATTGCGCGCGTGTGGGAATGGCGGCAGAGATACGGATCGGAGATCATCGACCAGATCAAGCGCCTAGGCTCGACCGCTGATTTTCAGCAGGAGCGCTTCACGTTTGACGAGGCCTACGTGCACGCCGTCCTGAAGGTCTTTGTGGACCTTTACCACAAGGGTTACATCTACCGTGACCGGTACCTGGTCAACTGGGACCCGGGCAGCCACTCGGCGATCTCCGATCTGGAGGTGGAGCCGCGCGAGGTCACCGACAAGCTCTACTACATCAACTATCCGCTCGAGTCCGGAGGCGGTGCCCTGACGGTCGCGACCGTCAGACCCGAGACGATGTTTGCCGATGTGGCTGTGGCCGTCAACCCCGCTGACCGCCGCTACGCGGGGCTTGTCGGCGAGTACGTTGTACTGCCGATCGTCGGCCGCAGGCTGCCGGTCATTGCCGATGACTACGTAAAGACCGACTTCGGCACTGGCGCGCTGAAGATCACTCCCGGCCACGACCCCAACGACTTTGAGCTGGGCGCCCGCCACGGCCTGCCGAGGCTGAGCGTGATCGGCGAGGACGGGCGTATGGAGGGTGACGTCCCGGAGCGCTACAAAGGCGTGGATACGGAGCAGGCCAAGGATCTGGTCGTCTCCGAGCTGGAGCGGGCGGGGTTGCTTGCCAAGGTGGAGGACTACACCCACACCGTGCCGTTCAGCCACCGCTCCGGCCGGCGCATCGAGCCACTCATCTCGCTGCAGTGGTTTATGCGCATGGACGAGCTGGCCAGGCCGGCGATAGACGCCGTTAAGCGTGGTGAGATCCGCTTCCATCCAGCCGGACAAGGCAGGGTTTATCTTGATTGGCTGGAAAACATCCGCCCTTGGTGCATCTCTCGACAGCTCTGGTGGGGGCACCAGATCCCCGTCTGGTATCGGGGTTCAGAGACCCACGTGGCAATGAGCGCCCCTGACGGCGAGGGCTGGGTCCGCGACCAGGATGTCCTAGACACCTGGTTCTCAAGCGGACTGTGGCCGTTTGCGACGCTCGGCTGGCCCGAGCGCACCGCTGAGCTGGAGGCCTTCTATCCCACCGACGCCATGGTGACCAGCCGCGACATCATCTTCCTTTGGGTCGCCAGGATGGTGATGATGGGTCTGGAGTTCACCGGCCGGATTCCGTTCAGCGATGTCTACGTTCACTCGATCATCCAGGCGCCCGACCGGCGGAGGATGTCCAAGTCGTTGGGGACGGGGGTCGACCCACGATCGCTTATCAACGGTGGTCCCCGGCCGGCCGTCTTTGCCAAGGATGGTGCCGATCCCGGTGAGTTCCCGGCCTACGGGGCTGACGCTGTGCGCTGGGGTCTTTTGGCGATGTCAACGGGGCAGGACGTGCCGTTCAACGAGGAGAAGGTTGCGCAGGCACACCAGCTGACCAACAAGCTGTGGAACGCTTCGCGGCTGATCCTGCTGGGGGTCGGTGGGGAGGCCCGCTCGGACGTCCGTCCGGTCGCAGCGGAGGACCACTGGATCCTCTCCAGGATGGAGCGCGCCCGCGCGGATATTGGACAGGCGATCACCGGCTTTGAGTTCGCGCGCGCGGCCCAGACCGTTTATGACTTTGTCTACGGGGACCTTTGCGACTGGTATCTGGAGCTTGTCAAGCCGCGTTTGCGCGACGGAGACCCTGATACCGCCGCGACTGTGCTGCACGTTCTCACGGAGACCGTGACCCTCTCCCACCCTCTGATCCCGTTTGTGACCGAGGAGATCTACCGCCACATCCCTGGCGTCAGCGGGCTTCTGGCACAGCGCGTGGCAACCCCGGCGCCGGGGCTGATCGATGCGGACGCGGAGGCGCCGACCGCGGCGGTGATCGGCGCGATACAGGCGGTCCGCGCCTGGCGCGACGCGGCTGGTGTCAGACCATCAGCGGTGATTCCCGCCCGGCTGCGCGCCGACGGCTACGAGCAGACGGCCAACTCGCTCGCCCGGCTGGGGCGACTGGATTTTGTCTCCGATGCGGCCGCCGCGCTCGCTGGCGGGGCGGCCGGCGTGATTGTCGTCGCGGGTGGCACAGTTGAGATGCTGCCCTCCGAGGATGTTGACCTGCGGGCGGCTGAAGCCAAGCGCAGCGCCAAGCGTCTGGCCTTGGAGGCTGAGATCCGCCGCGCCGAGGGCAAGCTCGCCAATGCCGGCTTTGTGGCCAAGGCGCCGGCTCCAGTGGTGGACGCTGAGCGCGCCAAGCTGGCGGCGCTGAGAGCTGAGCTGGAGGCGCTTTGACGCCGGAGGAGGCGGAGCGCCAGCTGCTGGAGCGCGAGCTGTTCGGCATGCGCTTCGGTCTTGACCGGATGCGGCGTCTGATGCAGGAACTCGGGCAGCCGCAGCGCCGCTTCCGGTCGATCCACGTGGTTGGCACCAACGGTAAGAGTTCGACGACGCGCATGATCGCCGCCATTCTGAGCCGGCACGGCTTGCGGGTTGGGAGCTACCTCTCGCCACACCTGGTGTCTTTCAACGAGCGTATCCGTGTCGGGGAGGACGACATCACACCACAGCAGTTCGCGGCTGCCATCGAACGTGCGCTGGTGGCGGCAGCGCACGTTGAGCGCGACGCCGCTTTAGAGGACCGGGTGACCCAGTTTGAGCTGCTGACCGCCGCCGGCTACTGGGAGCTCGCCCGCCAGGAGGTTGAGGTGGCCGTCATCGAAGCGGGCCTGGGCGGCCGCTATGACGCCACCAACGTGATCCCCTCAAGCGTCCAGGTGCTGACCGGCGTCGGACTTGAGCACACCCGCTGGCTGGGTTCCACGATCGAGTCGATCGCACGGGAGAAGCTGGACGTGGTGCAGCCTGCAGCGACCCTTCTGCTGGGGGCCGCGATGCACCCGGACGCGGTCGCTGTTGCCAGAGAGGTTTCGGCACAGCGGGGCGCAAGAATCGTTTTTGCCCAGGATGATCCGCATACGCCGCTTGGGGTCCGGGGTCTCTACCAGCGGCGGAACTTCGCACTCGCACGCGCGGCTGCCGCAGCGTTTCTGGGCGAAGCCGCACTGGATCCTGCGGCGGTGGCCGCGGCGGCGCTGCAGGTGAGAGTGCCGGGCCGCATGGAGATCATCGACCAGCGGCCGTTGACCGTCTTGGACGGAGCGCACAATCCGGATGGGATGGCCGCGCTGACCCAGTCGCTGCCGGCGCTGATCAGCGAGACGATCACGGCGCAGAGTGGCGGTCGCGTGGTTGCTGTGGTGTCGATCCTCAAGGACAAAGACGCGGCCGCCATGCTTGCACAATTGGGTGCAGTCTGTGACGCGCTGGTTCTCACCGTGAGCCGCAATCCGCGTGTGTTGAGCACCGCGGAACTGCTTTCCATCTTCAACGGCCTTGACCCCAAACCGCTGATCTCCTGTGAGGTCGTGGGCGACGCGCATCTGGCTCTGGCGCGCGCACGAGCGCTCGCTGGCGAGCATGGCATCGCCCTGGCGACCGGATCGCTATACCTGGTCGCTGAGCTTGCGCGCGGCCCCGACGACCGGCCTCACCCCGCATCGATGTTCTAAAAGCGGCCAATCAGCGAGCTGAATCGGTGAACCCAGACGACGACAGACACCATCCCGGATTTCTGAAGATGCTTGGTCTCGTCGTCCTTAGCGTGGTGCTGACGATCCTGGTCTTCTTTGCCATCGGATACGCGCTCGGCCGGATCCTCCTTTAGCTACCGGCGGCTGCAAACGCACGCAATTCGGTCGGTTTTGTTGACACCCGGCAGTAAACTCGCTGGCATGCTGGTTGCGGGCGGGATCTTTGGGATACACAGCCATACCGCGAGCCTCGCGGCGGATTTGGCGCTGGTTGTTCTCGTCGTGATCTGGTTGGCGCTCGTCTACTGGACATTTGCCGATGCGCGGCGCCGCATTGACGACGGACCGCTGATCGCCCTGGCCACGGTCACGGCGCTGGCGCCGTTCCTCGGTGCCGTGGTCTACGCGATCGTCCGGCCGCCTGAATATCTCGAAGATGTCCGTGAACGGAAACTTGAAATACAGGCGGCACAGGCGCGGCTTGCGCACATTGGCGTCTACCGGTGTCCGTACTGTGACCATGAGGTCGAGCGTGAGTTCCTTCGCTGCCCGCACTGCCTGCGCCGTCTCAAGGAGCCCTGCGCAAACTGCGGCAAGCCGCTGGAACGCTCATGGCAGATCTGCCCGTACTGCGAGACGGAGCGCGGCATCGACCCGATGCTCACGCGACGCTCACGGCGGCCACGACGAGATCCCAGGCCGGAGCCGGCGGTGACGCCACCGCCGGCCGACCTGATCTGAACGTAACCCTCTAACCTGCCCGCGGGTATTTGCCCACGACAAACCGACCTTGAACCCAAGGAGTGAACGTCCATGGCCGAGCGCACCCTGATCCTTGTCAAGCCTGACGCCTTTGCTCGCAACCTGACCGGCGAGATCATCGCCCGCTTTGAGCGCAAAGGTCTGCGCCTTGCGGCCCTCCAGCTGCAGACGCTCACTGCTGAGACTGCTGCGCGGCATTACGCCGAGCATGAAGGCAAGTCCTTCTTTGCGGAGCTGGTTGACTTCATCACGTCGGGCCCACTTGTGGCGATGGTGCTGGAGGGAGAGTCAGCCGTTGAAGCAGCCCGCCAAGTGATCGGCGCTACCAACCCATTGCAGGCGGCTCCCGGTTCGATCCGAGGAGACTTCGGCACCGCGATCGGGGCCAACCTGGTCCACGGTTCTGACTCTCCCGAGTCAGCCTCACGTGAGATCGCGATCTTCTTTCCAGAACTCTGACTGAGACGGCGTTGATTCTCGCCTCCGGCTCGCCGCAGCGGCGGGCGATCCTTGCGCAGCTCGGTGTTGAGTTCACGGTCGTGGTGTCCCATGTGGAGGAGCGCCAGGCGGGAGACGCGGAGCAGACCGCGCTTGAAAACGCCCGCCGCAAGGCTTGGGCGGTGCGCGCTGGCTTGAGCGACGCCGCCTCGCAGGCGGTGTTGGGCGTTGACACGGTCGTTGAACTCGACGGCCACATGTTCGGTAAACCGCCGGACCGTGAGCGCGCGGTGGCCACTCTGTGCGCGCTGGGCGGTCGCAGTCATCGCGTCATCTCCGGAATCCATCTGATTCGCGATGGGCGCTCCCACGCCGCTGCTGTTGTCACGGACGTCACCTTCCGGGCGCTGGACGACAGCCTGATCGACTGGTATGTCGCCACTGGGGAGTGGCGTGGTCGCGCCGGCGGCTACGCCATTCAGGGGCGGGGGGCGGCGCTGGTCAGCTCCATCTGCGGCGACTATCTCAACGTGGTCGGGCTGCCGGTCGCCAAACTGCTTGAAATCTTCCCCACATTGCTTTTTCCAGCGAGTTTTTAGTTGCAGTGAAGTTGGACGGCGTCGTGGTTAGCTATCGTCCCTGTCTCGGATGACTTTCTTTACGTATCTCAGCGGCTTCGGTGGCCGCGACATGGCAGTTGACCTGGGCACCGCCAACACCCTCGTGTACGTGCGCGGACGCGGCATCGTTCTGTCGGAGCCGAGCGTTGTGGCGGTGGACTCACGCAGTGGTGAGGTGCATGCGGTTGGGATTGAGGCCAAGCGGATGCTCGGCCGTACGCCGGGGACGATCACCGCGATCAGGCCACTCAAGGACGGCGTGATCGCGGATTTTGAGGTCACGGAGGAAATGCTGCGGCATTTCATCCAGAAGGTTCACCAGAGCCGCTGGGCGCATCCGCGGGTGGTGGTTTGCGTGCCCTCTGGTGTCACCGGAGTTGAGAAGCGTGCGGTGGAGGAGGCGTGTCTGTCAGCTGGTGCGCGTCAGGCCTACCTGATCGAGGAGCCGATGGCCGCCGCGATCGGCGCTGGGCTGCCGGTTGGTGAGCCGACCGGCTCGATGATCGTGGACATCGGCGGCGGAACCAGTGAGGTCGCGGTCATATCGCTTGGCGGAATCGTGGTGTCGCAGTCGATCCGTATCGCTGGTGACGAGCTTGATGAGGCGATCATCAACTACACAAAGCGGGAA
>JBMFHK010000031.1:0-26253 GCA_049976865.1 Solirubrobacteraceae bacterium | reverse complement strand
CTACGACATCAACGCGCAATCTCCTGCAAAACCGCCGAAAAGCGCGAAACTTGAGACCGCACAAACGCAGCACAATCCCATTGTCTGACAGCAGAGGTTGATGCGATGGGTCTCTGGCTGTCCGGGCGGCGTTTCAGACTAACCCTGATGCCTCGCGCTGGTGCAAATACACATCAAGCTGAGATGCGCGGGGCCGGTCGCGCGCGCGCGGCGCCGCTCGGGGTACGGATTGCCATGGTTTCGGCGGTCGCGGCGCTGTTGGCCTTTGCGGGTCGGGGCGGGGGTTTCTGGCTCGCGTTGCCGTGTGTTCTGCTGGCGGCGTCCATGCCAGCAAGCAGCCAGGGCTCCTTCCTGAGTGCCGGGTCGGTGTGGCTGGTGGCCGTTGCGGCGTCCTACGCGAGGGGCGGTGCCGGCACACCCGCGCTTGGGCTGATGATTGTCGTTCCGTTTGCCAGTTTGCTGGTCCTGCAACGTGTGCGCAGGCGTCTTCACCGTGACCGGGACGCCATGGCGCGTGCCGCGTTCAGTGACCCGCTGACCGGTCTTGCGAACCGTCGCATGTTGATGCGGATGGCCGACTATGAGGTGGCGCGGCATCGCCGCGCAGGGGGATCGTTTGTGGCGCTCATGGTTGACCTTGATGGTTTCAAGCAGCTCAACGACCGCTACGGCCATGCGGCTGGCGACGACATGCTCTGCGAGGTAGCCATTGCGCTGCGCGCAAGGCTGCGCTCGCAAGACACGATCGCGCGTCTGGGGGGCGACGAGTTCTGTGTGATCGCTCCCCAGACAGCAAACCCCACAGTGCTGGCCGCCAAGGTTGTGGAGGCGGTTCGCGCTGCCGCAGGCGGTTACGCGCGGCTGAGCGCGAGCGTGGGCGTGGCCCTCTACCCGCTGGACGCGCAGGACATCCAGACGCTGTTGGCAGTGGCTGACTCACGGCTACTGGCGGCCAAGCGCAGGCTCTATGCAGACGCGGCGCACCGCGCCGCTTGACCGCTTGCCTGTGCCACTTCTAACCAGATCGGGCCTCCTTGACTCCAACTTCTTCTGCCACCAGGATGTCGGACCCGCTGCTGCGGCATCAGACGAGCCTGCGACCGGTTTATGTACAGCCGGTTTCCACTGTAGGCTTCAGTCTGCAAGTGGCCGCCGAACCGCAACCCTCCAATTACTACGCCTCCCCGGTGTTGCGCTGGCCGCGCAACGTAACCAACCTCGGTGCCAAGCTCGCGGCTGCGCAGCGGATCGCAGCGCTGGTCAAGGACGGGCAGCTGATCGGCATTGGCTCGGGCTCGGCGACTTACATGGCGCTTTGGGCGATCGGTGAGCGTGTCCGCGGGGAGAGCCTGAGTGTGCGGGTGGTGACTGCGTCTTATGAGACCGAGACGGCCGCAATGAAGCTGGGCTTGCCGGTGCTTCCGCTTGGTTCAGTGCAGCCCGACTGGGGTGTGGACGGGGCGGATGAGGTTGATCCTGGCGGACGCTTGCTAAAGGGGCGCGGCGGCGCCCTGTTCCGGGAAAAGATTCTCTGGTCGTCGTGTCTGCGCATGTATCTGGCGATCGATCCGAGCAAGTACGTCAAACGGCTTGGCGAGCGGTTTCCGGTGCCGGTTGAGGTGGATCGCCATGCCGTTGATCTAGCCGGACGCGCGCTGGACCGTACGGGCGCGCGCGCCTGGGAACTGCGGATCGCCGAAGGCAAGGACGGGCCCGTTGTGACCGAGAACGGCAACCTGGTGATCGATGCGACCTATGACGAGGTACCGGCGGGACTGAACCGGGACCTTAAGGAGGTCCCCGGCGTGATTGAAACCGGCCTGTTTGAAGGCTTCAGTTTTGAGGTCATCTGAGGGTCGGCGCTGGGACGGCCCTCATCTGTGACGGCGCGTTGAGACACCGGGGTCGGCTTCGGGCACCGTGCAGCCGGTCGGACCGCTATTCGGACTGGCGTCCAAGGATCGCCACAAACCGGTCGATCCGTCGCCGCTCCGCGTCATCCAGTGGCCCTTGGCACTCGGTCAGCAACGTCATTGCCCCCCGTTCTCGGGCCCAGCTGTGGGCACGGTAGCTGAACGCCTCGGCGACCCAGATCAGCGGTATTGTGCCCGCGCTGGCAATGACTGTCTCATCCTGATCTGCCGGGTCGATCTCGTTGCGGACCACGGCGATGGTTGTCTGACCGAGGTCGTGTGCAACGGTGTTGATCGCGTCGATGCCCTCCTGGCCGAGCAGGGCGAGCTCCCCCTCCTGGAGCATCTCCTGCGCCCAGCCGGCAGGTGTGCCGGACAGCGCTGAGGGCGCGCACACAAAGCGGAACTTCGGATCAGGCATGTCGCCAAGTCGCTGCTGTTCGTTTGTCCATCTCGCATCGAATCATTTCGCGTGCAGACGATACTGACTGCATGAGCACTCAACCCATCGGCATGACCGGCTCCGATCTTGGCACTCTGGCGGCGCTGCAGGTGATGCTGCAGACCCAGGCAGGAGCAGACGCAGTGCAGCAGGCACTGAGCAACGACACAGGCGGCGAGGCCGCGCCGCTGACCAGCTCGAGCATCCAAGCGCCCGGATCGCTGGAGATGTTCGCCTAAGCAGCGCCGCTGCGGACCGGCGTGCCGCCGCTGCTGACCGAGGTGCCGCCGCTGCGGACCGGCGTGCCGCCGCTGCTGACCGCTGCGACGACGCTTAGGCCTTTAGCCGGCGGCCAGACCGCTCTCAACTCTCCAGTTGCCGGCGGCGGCGATGGTGGCTCGCACGCAGCGCCGTGAGGCGCCGGGAAGGTGCCGCGGGCCGAACCGGCGCGGCAGGATCACCAGGTCAGCCTGAGCCTGTGTGGCGGCGGCGATCAGCAGCGCTGGGATCTCCTTGGTGGCCCCTTCAAGACGCTTGTAGGTGACGTTCTCGCGCCCGTGCAGGAAGGCTCGCGCCGTCAGCAGGTCTGCGTCAGCCATCTCCTGTAGCTCGATGTTCCACATCACGGTGCCAACCGCGCAGCGGCCGCATCCGGCCAGGCTCTCATGCGAGGCGACGGTCACGACCGTCAGCTCGCCGGCGCTGGCCGTGAGCTCGCTGGCCCGCTGCAGTGCGCGCCGACCGTGCTCATCGTCCTCAAACCAAAGCAGCACGTGCTGCCGGGAACTTTTTTGCGATTGCAGGCCGGGGCCGCCTGAGCGCCCCGCCGTTACAGCCGACCGTGCCGTTTGCATCCTGACGGTTTACAGCGCCAGTGCTCTGCAATCAAGCGATCAGTCGCTGTGCCGCGAGAAGCCAAGGCCCGCCAGCCCGGTGGAGAACGTCTCAGCGTCAAGGTCGTCCAGAAGCGCCAGCTGCAAAAGAAAGCCAGGCAGCAGTGTCGCCAGCACCTGTGCGGTGGCTTCCGGTGAGGCCGACGCTTGCCACGTGCCTCGAGCCTGCTCAGCCACGATCAGATCCCTGATCCAGCCGCGTGCCCGGGTAATGGACTCACCGAACCAGAGGCGCATCTGTGGCGATTGCAGAGCCTCCGCCCAGACCTGGACCGCCAGGCCGGCGAGCCCTCGCTCTTGGTGGATCTGTTCAAGGCGCTCAAACATCACCGTCAGCACGTCCTGCAGGGACGGAAGAGTCTCTTTGGCAAGCACCGGCTCGATCGCTGCCGCCAGCGCGTTGACACCCTCACTCGCGATGGCGGTGATCAGTTCGTCCTTGCCCGAGAAGTACCTGTACACAGCGCCGGTCGACAGGCCGCTCTCGGCTATCACATCGTGCATCGAGGTGCCGTGGAACCCGTTACGCATGAAGCAGCGGCGGGCCGCGTCAAGAATCTGGCTACGGCGCGTCTCCAGGTGCTCATCAGATACGCGCGACATAATCAGCCACGGTATCATGAACGAACGTTCGTTTTATTATGCTATCGTCGTTTTCAGAGCCGCCGGAGACTCTAGGACGGCCTGGCCGGTCAGCAATCCATCTTGCGCACGTTAACCAAGCTGGTCGTTGCGCGGGTTGGTCGTTGCGCGGGTTGCCGGTCAGTTGGCTCTCAGACTCATCAGAAACGATTTCATCGCCAGGTCACCAGCGCCAGGTCTGGTCCGTGACATGTAAGGAATACCGATGCCAATAGATGACAACGCTCCTCTTCGCCACCGCCACACGGGTTGGGCGTTGGCTGTGATCTCCACTGCCCAGCTGATGGTGATGCTCGACGTCACCGTCGTGAACGTTGCTCTGCCGTCGATCCAACGGGCACTGGGTTTCAGCTCCACTAGCAGCCTGGAATGGGTCATCACTGCCTACGTGATCACGTTCGGGGGGCTGCTTTTGTTGGGAGGCAGGTCTGGCGACCGCTACGGCAGACGTAGGATGTTTGCGGTTGGCGTCAGCCTGTTTGCGCTGTCCTCACTCGCCGGGGGCATGGCGTCCAGCCAGGCGTGGTTGATCGCGGCGCGTGCGGTGCAGGGAGTTGGGGCGGCGATCGCCTCACCCACAGCGCTATCCCTGATCACCACGACCTTCGCTGAGGGTCGCGACCGCCACCGGGCGATGGCTGTTTACGCGGGCATGTCCGGCGCAGGTGGGGCACTGGGGCTGCTGTTGGGTGGGGTTCTCACCGACCTTGCCTCCTGGCGCTGGGTGCTGTTTGTGAACGTCCCGATCGGCGTGTTTGTGGTGATCGGCGCGCTGCTTGTTCTTGATCGCTCGCCGGGGCGCCCTGGGAGGCTGGACTTCTCTGGTGCTTTTGCGGTCACCGGCGGCGTAGCTCTGCTTGTTTACGGTTTTGCGCGCGCCGCGGACTTCGGCTGGTCTGACAGCCTGACGATCGTCTCGCTGGTGGGCGCGGTCCTGTTGCTCATCGCGTTTGTGACGCTGGAGGCGCACACGAAGGTGCCGCTGATGCCGCTGAGCATGTTCGCCAGCCGCAACCGCGCCGGCGGCTACGCGGTGATGCTCCTGGTCGGGGCCGCGATGCTGTCACTGATCTTCTTCAGCAGCCAGTATTTTCAGGATGTCCGGGGTTACAGCCCGGTGCTGACGGGCGTCTCGTTTTTGCCCGTGCCGTTCATGGTGGCGAGCATCAGCCAGGTGGTTTCCCGCCTGGTGGGTCGGATCGGCACGCGTGTGCTCATCACTGCGGGGCCGCTGGTGGTTGCCGGCGGACTTCTATGGTTGTCTCTGGCGATCTCCACAACCGCCTCTTACGCAGCGATTGTGGGGCCGCTTGTGCTGACCGGATTCGGCATGGGGCTGACGTTTGTGCCGATCACGCTCAACGCCGTGTCCGGCGTTTCACACGGTCAAGCCGGCCTTGCCGCGGCTCTGCTGACGACCAGCCAGCAGATCGGGGGGTCGCTCGGTGTAGCTGTGCTGGTGACGGTGTCGAGCGCCGCAACCGAGACGATCCTGCGTTCCGCCGGCCAGCGGGCCGGCGGAACTGCCATGTCGAAACTGGGCGCCCCGGCCGCACGGCTGCTCGGCCGTGCGCTGGTCAGCGGGTATGCGGATGCGTTCCACGTCGGCGCGCTGATGGCCGCGGCAGCGTTTCTGCTGGCCGTTTTGACGATCCGAGGCAGCCAGCGACGCGTGGCGGCTGATCCTGAAGCGGTGATCGCTGACGCAGCAGGCGCCTGAGTCGGTGCTGAGCTGATCGCCTCCCTGTAGCGCACAGGGGGCAGGGAGGCTTGCCATATTATTCCTTGTCGGAATGGGGCTTACCGAACCGCTTTCAGGCCGTGAACTGGCTGCTTTTGTAACGGCCGCGGAGGCGGGCTCAATCCAGGGTGCCGCCGACGCGCTGGCGCTTACCCAGTCGGCTGCGACCAAGCGCATCCAGGCGCTTGAGCGCCGCATCGGGCACGGTCTGCTGGAGCGAAGAGCGGGTGGCGTGGTGCTCACCGAACACGGCCGTCTGCTCTATCCAGCCGCCCGGGAGGCATTGGCCGCGCTTGATCGCGCGGAAGCGATCGCGAGACGGCCGCCACGTCACTCAGTACTGCGTATTGTCGCCAGTCGCACGATCGGTGAGACGCTGCTGCCACAGTGGTTGGCTGCGTTCCGGGAAGTGGCGATGGATGTGCGCGTCGCCGTGGAGGTGACCAATTCCGCGGATGTGTCAAGCAGTATCAAGGATGGCAAGGCCCAGATCGGGTTCGTAGAGGGCCCGGATGCGCCGCTGCGAGGTTTGCGGGCACTGGAGTTCTCCGCTGACGAGCTACGGGTGATTGTCGCCGCCGCTCATCCCTGGGCGCGCCGGCGAGCCGTACCGCTCAAATTCCTGGCCAACGAGCAGTTTTTCGCGCGAGAGCAGGGCTCAGGAACACGGGCGGTAGCCGACGCGGAACTGGAAAAGCTCGGCATGACGCTGCATCCGTCACTGGAACTCTCAAGTACTGAGGCGCTCAAACGGGCGGTGCGCACCGGTGGTTTCACGCTGATGTCAGAACTGTCGGTTGAGAGTGAACTGGCAGCCGGGGTGCTGGTCTCACTGCCGCTGGCCGGGGTGCAACTGTGGCGCACATTCCGTGCCGTTCGCCGCTCTCGCACCACACTTCCAGAGCCGGCGGAGCGGTTCTGGCGCTGGCTTGACAGGTACGTCAGCAGCGTACCTGTCAAGCCAGCCGTTCGCATCCCTGCAAGCGTCCCGGCAAAAACGCAGCGCGCTTGACCGGGTCAGGCTGATCGGGTCACACGCTGGCCATCGCCAGTGTGGGCTTGCGGAGCAGCCGTCCGCTCAGCACGCCTCGGGTCGTGTTGGTCGCCGCGACCAGCCAGGCGACCACCAGGAAGACGTACAGCGCAACCGAGATCACCGTGAACGCAGGCAGCTGTGTGTGCAGCGAGAGTTCTGCGGTGCCGGTGACCACAGTTCCGACAGGGAAGGTGAAGCTCCACCAGGTCAGGCTGAACGGCAGCCGCTCGCGGGCGGTGGAGATGGTGATTGCAGCCGCGATCGTCATCCAGAGAATCGCAAACCCCCACACCGGCACACCGTAGAGCAGGCCCATCGTTTGCAGCGCCGTTCCGTAGACACCTGGCATGACGTGTGGAGCTTGTGTCGCCAGCAGGTTTGCGGCGGTGACCGACTGGCCCAGGGGGCCGAGTACGATCCAGAGCGTCGGGATCGTCTCAGCTGGACCCGGGCCGTGATACGCGAGACGTGCCCAGATCAGCGTGATCACTATGACTGAAGCAACGAGACTCATCCCGAACATTGCGTAACAGCCGAGCAGCAGGTCAAGCTGGGCGTGGCCAGCGGCCAGATGCGGGATCAGAGCAGCGCCGGTGGCTGCCGAAACCATTGGCGGGACGATCGGCATCAGCCAGGTGCCCAGCGCCATGGACTGCTCCAGGCGGTGCCTGGTGAACATCAGGTAAGGGATCACCGTCACACTGGCCAGGCCCGTCAGGGTGCCAATGCTCCAGAGCACCGCGTCAACCACCACGGCGGCATGTGTGCCGAGCACAAGGTGGCCGACCAGCAGAGCGCCCGCGCCAACGGTCAGAAAAGCCATTGGCGGAGCCCCGTAGAAGGGCGCCATCGCGGGATCAAGTGCGTGGGAACGGGCCTGCCGGCCGTGGCGGACCCAGTGGACGCCGGTTGCGCCGAGCACCGCCAGCAGCAGTGCAGCGGCTGCAATCCAGATGACCAGGGCTGCGCTACGAAGCGCTGTCGAATGCACTGGTAGCAGGGCCGCCGCGTTGGCGACAATGCCGGTTCCCATCACTGATGCAAACCAGTTGGGACCGATGTTGGAAAAGAACTCAGACGGTCGCTCAAGCTCTGCCAGGAGGCGGCCCGGCAGACGCGCGTGCCCGGCCGGCGGGCGGTCTGATTCTGATGAATAAGGGCGAGAGGTCGTGATCGTCATGGAGCTAGCGTGACACTGGCGACCGGCTGGGGCCAGTCGTATCGTGCGCGGAGATATTCCGTTTGCGACTGGCGCCGTTGAGAGTGATGACGTTGGCACACACCGCGTTGTCAATGACAGCTTGGACAGCTGGGCGTTGCGCGTTGCCTACTGCGTTGCCTATCCGCTCGGCAGGGGTCCGGACATGTGGGTTGCGGCAGGGCTCGCGACATGTGGGCTGCGGCAGGGCTCGTGACATGTGGGCTGCGGCAGAGCTCGTGACATGTGGGCTGAGGCATGCCGGTAGTGTCTGGAGTGCGGCATGCCATGTGAAGGTCCTGCAACTATGACTACGGTCACGTACTCGGAGGCTCGATGAAGTTGCGGTGGTTCATTGGCTGACGTTGCGTTGGTTGTGATGGCCGCCTTTGCCGCACTGGTGCAGACAGCGGTCGGCATGGGCTTTGCTCTGGTCCTGTCTCCGGTCCTGCTCATTGCGCTCACTCCCAAGGCGGCCGTTGTGACCGTGACCGCGCTGGGGCTGACCGTGAACCTCGTGACGGTGTTGCGCGGTGGGCGCGCACTGAAGGTCAACTGGGAGGAGGTCACCCCGATCCTCATAGCCGCCGTGCCCGGCAGCCTGGGCGGGCTGGCGCTGCTTGAGCTGCTCAGCAAGCCGGCTATTGAGACCGGGGTCGGCGTGATGGTGGTGGCGCTGGCCCTGTTGCGCGTCAGCAACGTCAGGGTGAACCTCCGTGCTCCGGTTGCGGCGATGCGTCTGGCGGTTGGTCTGCTCGCCGGCGTCCTGTCCACGGCAAGCGGCATCAACGGACCACCGCTGGCGCTCTGGCTTTCGGGCCGGGCGCTTGAGGCCACCGTGATCCGGGATTCTCTGGCAGCGATCTTTCTGGGTGCCGGCCTGATCACCGCCATCACCCTTCTGCCCAGTATCGGCGGGCTTCGCCTGTCCCTGCCGCTGTTTGGCGCCGCGCTGCTGGCGGTCTTGATCGGGCAGGTGGCCGGTCACCACGTGCACCTGCGCGCTAGCGAGGATCAGCTGCGCCGCGCACTTGGGGTGGTGATCATGGCGACCGGGATCGCTGCGCTTCTGTCCGGACTCGGTGTGCTGTAGTAGTGGCAGTGAATGTGAGTGCCCCGGATTGTTGTCAGTGAAATACCCCGCATGGCCAGGGGACGGACGTGACGGGCGCTTGGCTGCGCGAGCGCAGCATGCGTCTGGCTGACGTGACGCGGGCCAGACGTACGCCGGGACTGGTGGTCCTTGAGGGCTTCCACGCGGTCAAGCACGCGCTGCGCTTTGGTGCGCAGCTGCTTGGCGCCTGGACCGCTGACGCCGACGAGCTTGAGACGCTGCGCCAGCGGCTGGCACCCGACATCACCCTGCCGGTGCAGGTTGTTGACGCTGACCAGCTGCGGCAGGTGGTGCCGCGCGCGCAGGTGGTGGCGGTTGCGCGACGTCCCGCGCAAGCAGACCCGCGTACGGTGCTCGCAGGACCCGGTCACGTGGTTTTGCTTGAGGACCCGCGCCACCTTGGCAACCTTGGTGCCGTCATCCGCGTCGCGGCCGCCGCCGGCGCGGCCGGGGTGATGACCACCGGCAGACAGAACCCGTGGCATCCAGACGCGCTGCGCGGCAGCGCAGGACTGCATTTTGCCCTGCCGGTCCATCACCTGCACGAGGTCATAACAGGCGGTCGTGAGCTGGTGGCGCTGGACCCCGCCGGAGAGGCGCTCAGTGCGGCGGTGAAACTCTCTGCCGCAGTGGTGTTTGCCTTTGGTACTGAGCGCGACGGGCTCAGTGACCAGGTGCTGGCGCTGGCCTCGCGCCGGTTGGCGCTGCCGATGGCAGCGGGCGTCTCATCGCTGAACCTCGCCACCGCTGTTGCGGCAACGCTCTATTCGCTGCGGTTCTTAGAAGGGTGAAAGCCTCGCGTGGATCGTCGCA
This sequence comes from Solirubrobacteraceae bacterium, assembly GCA_049976865.1. Lineage (GTDB taxonomy): Bacteria > Actinomycetota > Thermoleophilia > Solirubrobacterales > Solirubrobacteraceae > Palsa-465. The sequence continues at coordinate 16,461 of JBMFHK010000031.1, read as the reverse complement.
CGCTCACCCGTGGCCGCTCGCCGGCATGCTGCGCGCAGGCTGACAACATGCGGGTGGTGCCCAGGTGGCGGGGGCTGATAGGCTGCGCCCTGCCGCACCCGGAGGGGTGGCAGAGCGGTTGAATGCACCGGTCTTGAAAACCGGCATCGGTTTACGCCGATCGCGGGTTCGAATCCCGCCCCCTCCGCTGCTCGCCCGTTAATCCGGCACCTACACCGTGACGGGGGCGTGGGCGTGAAGTAGAGGGGGGCGCGGCCCGCCGGGCCGCGCCCCCCTCACGCATCCTTGTGGTCAGATTCCAGTCAGTGTCCCAGGCTGCCCGGCATGCCGTAAACCTGGCTTACGTACTCATCAACCTTCGACTCCGGCAGGCGCTTGGACATCGCCCAGTAGAAGCTGATGAGCCCCCAGATCGCCGCGGCGATCAGGGTGCCGCTGAGCGTGAGGTCGTCGTTACCGCCCTGGCTGAGGACGTTCTTGAAGAAGCCCACGCCGCCGATAATGCCGCCAGGGCCAAAGGCGCCGAAGTACGAGATCACCAGCAGGCCGGTGAAATAGCCGATGATCCACGGCGCTGCCTGCCAGTCCATGGACGGTGCCTTGGGGTTCGCGTTGGTCTTGTATGAGATCCAAACCAGCAGGTAGCCCAGCGCCATGGCAACCAGCAGCGTGGTGTAGACCTTCCAGCCGGCGAAGATGATGATCCAGCTGGAGCCCACAAATGCGGCTGGCGCAAGGAAACCCATCCATGGTACGGCGTAAGGCCGCGGCAGGTTTGGCTTGGACCGGCGCAGCGCTGCGGCTGACAGCGGCGCGCCTGCGTACATCAGCACCGACGCGCTTGTCACGATGCTCACCAGCGACGCCCAGCTTGGGAACGGCAGCAGAAACAGGATCCCCACCAGGACGGCGATTATCACGCTGAAAACGGGGATCTTGGTGCGTTGCTCGAGCCGCTCAAAGGCGGTGGGAAGAAAGCCGTTCCTTGACATACCAAGGCTCAACCGGGAAGCCGCAGTGGTGTAGATCAGCCCGGTTCCGGCTGGGGAGACAACCGCGTCGATGCGCAACACGGTAGCCAGCCAGCCAATGCCAGCCATGCCTGCGATCGCAAAGAACGGGCCGCTGCCGAGCAGTCCAACTTCGGGCAGCTTCAGCGCCGCCGGGCTGCTCAACCCTGCCCATCCGCCAACCTGCTTAAGCAGGTGTGGACTCATCGCACCGATGAACGCGACCTGAATGAGGATGTAGACGACGCTGCCGATGAGCACCGAGGCGATCACGGCTTTGGCCAGATGCCGCTTTGGGTCGGCGGCCTCTCCGGCAAGCTGTACGGCCTGCTCAAAACCCAGCAGCGAGAAGATGATGCCGGCCGGCAGGGTCTCGATGATCCCCTTGACCGCGTTGTGCTTGAGGAAGAAACCACCGGCAGCGGCACCAAAGTTTCCGCTGTGGAAGTGGCCGAAGATCAGGATGAGGATCGTCAAGACGGGGATGATCACTTTCCAGGTTGTGATCACGTTGCTGATCCGCTCCAGCCAGCGGATGCCGACCAGGTTGAAGACCACAAACAGCACCAGCAGGCCCAGGGCGACGAGGTAGCCAAACCCGTGCAGTGTTCCGGCTGCCGCACCGGCCGACTTGTTGTATTGGAAGAAGTTGCGCGCCCAGTGTGCGGTGGAGAGATATTGGACGGCGGCGAGCACCTCGATAGGTGCCACAGAGGCCGCCTGCAGGTAGGAAGCCCAGCCGAAAGTCACACCGGCGAAACTGCCAAACGCGTAATGCGGAAAACGGCTTGTGCCGCCGCTGACCGGGAACAGTCCGCCGAGCTCGGCGTGGATCAGCGCGAGCACGGTGATGATGATTGCCGCAAGGATCCAGCCGAGGATCGCGGCGGGTCCTGCCAGCAGTGCGGCTGCGAGCGCGCCGAACAGCCAGCCGGAGCCGATGATGGAGGTCTCAGAGGCCCACATCAGGCCCAGGAAGCCGAGCTTGCGGTCGAGCCCGTCTACATCCAGCTGCAGGACGGGCTGCGATTCAGAAACGTCCAACTTGCCCCCCCTTTAGGGTCTATTGATGGGGCAAGAGTCTAAACCACAATATGGACAGCAGTCAGGTTTCTGTAGCGGGCGACAAGCAGCCCTGCCGCGGGCGCTCAGAAGCACGGCCCGCGGGCGCCCAGAAGCACGGCCCGCGGGCGCTCAGGAGCACGGTCGCGCAGGTGTTCGACAGCACGGCTGCGCAGGCGCTGACCGCGTGCTCAAGCGCTGAACAGGCGTGGGTCCGCGGTCGTTATGCCATGAACCCCGAGGGTGCGTAACGACTGGATCGCCTCACGCTTGTTGACCGTCCACGCGCACAGGCGACCGTCGCGCGCGGAAACCTCTTGGACCAATCTCCCATCCACCAGCCGGTGTTGTGCCATCAGCGCGTCCCAGCGGTGCGACGCCAGACCGGCAAGCACCTGTGAACGCCAGTCCCGCCAAGGACGGCTGGCCCGGGCGAGGCGGCCGCCGATCGAGATCCCGACCCTCACGCGCGGTTCAAGCTCGCGGATACGGTCCAAGACTGCTGGGACCTGCGACGAGATGAGCGTGCGGCCAAGCATGCCGGCGGCGTCCAGTTCGCCCAGCAGAGCCGCTTCACAGCCAGTGTGCTTGACGTCGACGTTGATGTCCACATACCGGAATCTCTGCGAAGTGAAATGTTTCAGCGCCGTTGAGAGGCTCACGCGCGTGCGGGAGCGCGCATCCAGAAGTGTGTGGGCAAGCACAAGCTCGCCGCGATGGGCTCTGACGTCAAACTCGACCATGTCGACACCGATATCAGCTGCGGCATCAAATGACGCCAGCGTGTTGGCCGGAGCCAGCGCGCTGGCTCCGCCGTGCCCGATGCACTGACAGTGGGGGTCAGCCATTGCGGTAACGATGCCACCAAGGCCGGCTGATCGCAAGCGCCCGGGTTATGAGCCGGCGTTGAGCGGCCATGTTCCGGCGTCGGTCCCAGTGCCAGCTGATGTGCGATCCGCTGGCACCGCCCGAGGCTGGGCGCCGCTTCGCCGATGCGGGTTGCCGGCGAGCAAGTGGCTTCAGACCCGTCATCATGGTGGCCGATGAGCAGCGGCAGAACAGGCTTGGGCGCGATGAACGGCTTGGGCGGATCGGGAGCGATGCGGCAGTTCCGTGGGCCCAACAAGGAGCCCGTACCGCTGATGGACCCGAGCCGCAAGCGGGATGGGAAGCGGATCGTCGCCCTGTTCCGGCCCTACCGTGTGCGGCTCTCGGTGGTGCTCGTGATGATCGTGATCGCCTCCGCGATCAGCATGCTGAACCCGTTCCTGTTGCGCGACGCGCTTGACGAGGGGATCCTCCGGCACAACGACACGAAGCTGACCGAGGATGTTGGCGCGATGATCCTCGTGTCACTGATCTCGCAGGCCACCAGTGTCTGGCAGACCTACATTTCAAACGCTGTCGGTCAGCGCGTCATGCACGACCTGCGCGCCGCCGTGTACCACCGTCTGCAACAGATGTCACTGGCGTTCTTCACACGCACCCGCACCGGTGAGGTGCAGTCGCGGATCTCCAATGACATTGGCGGGCTTGACGACGTGATCACCACCACCGCGACCACGATCGCGCAGAACGCCACAACCGTGATCAGCGCCGTTGTGGCCATGTGCCTGCTCAACGTGAGGCTTGCGGTGATCTCATTGATTTTCGTCCCGCCATCGGTGTGGATGACCCGCCAGGTCGGCAAGATCCGCCGGCGTATCACCACTGAGCAGCAGCAGCGGTTGGCCGATCTGAGCGCGCTTGTCGCCGAGTCGCTGTCAGTGTCCGGCATCATGCTCGGCAAGACGATGGGGCGCGGGCAGGATCTGGCCGATCGTTTCACCGAAGAGTCAAGCGGAGTTGCCGACCTGGAGGTGCGCTCGCGGATGGCCGGCCGCTGGACGATGGCGACCATCCAGTTCGTCTTCTCGGCGCTGCCGGCGCTGGTGTACTGGTTTGCCGGCCAGAGGTTCGTCGGAGCCTCCATCAGTGTGGGCACCGTGGTGGCGTTCACGACCCTGCAAACGCGTCTGCTCTTTCCGGTCCAGGCGCTGCTTGGCGCCGGTGCCGACGTGGAGGCGTCGCTGGCGTTATTTGACCGGATATTTGAGTACATCGATCTGCCGGTTGACATCGTGGAGGCGGCTGACCCTGTGGCGCTCGATCACCGGCGGGTGGTGGGGGAGGTGCGGCTTGAAGGAGTGTGGTTTCGCTACAGCGGCGCCGGTGGCCAGCGGGCCACCGGCGAGGGTGACTGGACCGTGCGTGACATCAATCTCACGGTGCCGGCAGGGACCCGGACGGCGATCGTGGGGGAGACCGGCGCGGGTAAGACGACGCTCGGCTATCTTGTCGCGCGGCTGTACGAGCCGCAGCGCGGACAGGTGATGATCGACGGTGTTGACATCCGGCAGATCAGCCTCCAGTCGCTGGCGGCGACGGTTGGGGTGGTTTCGCAGGAGACCTACCTGTTTCACGCGAGCGTGCGGGAGAACCTCCGTTTTGCCCGGCCGGACGCCAGCGACGAGGAGATCGAGCAGGCCGCTCGAACCGCGCAGATCCACGAGCTGATCGCCTCCCTGCCGGAAGGCTATGACACCGTGGTGGGAGAGCGCGGCTACCGGTTCAGCGGTGGTGAGAAACAGCGGATGGCGATCGCGCGGACCGTGCTGCGCAACCCGCCGGTGCTCGTGCTGGACGAGGCGACCTCGTCGCTTGACACGCAGACTGAGGCGGCTGTGCAAGACGCACTGGAGCGTTTGGCGCAGGGCCGCACGACCGTGACGATCGCTCACCGGCTCTCCACCGTCCGCGACGCCGATCAGATCGTGGTGCTTGACAAAGGGATGATCGTTGAGCGCGGCACCCATGACCAACTGCTGGAGCGCGACGGGTTCTACGCCGCATTGGTCAGCAGAGACGGCAGCGCCCCGCAGTTGGAGCGCTAGACGCGGGCGGCTGGCTGAGGATGTGCGCCTGCCAGAGGGGCGGCGCCGCTCCTGAGATGGACGCCGCTGTCAAGGGCGTGAGCGGGTTTTAGGGGTTGTCCTGAATTTGGTTGTGGCCCGGCGTTGGTCCTGGCGGGGCGCTGGTCCTGGCCGGGCGCTGGTACCTGGCGGGGGCGCTGGTACCTGGCGGGGGCGCTGGTCCTGGTCGGCGGTGAGCCCAACGGTGGCGTACGAGAGAGTCAAAATGCACAAACTGCGCGCCTGAAAGCCGATTTGTGCATCTGATACCGAAAACCGGCGGGTTTTTGCGCAAACTGGCTTTGCGCGGCGCAGTTTGTGCAATTGAACTCGCTTCCGGACGGGCGTGACGGGGTTTGCGGCGGGCGTGACGGTCTGAGGTGGTGGTGATACGCCCGCTATGCCAAAAACCCCGCAGGAGCCCTCCGGCCAGGCCTGGTAGGACACCGCCAGTCCGTCCAGGTCACCAACACGGTTGCATGGGGCTCTGACCAAACAGGCCTCTAACACCTGAGAAGCTAACCCGCGAACCTGCGACATGAGGGCCAGCCCCCTGCGTCCATAGTGACCAGACGTGCGACTGACACGGGAGGGCGGTGCCACCTCCTAGTCTTTTAGCCCATGACCGCTTCCATCAAAGCCACGCTGTTCTCAGACCCCGCCTGCCCGTTCGGATACTCGGAGAACCCTGCTCTGCGTGTAATCGAGTGGCGATACGGCAGTCAGATCGACTGGCAGCTGGTGCTCGTCGGGCTCAGCGAGGACACCTCTCGCTATGAATCCGCCGGCTACACCCCCGGTCGGCAGGCCCAAAACGGCGTGCGTTTCCGCGATCGCTACGGGATGCCGTTTGCGCTGGCCGTGAAGCCGCGTCTGGCGGCCTCCTCGCGCGCCTGCCGCGCGGTGATTGCAGCTCGCCAGGAGTGGCCCGGCAGCGAGTGGGCGGTGTTCCGTGTCATCCAGCTGGCCAACTTCAACACGCCGCTGCTGCTCGACGACGACGCTCAGTTGCGCGAGGTCCTGGAGGTTGTCGCGGGTGTCGATCCTGAACGGATCGTCAACCTGATCGACGCCCCCGAGGTTCTCGCCCAGTACGAGCACGACAAAGCCCTCACACGCACAGCCGCTGGCTCAGCGACCGAGCTGCAGGGCAAGGCTGGCAACAGTGACGGGTCGGTGCGCTACACGGCGCCGTCAGTGATCTTCGAGCGCGCCGCCGACGGGCTGCGTCTGGAGGCCGGTGGCATGCAACCGGCTGATGCCTATGACATCCTTGTCGTAAATCTGGACCCTGCGCTGTCTCGCCGGGAGCCGCCAACGGACCCGGCCGAGCTGTTACAGGCGTTCCCCATGGGTCTCACCAGCCAGGAAGTTGCCGCCCTGCTGACAGCCAACAACGAGCTGCCTGAGCGGGCAGCGGCGGAGCAGGCGCTGCTTGACCTGGTTGCCAACGGTCGCGCAGAACGCCACCCGCTGGGCAGCGACGCGCTGTGGACGGTCCCGGGCGGCCCGCGTCCAGCCAGCCTGCAGCGGACGCTCGCAGGAGCGTCCGCGTGACGTGTGCTGCGCGGTTGGCGGCCCGCTGGCCGCCAACCGCGGGTCTGGTCTGCGCATGTGGGCGGTCACGCTGCGCGTGCCGGCCTGCTTGACGCCGGTCACCGGCCCCCAAGCGGTGCGCAGCGTTTGGCGGTCAGGCAGGCAATCCGGTCACAGCCAGGGGTTGACAGCCAGTTCACGGGCCACCGCCTCAGTCAGCTGCAGAGCCTGGCTGACCGTCCGGTAGTCAATGTTCTCGGGCGTGTCGCTGGTCAGATGGTAGTTTGAAAGCGCCTTGTGGCGGTCAATCGACACGAGCGTTGCCGTCGGGTAACGGGCGTGGCTTGGCACCACCGCGTCGGTTGAGGTGCGTGCGCGCATGCCGCGGCGCAGGGGAACGCCAGCCTCGTCGGCGACCCGGGCGACGAGGTCCCGGAAGCGGCGGTCAAAGTAGTCCTCCATCACGAGCGGTCCTTCCCCTTCCAGGAGGGCGAGAATGGGCGATCCGACCGTGTCCAGGTTCAGAAACCAGGTGCTGTCGCGAGCGAGCAGCGGGAAATGGTGTTTGGCAAAGGAGTGGACGCCTCCCTGCAGGACCTCTTCGGCGCCGCAGGACAGCAGCAACACCCGCAGGCCCTGAAGCGGCCGCTCACGCAGGCGCTCGGCCAATGCCACCAGCACGGCCACCCCGCTGAGGTTGTCGTTGGCGCCGGGCACAACCTGGCCGGCGGCAATGTCTGTCATCGCTGCGACGGTGAGCGCGGAGACGGCCGTGCCAACGATGCGCAGCCACCGGCGTTTGCGCATCGCGCCGAATGCGATGGCGGCCGGACCGGCAAGCACCAGCCACCAGAGCGGCAGCCCGGTGTCAACGCGCTCGATGATCCCGGGCAGTTGATCGGCCAACAGCGCCTGGAAACGCGGATCGAAGATCAGCCCCGTTGAAGCAGCGTCGTGGTGAGCCATGACCACCAGCGTACGTTTGGCTTCCTGGTCGCCGGTCACGGCAACGACGTTCTGAGTGGGGCGTGAGCGCATCGTCCGCCGGCGGACCACGCGCTGGGTGTTGGCGATGTCATCAGCAATCCCCAGTCCCGCCAGCGCGGCCGCAAAGCCTCCGGCCACGCGACCACGCCTGCTGAAGCTGAGCAGGCCGCCGGCGGTGCTCAGCGCGGCAAGCCCGCCCACCAGCTTCGCATAGCCGTCCTGGAACTGCGCGTGCTCGAGCTTGGCACGGCAGCCCGCCTGACTCAGCCGCCTGGCCAGCCAGTCCGCTGCCTGGGCCTCCCCGGCGGAACCGGCGCGACGCTCAAATTGCGCCAGACCCTCAATGACCTCCAGCAGTGCCGGGTCGTTTGCCATGTCCATGCGGCGAACCCTACCGGGTTATAGGTGACCTACGGGGCTTGGCGGGGCGTCCGGCGGCGTTGGCTGGGAAGGGGTCAAGGTCTGAAAGTAGAATCGATATGGCGATGCCATCGTCGCACTCCAACATTGCCATGGCGCGTGCCGTCGGCAAACTTCCGCTGTTGCGCAAGGTTCCGCTTGCGCGTCTTGTGCTGTTGGCTGAGCTGGGGATGCTCGCCAAACAGCATTTTGAGCGGCTCAGCCCCGCTGAACGTCGTCGTCTGGTGCTGCTGCTGCGAGACGCCAAGGGGTGGCCGAGCAACCTTAACGCCCGGCAGCGTCGCGAGTTTGAGTCGTTGGTGGCAAAGCTTGACCCGAAGCTCTTTGCGCGGACGGCGCTGGAGCGGTTCTCACCGTTCCCAACCCGGCGTCGCTCGGGCGAGTAGCTCAGACTCCGGGGATGGTGTACGCAAAGCCGGCGCCGTGCAGACCTGGCTTTGGTGTGGGCGGCGGCGGCTTGGTGGCTGTGAAGTGGATAAAGCTCGATGGCCACGGCTCCCAGGAGTCGCTGCCAACGTTGATCTGCTCCCAGCTGAACCCGTCCTGTGTGGACCCCATCCCGCTTTGTGAGATGTCGATGTAGCTGTTGTCAGGACCAACCGCCTCCACCACCGCCACGTGGCCGTACCCGGTCATGCCAGGAGCATTCCCTCCCCACGCGGCCACCGCGCCGACAGCGGGGGTGTGATTGACGGCAACTCCTTGGGCCAAAGCGTTGGCGGCCCACTGATCCGCATCGCCGAGCAGATGAGCTGGCGTGGCCACACCGTACACCTGGGATTCCACGTAGGCCGCGTAATTGGTGCAGTTGATGCCGGCAAACATGGACCACCACGACGTCTGGGCGTGGTCCTGATAGTTGTGCGTGGTGTAGGGGGCTATGGAGCAGCCGCTGTAACCGGCACAGAACTCAGACTGGTCGGCGGACGCCGTTGCGCTCGTGAGGGCACCAAGGCACCCGAGCGTTGCCACCAGGGTTGCCAGTGACAGTGCGAGCCTGCGGGCACATCTTTTCATCGACTGTTCAAGCCGCCCTGGTGGGTGGTCTGCATCGACAGGTATGAAAGCGCATCTGGCGGCGGAACGTCCTGTGGCAAGTGAGAGCGGGTCTCTGGGGGCCTTCGCCGGGCACCGTGCTGGGCGTGTGACGGGCGCCGCGCTGGGCGTGTGACGGGGCGGCCGATCGGGCGCTTGGCGCTGCCGCCGTCGCGGCCAGCCCCCGACGGCGCCGCCCAGCCGACTCTTTAGCAGTGTGGGGAGGGAAATATCCCGCCACGGGATATTTCCCTCCCCACACTGCCAGCGGTTCCTCCACACGTGCGCAGGGCCGGGCCGGAACGCGACCACGGTGGGGGCGCCCGGAGGAGATTATGCTGTTCTTACACGGAACGATTCATGCTGTCGGTGCTATGCGGGTACTGGTGGTTGAAGATGAACGGCGGCTGGCGGACTCGATCGCCCGCGGTTTGAGACGCGAGGGGATGGCTGTGGACCTGTCCGCTGACGGTGCGGATGCGCTGGCCAAGACCCGCGTGGTCCGGTATGACGTGCTCGTGCTTGACCGCGACCTGCCCGAGGTGCACGGTGACGATGTCTGCCGTGTGGTGCGGTCCGAACGGCCAGAGACCGGCATCATCATGCTGACCGCGGCAGCTGAGCTGGAAGACCTGGTTGCCGGTCTGGCGTTGGGAGCTGACGATTACCTGCCCAAGCCGTTCCGCTTTGCGGAGCTGGTGGCGCGCATACGGGCGCTGTCAAGACGCGTCACGCCAAGCCGTCCGCCGATCCTCAGGCACCGCGACATTGAACTGGATCCCGCCAGACGCAGCGTCACCCGGGACGGGACTGACATCGAACTGGCCCGCAAAGAGTTTTCGGTGTTGGAGACACTGATGGCGGCTGACGGAGCCACCGTCTCCGCGGAGCAGCTGCTCGAGCGCGTTTGGGACGAACACACCGATCCATTCACAAACGTGGTGCGCATGACGATCATGACACTGCGTCGCAAGCTCGGCGACCCGCCGGTGGTTGAGACCGTGATCGGCGTCGGCTACCGCATGGCATGAGCGTTGCCAAGCGCCTGCATGCGCTGGTAGCTCACCCGCGCGGGCCTGCCCGGACGATACGCCTGCGCCTGACGCTCACCTACGGTGCGGTCTTTCTGCTGAGCGCTGCGGCGCTGTTGACGATGGGGTATCTGCTGGTACGCCACAACCTCGACCACCGACACCACTTCGGGCAAGGCGACCTGGGCTTTGGGCCACGGCACTACCGTGCCGTGTTTGGCACATCTCCACTGGTTTTCAACAGATCGCTGCGTGCGGCGCTGGAGGCCGGGTATCGGCAGGCCGCACAGGCTGCGCTGAACAGGCTGCTGATCGAGTACGTGGCTGCCGTCGTGGTAATGACGGGAGCTTCGGTGGCACTGGGCTGGTGGCTGGCAGGCCGTGCACTGGCACCCTTGCGCGCCATCACGGCCACGGCGCGGCGAGTGTCGGGAGAGAACCTGGGGGAGCGGATCGCGCTTCAAGGCCCGGACGACGAACTCAAAGAGCTCGCCAGCACCTTTGATGGGATGCTCGCCAGGCTGGACGCGGCATTTGCCAGCCAGAAACACTTTGTGGCCAACGCCTCCCATGAGCTGCGCACGCCACTGGCCATCATGCGCACTGAGATTGACGTTGCGCTGGCCGATCCGGTCGCCACGGTGACCGACCTGCGCGAGATGGGGGAGGCGGTACGTGAGACAATCGACCGCAGCGAGGGGCTGATTTCCGCGCTGCTGTTTCTTGCTCGCAGCGAAGGTCCGCACGGTCAGGAGCAGGCCGTCGATCTGGCTGAGATCGCCGCCGGGTGCATAACCGATCTGCACGCCGCCGCCCAGCTTGCCGGCGTGACGATCACTGACGATCTGACACCGGCGATTACGCGTGGCGACCCCGGGCTGATCGAGCGCCTGATCTCAAACCTGGTGGAGAACGGTATCCGCCACAACGTAGCCGGTGGCAGCTTGAGCGTGACCACGAGCCAGGCGCCCGAGGGTGCTCGCTTGACCGTGTGCAACGGCGGCGCCGTCATTGACCCCGGTCAGGTGCAGAGTCTGACAGCGCCGTTTCGCAGGCTCGACCGCAGCGGCGCCGGGTTCGGCCTGGGACTTTCAATCGTGCGGTCGGTCACCGAGGTGCACGGTGGGACGCTGGTCCTGGAGGCTCCGGCTCACGGCGGGCTGAACGTGACCGTGACCCTGCCGGCCGCGCAAGCACATGTGGTCGGTGCTGGCCCGGGTTCGAACCCAGGTCTTACATAAAGCTGACGGCCAGCCAGCCAGCCGGGCGTTGAAAAGCGCTTATGCGCAGGCTAAAAGCGGTCAAGCGGGGTGTCTCAATCATGCTGAGAGAACTCTTAGGGATCTCGATGAGTTCTTTGCACTTCGCTCCTTAGCTTGGTGAGCATGAACCAAACTCGGGCTCGGCGGTCGGTGAGACCGTGGTACATCGTCCTGCTCAGCGCCGTGGCCGCCGCGGTGATTGTCGCGGGCATCACACAGATCGGCACGGCCACCAGCACGGCAAGAACTTCGACGGAAACCGTTGCCGCAGCCAACGGGGTGGTGCAGGCGACCGTCTCAGGCAGCGGCAACGTGGAGCCGGGCGTCCAGGATACGGTCAACTTCCAGACCAGCGGCACGCTCACGGCCATCGACGTCACGGTCGGCCAGCACGTCAAAAAGGGGCAGTTGCTGGCGACGCTTGACCCGTCCACGGCGCGGTTGACGCTTCAGGAAGCAGACACCACTCTGGCGGCGGCGCAGGACCAGCTCAATGCGGACGAGGAGAGCACCACTTCAAGCTCATCGTCAGCCACGTCGTCAACAGGTTCAGGCTCCAGTATAGGTTCAGGCTCCAGTGCGGGTTCAGGCAGCGGTTCGTCCACCAGTGACAGCACGGGCTCGCGCACGTCCGCCACCACGGCCGCGGGTGCCAGCACCGCATCGGTACGCCGGGGACAGCTGAGAGCCCATGTCGGCACCCTGACGACCGGCTCTGGGACAACCACTGGCGCGGGGTCCATGGGCACCGCTACGACCGGCACGGGCACCGCCACGACCGGCACTGGTACCGCCACAACCGGCACTGGGACGGTTACAACCGGCAGCGGGACGACGCGAACTGGCACGCCGACCGCTACGAAGCGTACGCAGACACCCACAACCACCAAGACCACCAGTGGCATCGGGTCCACCAAGACCACCAAGGGCGGCGGTACAACGGGGACCAAGGGCGCCACCGGCTCGACCGGCACCAGCAAGGTTGGCTCCACCACCAAGACGACCACGGGCTCGGTCAGAGCGGCCGCGACGACGACAACCGCAGCCACGACGTCTACCACTGAGACCGCACTGCAGAAAGCCCAGCAGGCAACCAGGGTCGCGCAGGCCAAGGAGCAGGTGCAGGCCGACAAGAACACCGTCAAAGCCGACGAGAAGGCGCTATCAGAAACCAAGCTCTATGCCCCCGCCACCGGCACGGTGGCCTCCTTGGGCAGCTACACCGTCGGTGACACCATCTCGGCCGGCGGCTCTTCGGGCTCCAGCGCCTCCAGCGCGGCGAGCTCGCTCGCCAGCACGAGTTCCAGTTCGTCAGGCAGTTCAGGCGCCAGCTCCGGATTTGCCGAGATCATCAACGATCACACCATGACGATGACCGTCACGCTCAGCGAGGACGACATCTCAAGCGTTAAGCTCGGACAGACCGCCACCGTTTCAATCACAGCTCTCAACGGGGTGGAGCTGGCCGGCAAGGTGACCTCGATCTCACCGCTTGGCAGCTCAAGCAACGGTGTGGTCTCCTACGACGCGACCATCACGGTCTATCAGTCAAACCCCAAGGTGCTGCCGGGCATGAGCGCGACCGCGAGCATCATCACAGCTCAGCAGCAGGGTGTGACGCTGCCTACGGACGCCATCTCTGGCGCAGGCACAACAGGCACGGTCAAGCTCGTTGGCGCCAACGGCAAGACCACCACTCAGACGGTCACGGTAGGCCTGCGGGGAAGCTCTCGCGCGGTGATCACCAGCGGCCTGAAAGCCGGGGATGAGGTGCAGGTGACGATCACCCTACCGGCGCTTGGCACCAGCACGACATCAACATCAAGCAGCTCATCGGCGACCGGCTTCGGCGGGGCTGGGTTTGGTGGTGGCGCCTTCAGTGGCAGCGGTGGCTTTGCCGGCATCCGTTCGGCTCTTGGCGGCGGCGGCTTTGCCGGGGCGGGAGGGTGATCATGCCCAGCGTCAGGCGCCATCCCGTGATTGATGTCCGCGGTGTCCGCAAGACGTATGAGCTTGGTGACATTGCGGTCCACGCGCTGCGGCGCGTGGACCTGACGATCCAGCGCGGTGAGTATGTGGCGGTGATGGGACCGTCCGGCAGCGGCAAGAGCACGATGATGCACATCCTCGGCTGCCTTGACACGCCGACGGCAGGGACCTACAGGCTCAACGGTGTTGACGTGCGGGACTTGGACCAGGACGACCTCTCAGACCTGCGCAACCGCTACATCGGTTTCGTGTTTCAGTCCTTCAACCTGATTCCACGCACGGGTGCGCTCGCCAACGTGGCACTGCCGCTGCAGTATGCCGGTGTCCGGAAGGCGGAGCGGGTGCGCCGGGCCAAGGCGGCGCTGGCGTCGGTGGGGTTGTTGGACCGTGCCAACCATGTTCCCTCCGAGCTGTCCGGCGGTCAGCAGCAGCGGGTGGCTGTCGCCCGGGCGCTGGTGACCGATCCGGCGCTGATCCTGGCTGATGAGCCGACCGGCAACCTTGACAGCCACTCGACCGCGGAGATTCTCGGGATCTTCGCGCGGCTCCACAGCCAGAGACGCACGATCGTGCTGATCACCCATGAGGAGGAGGTGGCCGCGCACGCCGACCGGATCATCCGTCTGCGCGACGGGCGGATCGTGCAGGATGAACCCACCCGTACGGGGACGCTGGGGGCGGTGGCGTGAACGAGACCGTCGCAACGGCGCTGACCGGGTTGGGAGCCAACAAGCTGCGTACTGGCCTGACGATCCTGGGGCTGATGATCGGTGTCGGGTCCGTGATCGTGCTGATCGCGGTTGGGACCGGCTCATCCTCGGCAGTCCAGTCCACGATCGACGCGCTTGGCTCAAACACCCTGACCGTGACGCCGACACCGACGCTTGGCGGCCTGTTCGGCGCCTCAACCGGCGCCACGCTCACGCTCGCTGACGCAAATGCGCTTGAGAACCATTTCAAGGCTCCGGATGTCAAGAGCGTCGCGCCCGTGGTCACGGACAGCTCGGTCACCTTGACCTACGGCTCCTCCACGTATGAGCCGAGCAGCTTTGTTGGAAGCACGCCCAGTTACCAGCAGGCGTGCAACTACACGCTCGCCTACGGTAAATGGTTCACCGCCAAACAGGTTAAGGATCAAGCTGACGTGCTGGTGGTCGGCCCGACCGTGGCGCAGGAGCTGTTTGGAAGCGCCGACCCGGTCGGCCAGGACGTGCAGATCGGCAGCACAAGCTACGAGGTGATTGGTGTGACCGCGCCCAAGGGTGAGAGCGGCACAACTAACCTCGACGACGTGGCGATCGCGCCGCTCAGCACGGTGCAGTCCCAGTTGACGGGGTATGGCAGCATCGATGAGATCCTGGTTCAGGCGAGGGCTGCTGATGCCGTCAACGCCGCCCAGACCGAGGTGGAGGGCATCCTGGACACGCTGGATCCCGTGACCACCAGTCAGATCGAGTCCGGCACCACGAGCAACTTCGAGGTCACCAACCAGACCTCAGTGCTTCAGGCTTCAACCTCCAGCAACAAGGTTTTCACCACCCTGCTGGCAGAGGCTGCCGCGATCTCGCTGCTGGTGGGTGGCATTGGCGTGATGAACATCATGCTCGTATCAGTCACCGAGCGGACCCGTGAGATCGGCATCCGCAAGGCGGTCGGCGCCAGGCGCAGCGACATCCTCACACAGTTCATGGTGGAGGCTGTGATCGTCTCGATCCTGGGTGGGCTCAGTGGTGTGGCGGCAGGCCTGATCGGCAGTCAATTCAAGATCGCGGGTGTCACGCCCGTGATCGCCTTCTATTCGATCCCGCTGGCGTTCGGTGCCGCCGTCCTGATCGGGTTGTTTTTCGGCACCTACCCGGCGTGGCGTGCGGCCACCCTGAGGCCGATCGACGCGCTGCGTTTTGAGTGATCAAGGAGCTGACATGCACGAACCCACCAACCCCGAGTCACCGGTGCCAGACGCTGAGGACACACAGATAATGAACCCTGTCGCGCCGCAGACAGCTGCCGGTGAGCGCTTCTACGATGACGATTACGACGATGAACCCACCGCCGAGGTATCCATACGGCCGAGGATGAGGTTCCTCTCACCGCTCACGGCTGCACTGATCACCCTGGTTGGTGGCGGTGTGGGCTTCTTCATAGGTGTGAGGGTCGAGAAGGCTAACGGCGGCGGGTCGTCGTCTGCCGGCGCCGGCGCCTCGGCGTTTGCACGGGGGCTGTCAAGCGGCCGCACCAGCACAAGCGCTACTGCGTCACGCAGCGGGGCGTTCGGCGGCGGCGCTTTTGCGACCCTGTTTGGAGGTGGCGGCGGTGCCAGGGCCGGGTCGGTGACGGCTGTCGACGGCCGGACCCTGTATGTCCGTGAGAGCTCCGGGAACACTGTGAAAGTGAAGGTCACCGGCAACACCACGGTGACCAAGAGTGAGAGCGTATCCAGCAAGAAGATCTACCCCGGCGATGAGGTCACAGTCACCGGCGCCGCAGGCAAGGGCGGGACCGTGACCGCCACTGCGGTCTCCGACTCAGGTTCATCAGGCAGCGCAAGCAGCAGCGCTGGCGCCAGCTCAAGCGGAACGGGTGCATCGACCAGCTCGACCGGTGCCACCTCAGCCATCGCGCAGCTATTCGGCCGCTGATCCGAATAGAGATCTCAGTATCGAAAAGGATTAGGAAAAAGAATGAGACTGAAAAGCCGCGCCGCTCGACCTGTGGCCGCCACAGCGCTGGCGGTTGTGGCCGCCCTGACCATCGCCGCGTGCGGATCGAGTTCCACCGGCGCCAAGGCCAAGACGACCTCAACCGCCAAAAGCACGACTGCCACGCTGACCGCCTACCGGACTTGTTTAAAGCAGCACGGCGTGCCACTGCCGGCCGGACGTGGCGGCTTCTCTGGCGGCCACACCGGCACCTTCACCCGACCGAGCACAACCTCCGGTGCCGGCGGGGGCTTCTTCGGCGGTGGCGCTCCCGGCGGGGGCTTTGCGGGAGGCTTTGCCAACTCAAAGTTCGCCAAGGCGGCGGCGGCCTGCAAATCCAAGCTGCCGAAGGGATCAAGTTTTGGCAGGTTCGGCGGAGGCGCTCCTGGGGCTGGCGGCACTGGCCGCGGGCGCGCCGGTGCCGCCCGGCCTGGTGGTCGGGGTGCTGCTCATGCCGCGAGCTTCTCGGCAGGCTCGGG
>JBMFHK010000030.1:6709-26510 GCA_049976865.1 Solirubrobacteraceae bacterium | reverse complement strand
GTGTGCCGTAACCGTCAATTCGGCTGATCAACGGGAAGTCTGCTGTCCCTATTAGGGTGGTGTCTGGATGGCCGATGAGCGCCCACCGATCCCCGACCCGATCAAGCGAGAGGTGCGCCAACGCTGCGCTTTCGGGTGCGTCATTTGCGGCATTCCTCTCTACGAGTACGACCACATCGTTCCTTACTCGGAGGTGCAGGAACACACTTCGGACAATCTGGTGTTGCTTTGTGACAGGCATCACCGCGAGAAGACAAACAACCTGCTTCCGAACGAACAACTAGCCGCTGCAGCCGCGGCACCCTTTAATGTCCAGCACGGTGAGTCTTCCCCCTACCTGGTCCATTATGGTGGCACGCGGGCCATCGCCAGGCTGGGCTCTAACTCGTACGTATGGGCTCAGGTTGATCATCAGTACGGGTTCACCGTACCGCTCGTCATCGACTTGCTGCCAGTTCTCATTTTTACGGTCCAGCGCGGCAACCTCCTTCTCACCGCTCAGATCTTCGGCCCATCGAACGAGCTGCTCGTTCACGTCCTCCGCAATGAGTTCGTGTATTCGGTGGCACCTTGGGATATCGAGTTCATCGGCCAACGCCTCGTCATTCGCTCAGGGCCAGGTGACATTCTGCTCGCTTTGAAGTTTGACCCGCCGTCGACCCTTACGGTCGAGAGGGCGACCCTGTGGCACAACGGAGTGTGCGTCGAGGTGGAATGACGCGGGGGCATAAAGATCGGTCTGAGCAGGGTTGCGGACACTGCAGTCCACGAGTTCTTGATCGGGATGATGGTCGGTCCTCGCATGCCAGCCCCGCACCCCCCGACCGCGTTCGTCTTCGGCGGGCGGCCCGCGGGATACTCCGGGCCGCCGGCGCCTGAACACCTCATTACGTTCGCCGAGCCGTAGACGGACCCACTGACGACTGAGCCGCCGACGCGCGCGTTGCATCCACGGTGCAGACGCACGGACGTTCGGTGTCGCATCGGCGACGACACATTGCTTCTCCGCAGGTGCGACCGCTGCCGGCCTGGCTGTGGGAAGCCGATCCTGATCCACTCGGCGCACGCTGGCGTGCTACTCCCTTGCTCGCGCGAGCCGACGTCCGACGGCAGCCCTAAAGTCGAACACATGTTCGATCATCAAGGGACGCTAGCTCTAGACTTCGAGGCGTCCGCACGACCGGAAAGAATGGGGCGAATGGAGCCCACCGACTACACCGCAATCTCGCTCTACAGCGGGGCCGGGGGCCTCGATCTGGGATTCTCCCGCGCGGGCTTTCGTATCCGGTGGGCGATCGACCACGATGCGTTCGCCGTCCAGACGTACAACACGAACCTCGAGCCGTACGCCGTCTACGGCGATGTGCTCGCTGCCGATCCGCCGGTCGGCCTCCGCCCAACGCTGGTGATCGGCGGTCCGCCGTGCCAAGGGTTCTCGGTGATCGGCCGGATGAACCCGGACGATCCGAGGTCCCAGCACGTCGATCACTTCTTCGATGTCGTCGAGCGCCTGAAGCCACGTGCGTTCGTGATGGAGAACGTCAAGGCGTTGGGGGAGAGCCCGCGGTGGGCCTGCGTTCGCGAAAGGCTTCTGAGCCGGGCCACAGCATTGGGGTATGAGCGGCGACTCTTTATCCTCAACGCGCAGGATTACGGTGTGCCACAGGCTAGAGAGCGGATGTTCCTGATCGGCGTCCACGGCGCCACGCCCAGGATGCCCGAGCCCACGACGGCCGGAAATCCGCCGAGCGTCCGATCGGCGCTCGAGAAGCTTCCAAGGTTCGGCGAGCCTGGCAATAACGCTGCCTGTGCCGCGAGGGTGGTGCCCGCCAGCAAGCCGATAATGCGCCCTACGGCTCACCGTGGGAGCCTGCTGTTCAACGGCTCGGGTCGTCCGCTTGACCTGAACGGGCCAGCTAAGACGATCCCGGCATCGATGGGCGGAAACGCGACGCCGATCATCGACCAGGAGGAGCTGGAGCACGGCGCGGAGCCCTGGGTGGTCTCCTACCACCGGCGGCTGCAGGAGGGCAAGCCGCCGCTCAAGCGCGCTCCGTCGCGGCTACGACGGATCACAGTTCAGGAGGCCGCGACATTGCAGTCTTTCCCGGCCGACTGGACCTTCTCGGGACCACGTGTCGCCCAGTACCGGCAGGTGGGCAACGCCGTGCCGCCACGGCTGGCCGAGGCGGTGGCCCTGGCCGTCAAGGCGGTGCTAGAGCAGCTGGACAGTGCTTGTGCCCAGGCGGACCCCGAGTTCGCGCAGGCCGCCTGACGCGCTAGCGCCAGCTGCTGGCTATCGCGACCCAAGTCTCGAAGGTTGGGTCTGACACTCGGATCTCGTGAAGCGCCTCAGCGAAGAGGCGTGGCAGCGTCGCGATGAACCCAGACATGTCGACCTCGCTCGAGCTGAGCGCCTCATGGAGCAGCTCGCGTGTCCCGTACGCCACCCGCAACACGACGTTGTGGGTCCGCTCGGCTCGGCGGATCACAGCCGCCCTATCAAAGTCGACCAGAACTCCCGGGCGCAGCACAGCCAGCAGCGCACGCTCCGCGCCAGCCGTCGCAACATCCGCAGCCAGGGCGTCGGCGGTCGCTTCGCCAGTATCGACCTGCTTGACCTCAGAGCCGATGATCAGAGCGCCGCTGCGCTTGATCGACACATCGATTGGGCGTGGATCATTCCGCGACGGCAGCACAACCTCAAACCCAGCCGCCCGGAATGCGGCCGCAACCACAGCCATGCCAGTCGCACCGCCCTGGGGGTTGGAGTTGACGAAGGCGTCCAGCGCGTCGACGAGAGCCGACAGTTCTGGGGAATTGCCCAGGCTGGCTGGAACACCCCCGACCACGGCGTCGGCACCCACCCCGCGGCGGACACGTACGTATGCCGCGAGAGCCTCAAGCGCCTGGTCTTGCGTCAGGCGGTTGACGTCCGGAAGCCAGGTGAGGATCAGCTGGAAGAACGGCTTGTGGTCTTCCCGGATTCGATCGAGCGCCACATCCCAGCGCGTCGAGCTCACCAACGTGCCCTGGTTGATGGGGTCGCGGTTGCTGCTTGACCCGATGTCGTAGCCGAGAGCCCGCTTCTGCTTGGCCAGGGCAGTGGCGGCAGATCGAAGGTTGAAGGCTCCAGCGCTCCCCTCCTGGGCCTGGATCACGAACGCATCGATCCGCGGGTCTGTTGCCTTGGCCAGCAGGACGGCACCGACAGCGGCGATGTAGCCGACTGACGGGCTCTCTCTGAGCTGCTCAGCGCGCGTAGTCCATATAGGCGACAGCTTCCGCTTGCTGATTGCGAGCACGTAGGCGCGCTCGAGGGTGGCGGCCAGGGCGTCGGCATGGAGTGTGATCGGCACACTGGAAGACTATGCGGTCGCAACAGCGGCGCGCAGAGCGGCTTCGATCCGGCTTGCGGCGCTTACCGGATCCTCGTGCTCCCAGACGACGATCGGCGCCCAGCCGGCCGCTGCGAGCTGCTGCGCGTTCCTGCGATCTCGCTCCACATTGCGATCGAGCTTCGCCTGCCAGTACTCGCTGTGCGTTTGAGGTGATACGTCGTCCACAGGGCAGCGGTGCCAGAAGCAGCCAAGGCACTCAACGGCGATCCGCTGACGGGTGAACACGATGTCCGGCCGGTACCGGCTACCCGGGACAACGGCCACGTGCTTACGAAACCGCAGGCCGCGACGGTGCAGCTCGCTACGCAACGCCACATCAGGGCCGGTGTCGGTTGAGCGGTTCCGGCGCATGACCGCGCGCACGGCGGCAGAAGAGGCTGGCGGCGGCGCCGGGATCGTCGACATAGCTTTCCAAAAGCTTTCCATCAGGCCCACACAACGACCTGTCCGACAGCCACCGATCGCCCGGAAGTCCAGCAACCAAAGGCGATCCGATCAGAGCCCTCTGTCGGACTCGAACCGACGACCCCTTCCTTACCATGGAAGTGCTCTACCAGCTGAGCTAAGAGGGCGACTGTGAAACCCTCGAGCTTCCCCGGTCGCTTGCAAAGCACGGTGAAAGCTCTGGGCGCGGCTACGGCTAGCCTATCCGCCGTTGCCGCGTCGTTAGTGTACTGGACCTGGGTTGGCGGTACCGGGTGTGTGATGTTGAGCCAAACCGGCTGGCCGGCCGGCCTGCCAGACTGGAGTGCGGGTAGTGTGCGCGCAGGCAGTTGATGGTTTCAGATGCGGGCAGTGCCCGAGGTGATTTTGTGCTGACAGGTCGATCGTTACATATGGACCTAAACCGTCCCCGGAAGATCAGCGAGATTCTGGCTGACGCGGCGGCCGTGTATCTCAGCCAGCCGCTGTTGTTCGGCTTTCTGGCCGGGGTCGTCTTGGTGCCCTATGAGGTCTTGTTGCTGTTGATCGAGAACAGCAAGAGCGGGACGGCGGTGGGCACAGGGTTTGTGCTTGTGTTGGTTGAGCTTGCGGTTGTCAACCCATGTATCGCGGCGCTTGAGGTGCATGCCCTGATCAAGCTCGCCGATGGAGAGCAGCCTAGGCTCGGCGAGGTTTTCAGGGCTGGGCTGAGAGTCCTGCCCGTGGTTGCGGCAGCGCAGATCATCGCCGCCATTCTGATTGGGCTTGGGCTGGTCTTTTTCATCGTTCCCGGCTTGATCATTGGGATCAGGCTCGCGGTCGTGGCGCCGTCAGCCGCCGTGGAGCGGACCAACTGGCCGGGCGCGTTGCGGCGCAGTTTCGAGCTCACTTCCCGCAACGCCTGGCGGACGCTTGGACTGCTGATAGTCACCGGGGTGATCAACCAAATACCGGCGCTGATCATCGGCACGGGTGCACATATAACAGCGGCGGTGCTTGGGGTCGTGCTGGCGGTGATCGTCCAGGCGTACGTGACACTGACCCTCAACATGCTCTACTTCGATCTGCGCGCCCGGCGCACGACGGTGGTACGGTAACGCCGTCTTTGTCAGCGGCTACGCCGCTGGCGTCTGGCTAGCCGCCAGGTAGACATCAGCAGTGTCGCTGGTTAGCGGCCGAGGTCAGCGTTGGCGCAGGCCTGCCATTCTCACTGGCCAGTGACCAAACGCGATACAGCACAGTTGCGACACCGACATGCGCTGGTCGCCACGTTAGGCGGGCTGTCCATGTTTGGCCCACTGGCCACCGACATGTACCTCCCGGGCCTCCCGAGGCTGACACACTCCCTTCATGCGAGCGCGTCTGCGACGCAGCTGACGCTGACGTTCTCTCTGTTAGGTCTTGGCTTTGGCCAGATCCTGCTGGGGGCTCTGAGCGACGCAAGAGGACGGCGTCCGATCGTGCTGGCCGGGCTCGTGTCCTTCATCGTCACATCGCTGCTGTGCGCGATCTCCCCTTCTATCTGGGTGCTGATCGTGGTGCGGCTCCTGCAAGGATTTGCAGGAGCGGCAGGGATAGCCATCGGCCGTGCGGTGGTACGCGACATGTATGTGGGAACCGATGCTGCGCGCATTTTCGCTGTTGTGCTGGCGATCAATGGCGTGTCGCCGATTGTGGCGCCGCTGGCTGGTGCAGCGATCCTGACGGTCGGCACCTGGCGCACCGTGTTTGTAGCGCTGGCCCTCATTGGCGTGGTGTTGCTGGTGATGACGCTCGCGTTTGTGCCCGAGTCGCTGGCGGTCAGGGATCGCCACTCAGGAGACGTGCGCGATATGGCGCACACCTACCGGCGGCTTCTGGCGGACAGACGGTTTATGGCTCCGGCAAGCGCCTACGCGCTGTCGTTCTGTGCGCTGTTTTCATACATCTCGGGTGCCTCCTACGTGCTTGAGAACGTCTACCACCTGTCGCCCCAGCTGTTCAGCGTGGTGTTCGCATGTAACTCCGCCGGGATCGTCGCTTTCACGCTGATCAGCGGCCGTCTTGTCAGCCGGTTTGACCTTGTCCGCTTGCTGCTTACCGGCCTGGGGGTCAGTCTTGCTGGCACCCTGATGGTGCTTGTGGTGTGCGTCATGCACACGCCCGTCATGCCTTTGATCTTGGGACTGTTTGTGGTTGCGGCCAGTCAGGGCTTGGTGATGCCCAATGCGATATCACGCGCCATGAACGCTCGCCCCGAAGCGTACGGGAGCGCCTCGGGGCTGATCGGTCTGGGCCAGTTCGGCATGGGGGCGTTGGTGGCGCCGCTGGTGGGCCTGAGCGGTACTCACGACGGGACGCCAATGGGGGTCGTCATGCTGGCCAGCGCGGCTGGGGCGCTCACTGTGTTGCTGTGGCTCTCCGGCGGTTGGCGCGCGATGCTCGCCTCCGCTTGAGCGCTCTCCCAGCGCCAGCGGCCGGCTCTCCCAGCGCCAGCGGCCGGCTCACCCAGCGCCAGCGGCCGGCTCACCCCGCGCCAGCGGCTGGCTCAAAGACGGTGAATCCAGATGGCTTTCGCCAGGGGCACGCCGAGGCTGTGCGTGCGCGTGCCGATCCGCACATGGGCGGAGCCGCCAAACGGGTCACGGTCAACCAGCTCCAGCCTGTCGCCGATGCCGATCCCCTCTTCCGTCAGATAACGCAGCATCGCTGGGTCGGCGTCTGAGACCCGGACGATCTGGGCCTGTTCGCCCGGTGAGAGGTCGTCAAGCGTGGGCTGGGCGCGGTCATCCACTTCTAGGCTGCGGTTTGGGATTGGGTCTCCGTGCGGGTCGGCGATCGGGTCACCCAGTTTGGCGGCGATCAGCTCGATCAGCTCGTCTGAGGCTGCGTGCTCAAGCGTCTCGGCAAAGCGGTGAACGTCCTCCCAGGGGATGTCAAGCGTGGTTGCCAAAAACAGCTCCAGGAGCCGGTGCCTGCGGATCACTCCCAGCGCCAGTTGCCGTCCTGCTGGTGTCAGCCGCACGCCCCGGTAAGGCACGTGCTCGGCGAGACCTGTGCCGTCCATGCGTTTGATCATCGTTGACACCGAGCCTGCGGTTATGCCGAGCCGGTCCGCGATCTGGCTGGTTGACGCAGCCTGTTCGGGATCAAGGGTCAACGCGTAAATGACCTTGACGTAGTCCTCGATCGGTGCGGAAATGGCGGGGGCGGGAGGTTCGGCCACGACGTCAGTGAAGGCTACTTCACGTACGACTCAAATCAACCCGTATCGAAGGTGAAGCGCCAGTATGAACACTATCCGGCGCATCGGGTCGCGGCGACTGCGATCTCGCCCGTCTTCTGGACTCTCACGTTTGCTCACTGATCGCGATGCCCCGCAGTCTCACCCGCGTAGGTGCTCGCACCGCGTCTGGTATCCCACTTACCAGTGCTGGCTTGTGCCGCCTCACCGGTGGCCGGCCTACGTCGGTCTGTGTCCCCTCGCTCCAGGCTCAGCCGAGCTGAGCGCGGAGCGTCACGCGGTGATCGCTTGTCTCCAGCCGCCCGCGAAGCGTGCTATCAGGTATACGGCCGCGCTCAGGCACGCAACGAAGAAGCCGATCGGCCAGTTCGTGTCGTAGGAGAGCACTATGGCGCTCCAGATGATCACGACGGCGGTCAACACTGAGGCTGCCAACGCCACTGGCGGGCGCGAGGTTAGGGTCCGCGCCGCCGCCGGCGGGCCGATCATTAGGCTGAAAATCAGGGTGGTGCCCACCACCGGGACCGTCATGGTGGTGGCCAAAGCCACGAGCAGCAGGAAGGCGTGCTCGACCCGCAGATGACCGACCTGGGCGCCGCCCTGCGGGAGTACCGAGTCAAGCAGCAGCGGGCGCCAGAGGACCGCGAGGATGACCAGCGACAGCGCGGCGAGTGCGAGCGTTGGCCACACCTCGTTGGTGCTGATCCCAAGCACCTCTCCAAAAAGCAATGAGAAGACCTGAGAGGAGTACTGATCGCTGAAGCTCAGCGCCAGAAAACCCAGGCCCAGCATGAAGACGAGCGTCAAGGCGGTTGCGACATCGTTGCGCCCCCGTCGTGACAGTACGCCGATCCCGATCGCTCCCGCGATCGAGAAGACCGCCAGACCGATCAGCGTGGAGATGCCGGCGAGGGCGGCCCAGGCGGCGCCTGCAAACGAGCCGTTGGGGATGGCGTGAGCTACAAACGCGGATCCGCGCAACACGACGAAGAATCCGACTGCGCCGCCAACAACCGCAACCGTCGTGCCAACCACCCAGGCGTTGATCATGAACGAGCTGAACACGATGCTCAGCCTTCCTGTGCCCTGGACGGAACCGCTGAGACGGCTGGCGCTGTGATGAGCGTCGGTTGCGGGGCGCGTCTACCAAACCGGCCTGACACAAGGTAAGCGATCATGATGAGCGTGACAATGAAGAAGCTGGCCGGCCAGCCGTGCCGCAGCGGCGGCCAGTAGAAGCTGTCGTAGCTGAGCAGCAGGCCAAGCCAAGTGCAAAGCAGCCCGATCCCAGCGGCCGCCAAGACCGCCTGTGATGGCTTGCGGGTCAGGCGTAATGCGGTGGCCGCGGGTCCGATCAGCAGCGCTGTTGAGAGGATCGCGCCGATGGTGAGGGCTGAGAGCGCTACGGCTACCGCCAGGCCAATCAGGTAGACGGCGCTCATCAAGCGCACCGGGACCCCGTGCGCGGCGGCCAGCTCAGGGCTGAGGCTCGCCAAAAGCAGCGGTCTGTAAAGCGTTATCACGATCACCAGCGTGATCACAGCGAGTGCGGCCACAATTGGCAAGTAGGCTGGGTCCTGCGTGAACGGTGAGCCCGACAAGACGGTGACCACAGCGCCCGTTGTGTTGCGGTAGATCGTCTCCAGGTAGAGCAGCAAGGCGGCGAGACCAAAGCCAACGCCAAGCACGATGCCGGTTGCCATGTCACGGCCACGTGCCCGCTGCACGCCGATCAGTTCCATCACGGTGGCGCCCGCGACCGCCATAGCCAGAAACCCCCAGATGGCGCCGATGCCGGCCAGGTAGGCGCTTGAGCCGCCGGCGATGCCGATGTCTCCGAGTGCCTCACCAGCAAAAGCCTGACCGCGAACCACGGTGAAGAAGCCGATCGTGCCGGCTACGATCGCCACCACTCCGCTGATGGCCAGGGCAAGCCGTACCGATGAGGTTGAGAAGAACCCCGGCTCGACCAGTGCGTGCAGGATCGCGTCCACTGGCAGATCACGTCCTTGTGCGGTCGGCTGGTTCACGGACCATCAGTCGACCTCAACGTCGCCATGGTCGGCGTGAGCCCCAAACTCCGGCTCAACCTCGGTCTCCCCGGCCACGACCACGACTCGTCCGTGCACATGGATTACGTCGACGTGGTGCCCGTAGAGGTGGCTGAGCACGTCTGAGCGCACCACATCGCCAATCGGCCCGGATGCAGCGCGCCCGTCGGCCAGGTAGACCACGCGATCCATGACCGGCAGCAGCGCGTTCATCTCGTGTGCGGAGACAAGCACCGCCACGTGTTGCTCGTGTGCGACGCGGGCCAGGACGTTGACTACATCTCGCGCGCTGTGCAGGTCCAGGTTTGCCAGTGGCTCATCCAGTAGCAGCAGCCGCGGTTGGCTGACCAGCGCGTGCGCGATCATGATCCGCTGCTGCTGGCCGCCAGAGAGCCGCCCGATCCGGTGCTCGGCGAATTGCAGTGCGTCGACGGCCGCCAGGGCTTGGTCGATCCGTGCCTCTCGCGCCTCGCTTGGGCGCGAGAGGCCCAGGCGGTGACCGTCGATGCCAAGACCCACCAGATCACGGGCTCGCACCGGCATGTCCGGATCCAGCAGAAACTTCTGTGGCACGTAACCAATGCTGGGCCGACGCCCGTCACGAGGTACACGCACCTGCCCTGAGGTCGGTGTCTGCAGGCCGAGCACCACCCGCATCAGGGTGGTCTTACCGGCGCCGTTTGAACCGATCAGCCCGGTCAACTCACCTGGTTCCAGGCGGAAGCTGACGTTGTCAAGGATTGTGCGGCCGCCGAGCGTAAGGCTCACACCCTCCAGTTCGAGGCTGGCGGAGGTTGCGTCAGGGATGCTCGACTGGCTTGGTTGCGCAGCCATCTCAGAGCGTCCGGGTTGAGATGCCGTGCGCCACGGCGTTGCGCAGCGCACGGACCTCTGCAAGCATCCAGTGCTGGTAGTTGTAGCCCAGCGGCATGGTCTCGTAGACGCCAACCACTGGCACGTGGGCAGCTTCTGCCTGTGCCAAGAACGTTTCGGTCGTTGGGTCGGTCACCTGCCGGTTGTAGAGGAACACTTTAACCTTGTGGTATTTGAACAGGTCGCTCTGGACGGTGATGTCCTCTGGGGCTGGGTCAACCCCATTCATGATGTCGGCCTGTAACTGCCAGGGTGTGCGGTTGACGGTTCGAGCGGCCTGCAGCATGTAGTCGGCAACCGGTTCCGTGGTTGCCACGGGAGTGTGGGGGTAGCGGTTGGCGAAGCTGTTAATCGCGGCAAGCCACGGTTTCAGCGAGTTGTCAAAACGCCGCAGGTTGGCGGTGAAATACGCTGCGTGCGCAGGCTGGAACCTGGCGAGTGCGTGGCTCACGGCGGCCGCCACGGCCGGCATGGTTGCCGGCTTATACCAGAGGTGCGGGTTGCGCGTTGTGTTTGGCAAATCCAGGATCTGCTGGGCAACGATCACTTTTCGCGTTGAGCTGGGGGAGGCGGCCTCAAGGTGGCTCATGAAGCTGTCATAGCCGAGGCCGTTCTGCACGATCAGCTTGGCTGCGCTGACCGCCTCCGCCACGCTGGGGCTCGCCTCAAAGGTGTGTGGGTCGGTGTTGGGGTTGCTCATGATGGCCCCAACCTGGACGTATCGTCCGCCGATCTGGGAGATCACGTTTGCGTACTGGCTCTCAGCGCCAACTGCGTTGATCTTCCCGGACTGGGCCTTTGAGGCGCCCACGGCAGCCGAGCCGCAGCCGGTGATGATCGCCGCACTGGCCAGCGCGCTCAGCGCGAGCACGGTATGGGATCGCCGGAGGTGTGGGCCGTGCTTGCGGCCGGTGACGGCGTCTGCACGGAGCCTAGACGGGCTATTGTCGTGCTTGTCGCCCGGAGCGGGCGGTCCGAGTGGGCGGGGCGCGTCGGAGAGCATGTGCATATCGTAGCAAGAGAATGAATCTGAGTCTCAATCTCATATTGTCTGGTTTGGCGATATGCTTGACAGATGACCACTGACACCACGTGGGCTGAGCATGCGCGGTCAGTCGTACACGCGGCGGGCTGTAACCGCGGGGCCGCTCGCGATGCTCTGATCGACCTGTTCGCTGAGCGGGAGTGCGCGTTGACCGTCGCGGAGGTGGAACATGGCTTGGCGGAGCGCCGCCCCGTCGGCCGGGCGAGTGTCTACCGGGCGCTGGACCTGCTCAGCGGGCTGGGGTTACTGGCGCGCGTGGAGGTTGGCGACGGGATGTTGCGGTACGAGCGCTCCGACGGAGCCGCGGCCGATGAGTATGGTGACCACCGTGATCGCCACCATCACCATATGGTGTGCGAGGCTTGCGGAGCGTTGATTGCCTTTGGCGATCCACAGCTTGAGGACGTGATCAAGACAGTGGCTGAACGCTACTCCTTCTGGGTCAGTGGACACGAGGTAACGCTGCACGGGGTGTGCCAAACCTGCCGTCTGGCCCCTGATCGGGATTCACGCCTCTCAGCCGGTCGGGATCGCGACTCGGTCCAGGCCGGTGAGCGCTTCCCAGACGGGCGGACACGTTCAGCCCAGGACGGCGATGACCTTGAGGCGCTGGTTGCGTTTGACCCTGACGCTCAAAAGGCGGGTGCTGTGCAGGCGCATGGGCCGCGTGCATGAAAGCAGCCGTGCAGTGGCTGTTGTGCACGTCTGGATCTCTGTGTGCCGCCACAGGGCTCCCAGCGTCAGCCTGGACCCTTCAGCGTGACGCGCCAGCAGGCGGACCGACGCAAGCGGCGCGTGGGTGGAACCCAGGATGGTCAGCCAGCTTGCAAGCCTTGTATGTGGCCCGATCGTCAGGACTCCGGCGGTCGGCGCCGTGATCGGTCCGATCCATGACCGTGTGAGTAGCGGCCTGCTCCCGGCCGCTCCGCTGACCGATACTTTGATCTCGATGAAATGGCCTGCGTCGGCTTGCACCAGCCGGTAGCTGTCTGCGTTGGAGGTGTGCAGCGTCACGCACGCAAGCGCGCAGCGCAGGAACTGGTATCTGATGGTGCCGGCGTGCCCATAGCGTCCGCCTTGGATCCTGATCCAACCGCCGACCGTCGGAGTGGCAATGATCCTTGACGCGGAGATCATGGTTGGCCCAGGCTGCTTCCCATCGCCGGATGAGCTGGAGATTGGCGAGCCGTCGGGTGAGCTTGCTCCGGTTGTGCCGGTCATGGTTGTGCCGGCGTCATAGATTGGTCCGACCGGGTTGCTGTAGGCGCTTACGCTGTATGAGGTTCCGTAGCCGTTTGAGCTGGTGGCGGTGACGGCGAGCCTGAGGTAGCTGCCAACGTCGGCTGCAGCGGGCGTGTAGCTGCTGGTGGTGGCGCCCGAGATGGTGCTGAACTGACCTCCCTGACTGCTTGATCGCTGCCACTGGTAGCTCACGGTCTCAAGACAGGGCGCGGGGACCGTGCTCCAGCCACCGGCCTGACCGGTGAGTGGATCGCCCTGCATGGCGCTGCCGCTCGCCGACGGGGCCGTTGTGGGCACCGGCTGCGGCGGCGCTGACACGAGCGTGTTGTCATACCCGTATGCGGTACCCGCGGAGTTGGTCGCGTCAAGCCGGTAGTGATAGGTCACGCATGGTGTCAGACCGGACAGTGACCCAGACACCGGTTGCAGCGCCGTTCCGGACAGTGTCCCCGTCCCGTCGTCGGTCTGGCCGTAGGCGCTGCCGGTTCCGTATTGCCACCAGTAATCGGTGCTCTCACCGCTGGCAGGCGCGTTCGGGTAGACGCCACCGGCTACGGCTGCGGTCACGAGGTTTGAGGTTGACGGTGTTGGTGCTTGGGCGTAGGCACCGCCGATCCCGGGGGCGGTCTGGAGACCCGCATAGGCGGTGCCGTCCGCGCCGTACAGGGCGCCGCTCAAGGAACCGTTGCCGGTCGGTCCGTCCCAGCCGGTCTGTGCCTGGCAGATCACCAGCTCTGAGCGAGGGCACGTGTTGTTGGTGTCGTCGGTGCCGGTCGTGATGTCATTGAGGTCGGCGGCGTCGCTGTAAGCCCAGGCGGGTGAGTCGGTTGGCGTGACCCCGGCCAGCGCCTCGTAGGCAGCCGTGAGCGGCGTTGCCATGCTGGTGCCGCCGACCACGCACCAGGTTGAGCAACCCGCTGAGCCGCCGAAGGTGTCATAGACGTCAAGCCCGGTCAGCGGGTCGGCGTCGGCGGCGATGTCGTTGTAGGCGCGGCCTGAGCAGTCAGTGGTGATCCCGGCCTGGTAGACGGGCGTGAGCTGGGAAGTGTCACAGCCGGACTGGGTGGCGTAGTAGCTTCCAGCTGAGGAGACGTAGCCGTCGTTCCAGACGCTCTCAGTAAACCCGCGCGGTGTGTCTGAGGTGGTCAGCGAGGTGCCGCCCACAGCCGTCACCTGGTTGTCTGCGGCTGGATAGCTGACACTTCCGCTGGCGGGCGTGGCTGAACAGGAGCCGCCGTAGTTAGTGCTCACGCCCTGATAGCCGCTGTCACCTGCGGCTGCCACCGACGCCTGCCCGGCGGCCCACCAGGTGACCTTGTCACAGCCCTCGTTGTAGTTATCGCCCCAGCTCATGGAGACCTGCTGGGCGCCGAGGGTGTAGGCGTCGTTTACGGCCGTGGACAGGTCCGAATCACTGCTGCTGTCTGCCTCAACCAGGACGAGCGTGCAATTCGGGCACAGCGACGAGACGGAGTCCACATCCAGTGACTCTTCGGTCTCCCAGCCGCCGGTTGAATCAGTTGCTGGAGCGACGCCGGAGCCAGACTGATCGATCAGCGCGCCGTCCTGGTTGTACTGCTCAAAGACACCGTTGCTGCTGATTGCGGTCTGGCATGCGCTTACTGTGGCGGTGTCTGTGCATGGCCAGAGCCCGTATTGCTGCCTGAAGGTCGCCAGGTCCGGCAGCGCGTCTGGGTCGTCGTAGGCGTCAACGATCGCGACCGTGTCGCCCGTCCCAGAGGTTTCAGACAGGCCAGTCAGGTCGTAAGCCCACTGCAGGTAGGCGGGTGTGGAGGCGGCCGGCGCGCTTATGCCGGTTGAGTTGGCAAAAGCGTCAGACGAGACTGATTTGGGCCCGCCGGTGCCTGCTCGCCGGTGGATGAAGATCACCGTTGTGCCGGTGCGGTGTGGCCTGTGCAGAAGTCGGACCGGCTGGCCGCTGGCGCGCACCACCAGGAGATCAGCGCGGCAGGACATGGTGCCCGCGTGAGGTGTCTCACAAGCCGGCTTACTGGCCAGCTGCAGAGAGGAGAAACCGGTCTGCCGGCGCAGCACCGTGTTGATCCGGGCGGACGGGGCTCGGCCCCAAAGACCGGCCAGGGGTAGGCCCGCCGTCGTACCGGGTCGAGAGGCCTCGGCGGCGGGCGCCCTCAGCGCCGGTAGTGCAAGCAGGCAGGCGCTGGCGCCGGTGAACACCACTGCCGCCCGCGCTGCCATCCATGTGACACGGCGCGGTCGGTTTGGGGATTGGTGGCGGGCCATCAAGGATCTCTTCCCTACAGATACGTCAAGACCTGCTGAAAGTTCACCGGTGCTGGACGAATTTTTATGATTCTTGAGTTCATCGAGGACCAGGTGGTTGACGACCTGGTCGAGGCGGTCACTGAACTGGGGCAGGCCGGTTACAAGGTTGCGCTTGACGACTTCACCATGATCGCTGAGTACGACCGCCTGTTGCGCGTTGCAGACTACGTCAAACTTGACTATGCGGCGCTGGGACCGGACGGCTTTGCAAAGCAGCTGGCGGCGCTTGAGCCTTAACGGGTGCGAGTTCTGGCTGAGAAGGTGCAGACGCACGCCGAGCATGCGCAATGCCTGTCATTGGGCTGTGGCCTCTTTCATGGCTATTTCTACCGCAAGCCGCAGACCATCACTGAACGTCGGGTTGATCTCAGTCAAGGGTCCAAGTTCAAGCTCATCGTTGCGCTGCAAAAGCCGGATCTTGACGGCCGGGCGGTCTGACTGAGGATCACAGGAGCTCTGTGAGCGGCGCCGCGGCGCGGCGGGTCCGAGCCCGCGGTGTGCAACGTCGCGCGCGCCGCCAGTTACCGGCAAACTGAAGGGGCGCGGGAACGATAAAACCTCGGTCTGCCCATTAGGTGGCACACTTGTGAGCAATGTCTCGTAATCTCGTGGAGCTGGCCAGACGCCGCCGCCTTGATGAGGCGCCGACCGCGCTCGAACTACTGAAAGAAGCTGCTGACGCGCACGGACAGCTCAGCTCGGATGACATCCGCGCGGTGGCCGCCTCAAGCGGTCTGCCGGAGGCGACCGTCTACGGTGTCTCCACCTTCTATGACGACCTGAGCGCGCCCCGGGGCAAACGGCATGTGCAGGCCTGTAGCGGTACCGCCTGTTTTGCCGCCACGGGAGGGGCCCACTTGGACGCGCTCAGCGCCGGTTTCGGCGTGAGTGTTGGAGAGCGCACTGCTGACGGTGAGCTCTCATTGACAGAGACCGTCTGTCTGGGTTTCTGTCACAGCTCGCCCGCGATCCGGGAAGGTGAGATGGTCAGCGCCGGTCCGGAGGCCGTAGGTTTGGCGCTTGCTGGGCAATCAACTCAGGCGGCTGAGCCTGTCTGGGAGAGTCTGCTAGCCGAGCCGGTGCTGACCAGACCCGGGGACTGGTCCGGTCTGCGCCGGGCTCTCAGTGAGCTTGACCCTGCAGCGCTGCTTGCCGAGGTGGAGGCCGCTGATGTGCGTGGTCGCGGCGGTGCGGGATTTCCCGCCGGCGTGAAGTGGCGGTTTGTGCGTGGCGCCGAAGCTCCGGAGAAGTTCATCGTCGCCAATGGTGATGAGGGCGACCCCGGCTCCTACATAGATAAGTACCTTATGGAGCGTAGCCCGCAGCTGCTGCTGGAAGGAATGGCGCTGGCCGCCTACGCGGTTGGTGCAGCGCACGGATTTGTGCTGGTCCGCTCCGAATACCCGCTGGCCAAGCCGGCGCTTGACGCGGCGATCGACCGGGCTCACGTTGACGGTTGGCTTGGCAAAAACATCTATGGCTCCGGCTTTGACTTTGATGTAACGGTTGTGGAGGGCGCGGGTTCCTACGTGGTGGGCGAAGAGACCGCTCTGCTGGCCTGTCTGCAGGGATTGCGGGGAACCGTTTCGGCCCGGCCGCCGTTCCCGGCGGAACGCGGTGTCTACGGGATGCCGACCGTGGTCAACAACGTTGAGACACTCGCCAACATTCCATTCATCGCCGCTCATGGCGCTCAGGCCTACCATGGGCTCAGCCCGGACAGCAAAAGCGCTGGGTCCAAGCTGGTCTGCTTCAACGAGCGTTTCAACCGGCCGAACGTGTATGAGGTGCCGTTCGGGATGACGGTCCGCCAGCTCTGTGAGGATGTGGCGGGGGGTTTGCGCGACAGCAGCGAGCTGAAGGCCGTTCAGATCGGCGGGCCACTCGGCGGGATTCTGCCTGCGTCCTTGCTCGACACGGTGTTTGACTTTGAGCCACTGGCCGCCCAGGGCTGCATGGTTGGGCATGGCAGCATCGTTGCCTTCGACCAGCACACTGACATGCGCGCGCTGGCGGTCCACCTGCTGCGCTTTGGCACGCACGAAAGCTGCGGAAAGTGTTTCCCGTGCAGGATCGGGATGCGCCGCGCCTACGAGATGGTGAGTGCTGACGGGCCGATCGACCGCGGGCGCTTTGAGGAGTTGCTGGAGGTGCTTGAGCTCGGTTCCCTGTGCGCTCACGGCTCCGGGATGCCCGCGCCGATGCGCAGCTTGATCAGGTATTACGGCCCGGAACTCGGGCTTGTGAACAACCCTGGAGAGGGGCGGCGGGCATGATCAATGTGATCGTCGACGGTGTCGGCGTCCAGGTTGCCGACGGGGCCACGATCCTGCAAGCCACACGCGCGGCGAGCGCGTGGGTGCCGACCCTCTGCTTTGACGAGCGGCAGGCGCCGTTCGGCGCCTGCAGGGCTTGCATGGTGCGTGTTGAGGGTGTCGCCAACCCGGTGCCAGCGTGCACGACGCCGTGCCGGGAGGGCATGATTGTTGACACCCACGACCAGACCAGCCGTCGCGTGGCAGAGGCGGTCGTTGAGCTTGTGCTCTCCGAGCTGCCGCAGCCGCCCGCGCCCCACACCGAGCTTGCCAAGGTTGCCGCGCGGCTTGAGATCGGTGAGCCGCGCTGGCCCGGCGCACAGCATCAGCCCGACCATGACGAGCGCCACCCCTACCTGGTGTTCCAGCACGAGCTGTGCATCTCCTGTGGGCGCTGTGTCCGTGCCTGCGACGAAATTCAGGGCACGTTTGCGCTGACAGCTGTCGGGCGCGGCTTTGACGCCAACGTCGCGGCCGGGATTGACAGCGGCTTTCTGGGTTCGGCTTGCGTTTCCTGTGGCGCCTGCGCGGACACCTGTCCCACCGATGCCATCACGGAGCGTCTACTGTTGTATGACGATGTGTACAGCGAGTCGCGCTTGGTCCCGCGGCCGCACAAGCAGACAGATCTATCCCGTTAGAGGTGACGGAACATGGTGGAGAGTGAGCGCTTTGACCGGACGGTGACAACAACCTGTGGTTACTGTGGTGTTGGCTGCCGTCTTGACGTGCACGTGAGGGATGGCCGGATCGTCACCATCTCACCAGCGATGGATGGACCGGCAAACGTCGGTCACACCTGTCTGAAGGGCCGGTTCGCCCATCAGTTCACCAGGTCTCGCGACCGGCTCACCTCGCCGCTGATACGGGAGGGGAACGGTTTCCGTCCGGCCAGCTGGGATGAGGCCTACACGCGGATTGTCAAGGAGCTCTCACGGATCAAAGACCAGCACGGACCCGATGCCATCGCTGGCATCGCCTCGTCCCGGGCCACCAATGAGGACTGCTATGCGATGTCCCGGCTGATCCGCGCGGCGGTCGGCACCAACAACCTTGACAACTGCTCCCGGGTCTGTCACTCACCAACCTCCTACGCGCTGCGCAGATCGCTTGGACTGTCTGGCGCAACCGGCTCGTTTGAGGACATCGATTACGCCGACGCGGCGATTCTGATCGGTGTTAACCCCACGCAGGGCCACCCAGTGGTGGGCGCGAGGATCAAGCAAGCGGCACTGCGTGGCTGCAAGCTGGTGACAATCGATCCACGCCGGATTGAGCTGGCTGACTACGGTGCTCTGCACCTGTCGTTGCGCTCGGGTACCAACGCGGCGATTGTGCTGGGCCTCTGCCATGTGGTGGAGCGCGACGGTCTGACCGACCCGGACTTCATCGCTGGGCGCACCGAGGGTTATCAGGCTCTGCACGAGCTTCTGCCCAAGTACACGCCGGAGGCGGTGGAAGAGATCACAGGTGTTCCCGCACAGGACATCGTGACGGCCGCCCATATCTACGGGGAGGCTGAGAACGCGGCGCTGATCTGGGGTCTAGGCGTCACTGAACACAAGTACGGCTCAGAGGTCGTGCAACTGCTTTGCGACCTGGCTTTGATGACCGGCAAGATCGGACGCCCCGGCTCGGCGCTGCTGCCGCTGCGCGGTCAGAACAACGTCCAGGGCTCCTCTGACATGGGCGCGCTGCCTGACACCTACACAGCCTATCGGTCGGTCACCGACGAGAACACCGCCCGGCAGTTTGAACAGGCCTGGGGGGTTCCGCTGAGCCGCGACGTGGGCTACACCATCCCGCAGATGTTTGACGCCGCGATCAGTGGTGATCTGAAAGCCATGTACATCTTCGGCGAGGACGTTGCCCAAACCGACCCGGATACCGGGCACGTCCGCGAGGCGCTTGAGAACCTGGAGCTCCTGGTCTGCCAGGACATCTTTGAGAACGAGACGACCAAGTACGCACACGTCATCCTGCCGGCGTCGTCGTTTCTGGAGAAATCCGGCACGTTCATCAACGCCGAACGCCGTTTCCAGCTCGTGGAGGCCGCGATCGACCCGCCCGGCGGCGCCAAGACCGACTTTGAGATCATCACCACCGTGTCACGCATGCTCGGGCACGACATGGGTTGGAAGACCCCATGGGACTGCCTGGAGGAGATTGGCCGGCTGACCCCGCAGTATCAGGGAGTGAGTCGAGAGCTGGTCGGACGCGGTGGCCTGCAGTGGCCGGTGCATGCCGACGGGCAGGGCTCGCCAACCCTGTATGAGACGTCGTTTGAAAAGCCCTCCGGCAAGGCACAGTTTGCCGCGCTGCCCTACAAGGATCCCGGCGACTCGCCAGACGCTGAGTTCCCGCTGGTGCTGGTCACCGGCCGGGTTCTGCAGCATTACAACGCCGGCACGATGACTCGCCGGACCAACAACGTTGAGCTGGTCGACCAGGATCTCCTGGAGGTGCATCCCGACGATGCCGCGCGGCTGTGGATCACGGATGGCACGCTGGTTTCGGTGCGCAGCCGCGTGGGGAGAACGGAACTGCGCGCACACGTGACCGACCGTATTCAGCCAGGACACGTGTTCATGAGCTTCCACTTCCCTGAAACCCGCACAAACCTGCTGGTCGGACAGTCTGCCGACATCAACACTTCCTGCCCCGAGTACAAGGTTGTGGCTGTTGACGTCCGGCCTGTCGCTGAGGAACCGGCCTATGCGCCGCATCTGACCGGTATCGCCTGAGCGTCCACCGCCGCCCTGGGCCTGGCCGGCGCTCAGCGACCGGGCGGAGCGAGAAGGGTCGTGCGGATACGCTCGGCGAGTGTGTCAACAGGCGCGTCGATCGGCACGGTTATGCCTGCCTCGTCGGCCGCGAGCGGATCAAGAGCTTGCAGCTGGCTGTCCAGGAGCGTCGCGGGCATG
>JBMFHK010000030.1:0-6699 GCA_049976865.1 Solirubrobacteraceae bacterium | reverse complement strand
ATGCCCGCGACGCTCCTGGAGGCGGGACCTGATCAGCTCCGGCTCCCCGGACAGGTGCACGAACACGGCGTCAGGCGCGTAGCCGCGAATCAGGTCCCGGTAGGAGCGCGCCAGCGCCGAGCAGGCCATCACCATGCCGCCCTGCGCCTGAGCCAGGGTTTCGCCGACGGTGCGTAGCCACGGCTCCCGATCGCCGGCGTCCAGCGGGACGCCGGCCGCCATCTTGGCGATGTTTTGCGGCGGATGAAGATCGTCACCGTCGATGAACGGCAGCCCGGTCAGAGCCGCGACGCTGCGCCCCACCGCAGACTTGCCGCTGCCGGAGACTCCCATGATCACGATTCGCGACGCAGCCATGACAGACATCCTGTCAGCTTGGTCCGGGCGACTGGGGTCCGGTAGTTGTAAATCGCTGGCCGTCTGTTCCAAAACCTCAGGTGTGTCTGCGCTGGCAGCACGCGCACCGAGAGCAGCGGGCGCTGCTCGGCTCCCCGTGCTGTCGCCGTCGCCTGGCGTCGTGCTGTGAGATCTGCTTGCGGCGCGGATCAGACTCGCTGCTGTGAGGCACGTAGGCTAAGACGACTTGCTTTGGTACGCTGGAAAACACTTCAGTCGCGGAGGTGAGTGGCGTGTCGCAGGGGCCGGAAGGATCAGCTGGCAGTCCGTTTGTGGATCTGCTGGACCGTCTTGGCAGCGCCGATCCGATACCGGGTGCAGGCGCTGGCCTAGCGTGGAGCGGGGCAGCTGCGGCGGCTTTGGCTGAGATGGTGTGTGCGGTGACGCTTCGGCAATGGGCGCCTGAGCCGGACGCCCCGCAGCTGGCGGACTCTGGGCGCGCGGAGGTTGAGCGCCGCCGTGGCCAGGCAGCTGATCTGCGTAGCGAGCTGCTCAAGCTCGCTGATCGTGACGCCGCCGCGTACCAGGACGTGCTTGCCGTGTTACGCAGCCGCGAGGAACCTGACTTCGGCAACCGTTTGGGTGAAGCGCTGGCGCGGGCGGCGGACCCCCCGCTTGCCATCGCGTCCGCAACGTGCGCGGTTGCCGAACTCGCCGCGGTGTCGTTGCGTGAGGCCCGCGGCGGGGTTCGCGCGGAGGCGGTGACGGCGGTGGAACTCGCGGAGTGTGTGACACGGGGCGCCGTCCGTTTGGTTGAGTTCAACCTGGCGGCAAGCCCAGATGACAACCGTCATAACGTTGCGCGGGCGCTTGTCGCGCAGGCACGCGCCGCGCTGCGCAGCGCCACTATGGAGGCCGACCAATGAGCGGCATTGCCAATGCGGCGATGGCGTGCCCGGCGGTCACAGAACTATGCTGCTAGCTCATGAACGATCTTGCCACCGCCCCCACCAAAACATCCTCATCCAGCGTTCTACCGGTCGTTCCGCATTGGATCGGCGGCCAGGAGCTGGCGTCGGCTAGCGGCCGGTCCGGCCCGGTTTACGATCCGGCTCTGGGCGTGGAAACCAAGCGGGTTGGTTTTGCAAATCAGCAGGAGATCGAGGCTGCGATCGCGAGCGCTAAACGGGCGTTTCCTGCGTGGCGCGATTTGTCGCTGACGCGCCGGCAGGCGATCCTGTTCAAGTTCCGGGAGCTGCTTGAGGCGCGCAAGGGTGAGCTTGCGGAGATTGTCACTTCTGAGCACGGCAAGGTTCTTTCCGATGCGCTTGGTGAGATAACACGTGGTCAGGAGGTTGTCGAGTTTGCGACCGGTCTGGCCCATCATCTGAAGGGCGAGTTTTCTGAGCAGGTTTCCACTGGGATTGATGTTTACTCAACGCGGCAGCCGCTCGGGGTGGTGGCGATCATCAGCCCGTTTAACTTTCCGGCGATGGTCCCGGCCTGGTTTTTCCCGATCGCCATTGCGGCCGGTAACACGGTCGTGCTTAAGCCTTCCGAGAAAGACCCGTCGGCGGCCTTGTGGTTGGGTCGCCTGTGGAAGGAGGCGGGTCTGCCAGACGGCGTCTTTAACGTTCTCAACGGTGACAAGGAGGCGGTCGACGGGCTGCTCACTCACCCTGATGTGAAGGCTGTCAGCTTCGTTGGCTCAACTCCGGTGGCGCGCTACGTGTATGAGACCGGAACGCGGCATGGTAAGCGTGTGCAGGCGCTTGGCGGCGCCAAGAACCACATGCTGGTGCTGCCGGACGCTGACCTTGATTTGACCGCTGACAGTGCTATCAACGCTGGCTTTGGTTCTGCGGGCGAGCGGTGCATGGCGGTCTCGGTTGTGGTTGCGGTTGAGCCGGTGGGTGATCAGCTGGTTGAGAAGATCGTCGAGCGGATGCGCGGGCTGCGTATCGGTGATGGCCGCCGCGAATGTGACATGGGGCCGCTTGTCACCCGCGAGCATCGTGACCGGGTGGCCTCCTATCTTGATGTGGCCAGCCAGGACGGAGCGACGGTGGTGGTTGATGGCCGGGATGTCAAGCCTGACGGTGAGTCGGGTGGGTTCTGGTTTGGGCCAACGCTGATCGACAAAGTCCCGACCAGCTCCCGTGTTTACCGGGAGGAGATTTTCGGGCCGGTGCTGTCGGTTGTGCGAGTCCCCTCTTATGAGGTCGGAGTCGAGCTGATCAACGGCGGCACGTTTGGTAACGGCACCGCGATCTTCACCAACGACGGTGGTGCCGCCAGACGGTTTCAGAGAGACGTTGAGGTTGGGATGATCGGCATCAACGTGCCGATCCCGGTGCCGGTGGCGACGTTCAGCTTCGGTGGCTGGAAGGACTCGCTGTTTGGTGACAGCAAGGCTCACGGGGCTGAGGGCTTCCGTTTCTACACGCAGCTGAAAGCGATTACCAGCCGCTGGCTTGACCCGTCGCACGGCGGGATCAACCTCGGGTTCCCTGAGAACAACTGAAGTCGCATTGGCGGTGGGGGTCGGTCCCGCTGGACCGACCCCCACCATCCCGCCTGTCGTGGCCGACGCCCTGCTATCCGCAGCCCTTCATCACGCTGGCGGTGGTTGTTGTCGCGCACTGAGCTGTCTGGCCGAGGTGGGAGGCTTCCAAACAAACAGCAGTGTGTAGACAAAAGCGTTAAGGCACTGGAATACGGCAGCCAGCTCGAAGGGGGCTGCCAGCGACACCTCGTCAAAGAGGTAGCCAGCCAGCGCCTGGCTGCCGCCCATGGTCGCTTGCATGGGCAGGTTTGACAGTGCCGCAAGGCTGGCACGTTCGGACGGATCGGCCAGGTCCTGGGTGTAGGACTGGCGCAGCGGCAAGCCCACGCGCTGGATCAGCATGCGCAGCAAGTAGATCGCGCCAGCGATCCAATAGGCTGGCGCGAGCGCCATGGGCACCAAGAGCACACCGGTGATCGCTCGGACCGCAACGATGGTCCGCACCGTGCCGACCTGGCGTGCGATTCTCGCGGCGCTGAGCGTCGAGACAAGCGAACCGAGGTTCACAACGGCGAAAAGCAGGCCCACTGTGCCTGGTCCCACCCCGTAACGGCGATACAGCCAGTAACTCACGTAAGGTCCGACCATTCCCACGGCAACCCCGTTGATGCTGTTGGTAACCCAAAAGCGCCACAGGGCTGGCCAGGAGCGGCGGGGCCAACGGAGCCGCCGCGGGCGGTCGCCTTGCTGCTGGCCTGCGCCGCGGCGCAGGCCAGCGTTGCCCTCTTGGTAGGCGGTGTCGCCGCGGTTGCCGGCCACCTTGTTGTGACGCTCGTTGCTGTCGTTGCGGCCGGGCTCGCGCAGCCACAGGGCCAACACGCCGGCGGCAGCGGCGAGTACGGCTGCGGCAAGGAACGCCGGCCGGTAGACGGCGGTTGCCTGGATCTGGCCGAGGTGAGCGCGCGTGCCTGCCAGTTCGGCTAGCAGGCTGCCGATCAGCGCACCCAGCGACGACATGAAGGCAAGGCGGCCAAAGGCGCTCTGGCGCTGGCTGGACGGCACACTCTCGGTGACGAGTGCCGACTCAGCCGGCTGGTATGGTCCGACCGTTCCACCGCCAGCGCCTGCGCCGCGGCCAAAGGTGCCCAGTGCCGCGGCCAGGAAGAGCGCTGCAGGCGTGCGGACCTCTGCAAATAGCAGCGCCGCCACGGCGGCCAGCATTGGTACGACTACGAGGAACGGTTTGCGTCCGACGCGGTCGGAAAACAGGCCAATACCGGTTGACATCAGCGCGGAGCTGACCGTGACGCACACGAACAGAAGGCCGATCGTCACGGCGCTGAACCCTTCCGCAGCCAGATATAGCGCTGTGATGATGCCAGCAATCGAGCGGGCGGAACTCATGACCAAGCGTGCTAGCACGACGATGATGAAGTTTCGGTCCTGCCAGGACGGCAGCACCACGGCTCGCCACCGGGGGCCGGTGGGCAGATCGCCGTGAAGGCCTGTGGGGGGCTCTGGAGCCCCTGCCGCTGGGTGAGAGAGTGAAAAACGGAAGATAGTAAGGTACTCTAACTAGTTGTGGTTGAACTCAGCCTATCCTTGCCGACGCCGCACTCTCCCAATTCGGTTGGGTCAGTGGACGCCGTCGCTGCTGGGCGAGCCCTGGCTCGCCTTTCCCGCGTGATCGAGCGGGCTGTGGCGGCAGGCGACCTGACGCTTGCGCAGTATCGGGTGTTGGTGCTGGCCGCGGAGCGTCCCCAGAGAGCCTCGGCCCTGGCGGCACAGGCGGACGTCAAACGGCCAACGCTCAGCGCTGTTGTCCACGGCTTGGAGCGTGCCGGCATGTTGAACCGGGCGAGCGTGGCCGATGATGGCCGGGGCGTGCAGCTCAGCCTCACCGAACACGGCCGGCACGCGCTATCTCAAGCCGAAGCTGAGATGGGGGCACAGCTTGCCGTGATGGCGGACGCGGGTGGCGTGCGGCTTGAGGAGCTCAAGTCCGGTCTCGCCGGTCTGCTGACAGGCTTTGAGACCCTGAACCGGCTGCCCGGGGAGTGTGACCGCGCATGAACACTGAGCCAGTTGAAGTGAACCGCACGCTGGGCCTGATCGTGATCATGGTCGGTGTGCTGATGGCAGCGGTTGACACCACGATCGTGGTGCTTGCGCTACCGGAG
The DNA here is from genome assembly GCA_049976865.1 of Solirubrobacteraceae bacterium. Taxonomy (GTDB): domain Bacteria; phylum Actinomycetota; class Thermoleophilia; order Solirubrobacterales; family Solirubrobacteraceae; genus Palsa-465. The sequence goes on along the minus strand of JBMFHK010000030.1, from coordinate 1,677 downwards.
ATTGAACGTGGACTGCACGTACCACTCTCAGACGTGGTGTGGATCGTCATCGCGTACCTGCTGGTGATCACGCTTCTGGCGACCCAGGTGGGGCGTCTGGGCGACATGTTCGGCCGGGTAAAGATGTATGAGGCCGGCTTTTTGGTATTCATCGTCGGATCCGGTCTGTGTGCGCTGGCGACCAGTGAAATGACCATCATCCTGTACCGGATTATTCAGGGCGTCGGCGGCGCGCTGATCACCGCTAACAGCGGTGCCGTGATCGCCGATATCTTCCCGCGTGAGGAGCGCGGCCGTGCCTACGGTTTTAACTCCATTGGCTTCAACGCCGGCGCGATTCTCGGGATCCTGCTCGGCGGCGTCATCATCAGCTACATCTCCTGGCGGTGGATCTTTTGGATCAACGTGCCGCCTGGCATCGCGGCCTTTGTGTTGGCCCTCCGTGTCCTGCACGACACTGGTAGGAGGGAGCGTCAGCGGTTTGACCTGATCGGCATGCTGCTGCTCGGGACAGGCCTGTTCGGGATCCTGTGGGCGATGGTTCGTCTTGCCGTCACCTCGTTCTCAACCGAGGTGACGGTTGCTCTGCTCGGTGGCTGTGTGCTGCTGGTTGTCTTCTGGGTGGTGGAGCGCCACCGGGAGGCGCCGATGCTGCGCCTGTCGCTGTTCGCCATCCCGACGGTCAGTCCTACGCTGCTTGCCTCGCTGTTCCAGGGCCTGGCCAACTTTGCCGTGCTGTTTTTGGTGATCATGTACCTGCAGGGAGTGCGAGGCTTGACCCCGCTGCACGCCTCGCTTTTGCTCGTGCCTGGCTACCTGGTGGGAGGTGTGGTTGGGCCATTTGCCGGAAGGCTCTCCGACCGGGTGGGTGCGGTTATCCCCGCCACCACCGGTCTGGCGGTGGAGATCGTGGCACTGCTGATCTACGCCCAACTGGGGGTCACCACGGCCCTGTGGGTCGTCCCGCTAGCAGCGGTTGTTAACGGTATTGGTGCCGGCGGCTTCTTCCCGGCCAACAGTGCTGCGGTCATGAAAGCGGTACCGGCTGATCAGTTTGGTATCGCCTCCGGGCTGCTGCGTACGTTTGCCAACGTGGGCATGGTGTTCTCGTTTGCGGTCGCCATTCTCGTTGCCGCTCGCTCCATCCCACGCAGCCTCGCGTTTGCGATCTTTGTGGGCTCCACGCACCTCACAACCCATCTCGCGGCCGCGTTTGCCACCGGCCTGCATGCGGCCTTCTACTCCTCCGTGGCGTTCATGGTGTTGGCGGCGCTGCTCTCGGCGACGAGGGTTCTCTCACGGCATCGTCCGGTCGTCCCAGAACCTTCCGATCCGGTCCGAGACGCTGCGGCGGCCGTGCCGGGGCAACGGCCGGACCTCCCGGTTGAGAGCTGAGCGTGGCTTGAGTCGCCGGCGGGTCCAAGTCCCTGCGGCGACGCTCGCCATTCTTGTGGGCGAGACCTTCGGGGGCCCGGATGTCGCCGGCCTGCTGCGGGCGCCCAGGTTCATCGTGGTCTTGGTCTGTCGGGTGCCATTCTGGACACCTGCACGTGTCCGCTCCGCCCTGCTCCGTGCGCTATATCGGTTGCGCCCGATCCTCTCGATTCGCCTGTGCAGTCCGCGCCGTCCAGTCCATCCTTTAGCAACGCGGGGAGGGAAATATCCCGCCACGGGATA
>JBMFHK010000029.1:0-26647 GCA_049976865.1 Solirubrobacteraceae bacterium | reverse complement strand
CCGCGCGCGCGACGGTTTGCCTGCCGCGATCAGCCTCAAACCCGGCCGCTGACACAGCCAGTAAAACCAAACCAGCTGTAAAGCGCCGCCGTTGGGCGCCGGCGAGTGAGGTTGCGGGCAGAGGAGCGCAACACCAACCCCCGCAACCGGATCCCTGACACTTCCATAGCGCCCCGGCCCAGGCCGCCACCAGATCACAGCCCAAACCAAGCCGCCGACACCTGAACAGTTACCTCTGGCCAAAGTGGCCCTATCACCACAGAAGCTAACCCGCGGACCTGCGACACGAGGACCAGCCCCCAGCGTCCACGCTGACTGGGCGACGTGGTGGACGCCCGTGGCCAGAGAGATCTCGGGCTAATCTCAGAGACCCGTCACGCAAGTCCCAAAGGAGCACAGGTTGCCCGACATCACAGCCCAAATCACGGGAACCATATGGAAGGTGGAAGTGGAGATCGGCGACCGAGTGAAGCCCGGTGACACGGTCGTGATCCTGGAGTCGATGAAGATGGAGATGCCGGTTGAGGCGGAGGAAGCCGGAACGGTCCAGGCCATCCTGTGTGAAGAAGGCCAGGCGGTCAATGAGAGTGACGTGCTGGTGGTGCTCGTCTGATACGCATCCATATGGTGCGGGCGTCCCGGTCGGGATGGCCGGAGCCGCCTTCAGTCCTCGTAGGGGCTGAAGTCAACCTTGCGCGCGCCGCAGACCGGACAGAACCAGGTCTCCGGGATATCCTCAAAGGCAGTACCCGGTGCAATCCCACCGTCCGGATCCCCCTCCGCCGGGTCATAAATGAAACCGCACGCTTCGCAGATGTAGCGCATCGGTTGCAGCTTATAGCTTCATGAACGCTGCCGGGCCGGGCCGCGTCGCCCAAGGTCATTTGGCAGTGAAGGTGATCAGCACGCGCCTGAGCGGTTCGCCTCAGCGGTTGTCAGACTCCTCGTCAGCGATCACGTGCATCACCGCGTTGATCAGCGCGAGGTGGGTGAACGCTTGCGGAAAGTTGCCGAGGTGACGGCCGCTGGCAGCATCGAGCTCCTCAGCATAGAGACCAAGATGCGAGGCGTGGGCGAGAAGATGTTCACAGAGGTTGGCCGCACGCGTGGTCTCACCGATCTCAGAAAGCGCCGAAACCAGCCAGAAAGAACAAATTAAAAATGTTCCCTCTTCACCAGCCAGACCGTCGTCGGTCTCTTCGGTGCGATAACGCAACACCAACCCGTCCTGGGTGAGCTCGTCAGCTATCGCCAGCACCGTGTTGCGCACACGCTCATCGTCCGGCGGCAGAAAGCGGTTGATCACGATCAACAACGTGGAGGCGTCCAACGCATCGGTGCCGTAGTGCTGGCGGAAAACGCCACGCTCTGACACTCCATTGGCCAAGATGTCATCGCGGATGTGATCCGCGATCTGCTGCCACTGTTTGGCGAGGTCAAACTCGCCTTCACGCTCAGCCAGACGAGCACCACGATCGGTAGCAACCCAGCACATCAGCTTTGAGGACACGTAGTGCGCAGGCTCGCCGCGGGCCTCCCAAATGCCCTGGTCCGGCTTATCCCAGACAGCAATCGCACAGTTGACCTGGTCCTCAATGAGCGGCCAGAGGCGCTGCGGGATGTCACCGCCAACCTTGGTATGCAAATAGATCGAATCCAGCACGGCGCCAAAGACATCATTCTGCTTTTGGCTGAACGCGCCGTTACCGATCCGCACCGGCTTGGAACCCTCATAGCCGGAGAGATGGTCCAGTGTCGACTCGGTGAGATCACGCTCACCACCGACCCCGTACATGATCTGTAGCGCGCCGTTCGGATCGCGCTCGAGGTCAGCGACAAACTGCATGAAGTCGTCCGCCTCCCAGTCAAAACCAAGCGCGTGCAAACCCCACAGCGTGAAAGCCGCATCACGCATCCAGCAGTAGCGGTAGTCCCAGTTGCGTTCACCGCCCAAAGCTTCAGGCAATGAGGTCGTGGCAGCCGCGACCGTCGCTCCGGTGGGCATGTAGGTGAGACCTTTGAGCGTCAACGCTGAACGCTGAAGAAAACGGCGCCAGCGATGGTCAGGGAAGCGGCCGCCAGCCAGCCACCCGCGCCAGAAATGCTGGGTCACGAGTAGCCGCCCATCGGCCTGGGCGATGTCTTCCGGCCCCGCAAGACCATGTGACCACCCCAGCGCCACATAGCGGCGCTCACCCTCAACCAGCGTGTGCCGCGCACGTGCATGCGAGGCTTCGATACCGAGCCGCAGGTCAGAGCTGAGACGTACCGACACCTCACCGTCAGCGGACACCGCGTCCGCCGCGTTGAGGTCCTCACCACAGAACGCCCACTTAGCCGGCTCCCGGCCATAATCAAAGATCGGCTCACAGACCACTTCGATCTGCACGCTGCCCTGCACGCACTCGATCACGCGCACCAGCATGTGATCAGCGTCGTGATCGGTGGGCGGACGGGTGCGGTCGGCATCGTTGGCATCCGATTGCTCATGCCAGGGGCCGATTGTCAATGCGTCACGGACGATCAGCCAGCCGGACGGCGTCAGCCAGGTGGTTTCCAACACCATCGTGCCCGGGACGTAGCGCCTGCTGAGCGGCACCAGCAGTCCGTATGGTCCGACACGAAACGCGCCTGCACGGCGGTCAACAAGTGAGCCGAACAGGCTGGGTGAGTCAAACCGAGGCACCGACATCCACTCAACACTGCCGTCGGGTGCCATCAACGCAGAGGTATGGCAGTCCGACAGAAACGCGTAATCACCGATCGACGGGAACGCCGAACGGCCGGTCAGAGGGACATTGTGCGGTGGCAGCGGGATCGACGGTGACATCGTTACCGTCGAACACTAACCGGTCGGCCAGCGTGACCGTCACGTAATGACGCTTGAGGATACTCAGCGCGGCCGTGGCATTGGGACAACAAGCCCTCTGGACGCACAGGTCTGGGCAATCCTCAGCCCTCAGGCCCGCTCGACGCCCGGCGGCAGGAGACCCTGCGACTGGAGCCTCTCAAGGTGGGCGTCAAGCGTGGCGGCCGCAGCGGCGCGAAGCGGCGGGCGCACCCCCGGCCAGACAGCATCGAGCAGATCGTGAATCGTGCGCCTGCCGGCGGCAAGCGCTGAAACCAAGGCAGCCTCACGGGCCAGGCGATGCTCGATGTACTCGGTCAGCTTGGCGTGCGGGTCCGTGACCGGTGGCCCATGGCCGGGCGCAAGCACCCGCAGCGCCCGGTCCCGCAGACGGGAGAGCGCCTGCAGGTAGGCGGTCATCTGCGCGGTAATGAATACGCTCCCCTCCCCCAGGACGGCATCACCGGTGAAAGCGATGCCATCGTCGGTGATGAACGTCAGGTGGTCGGGTGAATGTCCAGGTGTGGCAAAGACCTCAAAAGGTCCCAGGCGGTCACCGTCGGCAAGCAGCGTGGAGACCGTGCCGCGAGCAGCGGCGAGCGGCACCGGTGAAAACCTCAAAACCATCTCCGCGGCGCCCTGCGCGTGGTCAAGGTGATCATGGGTCAGCAGAATCGCGCCAAGGCCACCACGCTCATCAAGCTCCTCGCTGAGCGCGTCGAGGTGGGCTAGGATCGCCGGCCCAGGGTCGATCAACCAGGCCGGGTCCCGTCCATAGATCCAGGAGTTTGTGCCAGATAGTGTGAAGGGACCAGGATTGCCGGCACGAATCACAACTGCGTCAAATCCCGCCAGCCCCATCGAACTCATGGCTACCAGGATCGCATCTTTAAGACAAGCGCAGATGACGGGTTCACTCGCCCGCCTGGCCAGTGATCGGCGGGTTCTGTTGCTGGTGCTGGCCTGGGCCGCCACCCGCTTGCTGATCCTGTACAAGCTGGGGTCATACACGTTCAACGGGGATGTGATCTACTACGCGAGTTGGGCGACGGAGATCCTCAGGCACCAGCAGCTGCCACACACTGACATGTGGCAGTACCCGGTGGGTGCGGCCGCGTTGCTGCTGCTTCCAGAGCTTGTGGCCAACCACTACGAGCAGGCGTTCGCAGCGCTGATGGTGCTCTGCGACCTGGGCGTGCTGTTGACCCTGATCGGCGTCGCGCGACGCCAAGATCGGTGGTGGGGAGCATGGAGCTGGGTAGTGCTGCCAGCCCTGCTTGGACCCCTGATCTACACACGCTTCGATTTGGCGTCGACGCTGGCGGTGGTGCTCGCCGCCGCACTGCTGTGGCGCGAGGGTGAAACCGCCACATGGAGGTTTGGAGCCTCGATCGGGGTTGGTGTGCTGATCAAGGTCTGGCCGGTGCTCGGGCTGCTGCTGGCCCGCACCAGACGCGAGCTGGCACGGGCGCTGGGCTGGATGGTCGCACTGGGCGTCCTGGTCACCGTGGCCGCCACACCCGTTCTCGGCAACACGCTGAGCTTTATCACCAACCAGAGCGCACGGGGACTGGAAGAGGAGGCGGTGGCCGCATCACCGTGGTTTGCCGGCGAAGCGTTCAGCCAGCGGCCGATCCGCTACCACCTCGGCAGCGGCTCGCCTGAGCTGACTGGCATGCTTGCCAACCATGTGGCTGGCGTGTTGCACGTGTTGATGATCGTGCTCGGCCTGTTGATCGCGGGGTGGTGGTGGTGGCAAACCGCCGGCGGGCGGCGGCTGACGCTCACGCACGGCACAGACGCGCTGTTGACAGCGATGCTCTGGTACATCGTCGTCAGCCCGGTGCTCAGCCCACAATATCTCATCTGGCTGGCCGGGATCCTCGCCCTGACCGCAAGCCGGCCAGACAGCTTGATGCGCCAGCCCATGGTGCTGATCATCGCAGCCATACTCCTGACCGGCGTGGAGCTGGACTACGGATCAGCGCTTTTCAGGCCGCTCGGATCGGTGACACTGCGACCAGCAGCCTGGCTTGCCATGCTGCTGGTCGTGCGCAACCTGTTACTGCTGGCCTCAGCGATCCTTGCGACCCGGTCGTTGCTGCGAGCCCCCCGACAGGCGGGGTTGTGAGCCTGGCGCTCACCGGCTTATCTACCGTTAACCGTCAACATTAGTGTGATGAGCACCCAGCCCCAGCCGAAGACCAGCCCCGCCGACGCACCCAACGCCAACGTGGAGAACGCGGTCGTCGACGAGAAGAAGGCCAAGCGCGACCTGCGCAACGGCCTGATCGCGCTGGCCGTCCTGGCTGCCATAGTCGTCGGCCTGCTGTTGGCGGTGCCGTCCATGCACGGTGTTGAACAGCGCATAACCAGCATGCCCACCGGCATGGTGTTGCTCGCCGTCGGGTTTGAGGTGCTCTCATGCAGCGGCTATGTCCTTGCCTTCCTACAGGTGTTTGAGCGGGCGCCACTGCGGTTCGGCAGCGAGGTTGCGCTCACCGAGCTCGCCTTTGGCGCAGCGGTGGCACTCGGCGGCGCGGGAAGCGTCGCGGTCGGAGCATGGCTGCTGATCCAGCAGGGAGGCAAGCCACGCCGGGTCGCCGAACGATCGGCCATCCTGTTTCTGCTGACCAGCGGCGTCAACCTGATCGTGATCGCCGTGGCGGGCATCGGCACCTGGACCGGGCTGCTGCCCGGCGTGCGCAACCCGCTGCTGACACTGCTGCCGGGAATGGCGGGCGTGGTGGTCTTCTTTGCCTTTCTGGCGCTGCCGGCGATCACGCGCAGGCATCTACACAATCGCAGCGGCCGGTTTGCCACCTGGGCGCAGGTCACGTCGGAAACAATCACAATCACCGCAAAGACGCTGTTCAGCTTCGACTGGAGGCTGATTGGCGCGTGGGCATATCTGCTCTGCGACATAACGGTGCTCTACATAAGCTTCAGAGCGCTCGGCCACGCACCACCGATCACAACGATCATCCTCGCCTACCAGGTCGGTTATCTGTCGAACTTCATCCCGATTCCAGGCGGCATCGGTGTGCTGGACGGCAGCTTCGTGGGCCTTTTCATACTGTTCGGAGTCAACGCCACGCTCGCGACATCGGCCACGCTCGTCTACCACGCGATCTCACTGTGGGTGTCTACGCTGTGGGGCACAGGTGCCTTCATCGCGTTACAGCACACCCGTCGGCGACCGCTGAAATGGCGCGAGCCTCGCCACCCGCTGCCGTGACGACACCTGCACCTGCAGTCCGGCTATCTTCAAGCAATCATCGAACCTGCCTCACCCGGCTTAGTACTTGCCCTGATCCGCTCGGGCGAAGCGGCAACGAGAAATGAGCTGGCCGAGCGGCTCTGCGTCGCGCGTTCCACCGTCGTCCAGCGGCTCAGCGTGCTCAGCTCAGCGGGGTTGATCCGGCTTGCCGGGGGTGCACAGTCAAGCGGCGGCCGGCCCGCAGCGATGTTCACCTTCAACGAAAGCGCTGCGCTGGTGGTTGTGGGCGACCTGGGCCAGACCGGCTGCCACCTGGCGGTCTGCGACCTCGGCGCCCGACCGCTTTGTGAGTTCACGGCCCCACTCACGATCCAGGAGGGACCGGAGGTTGTGCTCGGCTGGGTCAAGGACCGGTTCACCGATCTGCTGGCTGAGATCCGGCGTGATTGGGACAGCGTGCTGGGCGTGGGGATCGGGCTGCCAGGACCTGTCGACTTCCATTCAGGCCAACCGGTCAGCCCACCGGCCATGCCGGGCTGGGACGGAGTGAACGTGGACAGTCAATTTGCGGATGTGACGACCGCGCCGGTCCTGGCGGACAACGACGCCCGGATCATGGCGATCGGCGAGCACCGGGCCACACGGCGCGACGAACAGAACATGATCTTTGTGAAGATCGGCAGCGGGATTGGCGCCGGGCTGATCGCTAACGGCCAGATCCTGCGCGGGGAGCGAGGCGGCGCAGGAGACATCGGCCACATCGTCGTTGACCCGGACGCCTCAGAGGTCTGCAGCTGCGGTAACGTCGGCTGCCTTGACGCCGTGGCTGGCGGCTGGGCGATCGCCCGGCGCATGGGTGAGGTTGCGCCGACACCGCCTGACGTCGTGAGACTCGCACGGGAAGGCCACCCGGAGGCCACCGCGGAGGTGCGCCACAGCGGCCGACTGGTTGGTGTTGCCGTAGCCAACGCTGTCAACCTGCTGAATCCGAGTTCCGTAGTGATCGGCGGGAAGCTCGCCGAAGCCGACGAGCAGGTGTTTGCGGCTGTCCGTGAGGCCGTCTACCGGCAGGCCACGCCGGTCGCATCACGCCACCTGGACATCGCACTCACCCGGCTCGGTCACATGGCTGGCGTCATTGGCGCGGCGCACATGGTCATCGACCACGTACTTGCGCCCGAGCGCGTCGCTGCGCTCATCAAACAGCGCGTCGGCTGACCGCGGGCAGAGCCGTGGGGTGCGCGGCACCCGGCAGCGGACAGAGCCGTGAGGTGCGCGGCACCCGGCAGCGGACAGAGCCGTGAGGTGCGCGGCACCCGGCAGCGGGCAGAGCCGTGGGGTGCGCGGCACCCGGCAGCGGACAGAGCCGTGAGGCGTCCGGCAGCGGCCGCCCGTAAGCGTCCAGCTATGATCGCCGCGGACAATGCCGCAGATAACCACACCTCATGGCATCCGTCTTGAATATGAAACGGCTGGGCGTGCGGAGGACCCAGCGGTCCTGATGGTCATGGGCTTCGGCGCCCAGCTGGTCAGCTGGCCGCGTGAGTTCTGTGAGATGCTGGCCGCCGGCGGCCGGCATGTGATCAGTTTTGACAACCGGGACTGCGGAATGTCTCAGACGCTTGATGGCGTCGCGGCCAACCTGGAAGCGGTTGGCGCCGCAGCGCAGATCGGGGACTTCAAGACCGCGCAGGAGCTTGCACCCTACACGCTCAGCGACATGGCAGAGGACGGCCTGGGGCTTCTGGCAGCGCTGGGGATCGACCGTGCCCACGTGGTGGGCGCCTCCATGGGCGGCATGATCGCCCAAACCATGGCGATTGAGCATCCGGAGCGACTGTGGTCGCTGACATCGATGATGTCAGCGACCGGCGAGCCCGAGTATGGGCAGGCCACGCCGGAGGCGCTTGCCAAGCTGCTTGAGCCAAGCCCCACCGACCGCGAGGGTTACATAGCGTCATCGGCTTCCTGGCTGACCTGGCACTCACGACGCTACCCCGAGGCGGCGCAGACACGCGCAATCGCGGCAGAGACCTTTGACCGCGGGCTGTCACCCGAGGGAACTCAGCGACAGCTTGCCGCAATGCTGACGAGCGGGCCACGGACCGCCGGGCTGCGCCAAGTCAATGTCCCAACATTGGTGATCCACGGCCTGGACGACACCCTCGTCGCACCAAGCGGCGGAGAGCGCACCGCGAAGCTGATCCCCAACGCCAAGCTGATGCTGGTCAAAGACATGGGTCATGACCGTCCGCGACCGTTGTGGCCGGCGCTGACCGCCGCGATAATCCAGCACACCAGCCTCACCTGACACCAGCCTCACCTGACACCAGCGTCACCTACTTCATCAGCGTTCAGCCAGCAGCGCTGCGCCGGGCCCCAGCACCAACGCGCAGCGCATCGCCCACTCCAGGCGCGAGCCGCAGCACGTTGAGACTCGCCAGCAGCGCAACACAGGCGATAATCACAAACGCGATGGAATAGTCGGTGTGGAGGCTGGGGCCGCCGGCCAGCATCCAGCCCAAAGGACGCCCGAGCCGCAGCGCGATGGCACTCGCAGCCACCCCGGTTCCGGCAGCCAGCTGCTGGACCGTCGCCTGAAGTGTGCTGGCGTGCCGCATCTCGGGAGCGGGAACGTCCGCGTAGATGACCGTCATCTGCCCCGTGGCACCAACCGACCTGGCCACACCGATCAGGATCATCAGCACGCCGATCAAAAGCAACGGGGACGCGGAGGACGTGAGCCCGACCAGTACCAGTCCAGCAGCCATCGTCAGCGTCGCGGCAAGGAGCATGCGTCTGAAGCCGAACCGGGAGTACAGGTAGGTGGTTGCCGGCTTGACCGCGATGTTGCCGACGAAGATGAAGAGGACCACCGAGCCGGCCTTGATCGCCCCCCAATGGAAAACCTGTTCGAACATCAGTGGCGCAAGGAACGGTGACGCGTTGGTCACCGTCGTGTACAGGGCGGTGCCTGTGAGAACCGTCCGGAAGGTCGGGATACGCAGCAGCGAGAGGCTGACCAGTGGGTTGCGCACGCCACGCAGATGTCTCCACGCGAGCGTAAGCAACAAGGTGGCGGGAATGCCGAGCGCCAAAGCCAACGCCCACCTGACCTTCGCACCCGCAAGCAGGTCGGCGGCGAGCGTGAGCCCCGCAAGGCCGGTGCACGTGAGCAGCACACCGGTCAGATCAAGGCGACCGGGATCGTCAAACGGCGGCGGGTGGACGACCCGCAAGCCAACCGCAACGGCGATCACACCCAACGGCAGGTTGACCAGGAACAGCCAGTGCCAGTTGGCGTCGGTGGTGATCACTCCACCGATCAACGGCGCCAGAACCGGCGCCACCAAACCCGGCCATACCAACATCGCGGTCACGCGCAGCAGATTGGCAGGGTTTGCCCGTGAGAACACCAGAGTGCGGCCAACCGGCACCATCATCGCCCCGCCGACCCCCTGCAGGACACGCATCGCCACAAGCTCTGGGAGCGTCGCTGAGGCCGCACAACCAGCCGAGCCGAGCATGAAAACGATGATTGCGCCGATGAACGTGCGGCGACCGCCGATCCGCGCGGTCACCCAACCGCTCAGAGGAATCAGCACCGCCTGCGTGATCAGATAGGCGGTGATGACCAAGCCAATGCTCCCCACCGAGACGCCAAGCGCGTGGGCTATCTTCGGCGCTGAAGTCGTGACAATCGTGCCATCCATCATCTCTATAAACAGCGTCCCTGCGGCCAACAGCGCGAGGTTGCGGTGATCAGGCTGGATGCTCGCGCCACCGGCTGACATCAGAGCGGCAGCGCCGCAGCGGCGAGCACCTCAGCTCGAACCCGGTCGGGATCGATCGGCAGCGAGCGATCCTGTTCCCACCGGCCAATCGCCAGCGAGCGCTCCGCGATCCCGATAGCGCGATCAAAGCGACGGTCCATGAACGCGGCCAGCGCCGCGGCCAGCGGGCTGCGGCGGCCGAGCTCCTCAGCCAGCACCACACCATCCTCAATCGCCTGAGCCGCCCCCTGGTCGCAGTGTGGTGACATCCCGTGCACCGCGTCACCGATCACCACAATGCGACCTTGGTACCAGGGGCGCATGACCAGTGCGCCCTCAAGCGGACGCAGTACCACCGACGCGTCGTCACTCATCTGATTCAGTAAGCCAGCGATCGGGCCGCCGAACCCGGCCAGGTGCTCACGCAACACAGCGGCGGGACCGTCACGATCAAGCGCCTCAACCAGATCTGCAGCCGGCGCTTCAGTCAGGTACGCATACATCCAGTGCTCGTCGGAGGGCACAAGCCCCAACGTCCCGGACGGGCCTCTGAACTCCCAGATCTCGTCAAGCCCGTCGAGCCGCGGCAGCACGTAGCGCCACGACACCTGGCCGGTTGGGCGCGGCTTGTAGCTGGGACCGAGCACGTTCTCCCTGGTCTGGGAGTACAGCCCATCAGCCGCGACGACAAGCTCATAAGTTTTCTGCCGGCCGTCTGAGCGCACAACCTCCACCCGGTCTCCAGTGTCGTTGAAAGCCGCCACGCTGACACCAACCGCAAGCTGGACACCGGCTGCCCGCGCGGCAGCCTTCAGCACACTGTGGAACTTGGGACGTGTGATCCCGTTCCCCGGGGGTAGCCCCTCAACCAATGGGAGCCAACGCATGGCGCCAACCTCCGTACACCCATCGGCCAGCCAGCTGCGATCACCGACAATCGGGTGGCCGACATCGACGCACGCCCGAGCGACTCCCAGCCGGTCCAGAGCCCGCAGCGCGTTGGGCGGCTGAGCGATCCCCACACCGTATACGCCCCACACCGGATCGCGCTCGATGAGATCAACTTCAAAACCCTCCAGACTGAGCGCGAGGGCTGCACTCAAACCTCCGATTCCACCTCCCACCACCAGGATCGTCATCCGTCCTCCTTCACCGGATCGATGAAATTTCCAGCAAACAAGCGCAAATCAGAGTCCACTTCGCCCGTCGTCCCGTCTGGGAGATGGTGCGCAGGCGCCGAGCCTTCTGGCACAACCGTACAGCGAGCCGCCTAGCTCTGACGACAGCCTGTTTCGAGCCCGTGCACCCTGTATCGATCAAGGCCAGTCAACTTCTGTCGGCACCAGTGATCAAGGGCGCACACAACCCTCGACGGCGCGCATGCTTGCCACTCGGTAGTTACCCGTGCGGCCCTCAGCACTATTCAACGATATAAAGGGATATTCAGCCACGTAGGCTGACCGAAGCATTGCTGAGGAGACCGAACATATGATTATTGGAGTATTGAAAGAATCCAGGGAAGGCGAGACACGAGTCTCGGCGACCCCCAACACCGTCGGCCAACTAGCCAAACTCGGCTATGAGATCGTTGTCGAGACCGGCGCCGGAGATCTGTCCTCTTTTCCTGACAGCGCCTACATCGACGCTGGCGCGACGATCGGTGACCCGCTGTCCGCGGACGTCGTCATCAGCGTGAACCCACCGTCCAAGCAGCAGCTGGACGGACTCAAGCCACACTCAACGCTGATCAGCTGGCTGTCACCGATGCTTGACCAGGAGCTTGTCGACGATTTGACGAAGCGTCCGATCACGGCGCTGGCGGTGGATGCGATCCCGCGGATCAGCCGCGCACAAAGCATGGACGTTCTGTCCAGCATGGCCAACATCGCCGGTTACCGTGCGGTGGTCGAAGCCGCTCACGAGTTTGGCCGCTTCTTCACGGGACAGGTGACTGCGGCGGGCAAGGTTCCACCAGCCAAGGTGCTGGTGGTCGGCGCCGGGGTCGCCGGTCTGGCCGCGATCGGCGCAGCCGGCAGCCTCGGTGCGATCGTGTACGCCACGGACCCCCGCCCAGAGGTCGCCGACCAGGTCAAGTCGCTCGGCGGCGAGTACCTGAAGGTTGACACCGGCCAGGAGGAAGAGGTTTCCACCACCGGCTACGCCCGTGAAATGGGCGAGGATTACAACGCGCTCGCAGCCGAGCTGTACGCCAAGACCCTGCCGGACATCGACATCGTGGTGACCACAGCGTTGATCCCAGGCCGACCAGCACCGCGGCTGTTGACCGCTGAGATGGTCGCGTCCATGAAACCCGGATCGGTGATTGTCGACATGGCAGCCGCCAACGGCGGCAACGTGGAGGGTAACGTCAAGGACAAGCGCATCGTCACCGCAAACGGTGTGACGATCCTGGGCTACACCGACCTTGCCGGCCGGTTGCCGACCCAGGCCTCACAGCTCTACGGCCAGAACATGGTCAACCTGATGAAGCTGATGACGCCCGGGAAGGACGGCCAGCTGGTGCTGGACTTTGAGGACGTCATCCAACGATCGATCTGCATCGTGCGTGACGGCAAGTCCACCTGGCCGCCGCCACCGGTGGCGGTCTCCGCAGCCCCGCAGGCGGCGGTCGCAGCCCCGGCCGCACCGGCACCGACAGTCGCCGTCGCAGGAGGCAAGGCGTTCCAGGGCAACCGAAAGTACTTCTGGATAGTCGCTGGCTTCCTAATCCTCTTCCTCATTGCGGCGATCTCACCGCTCAGCCTGCTGCCACACATCACCGTGTTCGCGCTGGCGATCGTGATCGGTTATTACGTGATTGGCAACGTGCACCATGCACTGCACACCCCGCTCATGTCGGAGACCAACGCGATCTCCGGAATCATTCTCGCCGGCGGACTGTTGCAGATCGGGCACCACTCATTACCGGTAACGATCATTTCAGCGGGCGCCATCCTGCTGGCGAGCATCAACATCTTCGGCGGCTTCGCGGTAACGCGTCGGATGCTCGCCATGTTCGTAAGGAGCTAACAGGTCGATGACTGCGCAGACCGCGGCAGGTGCCGCATACATTGTCGCTGCCCTTTTGTTCATCAGGGCACTGGCAGGCCTGTCCAAACACGAGACCGCGAGGGCCGGTAATTACTTCGGAATCGGGGGCATGGCCGTCGCGGTGGTTGCGACCATCGCCCTGGCTGTTAACAACAACATAACTACCCTCGGTGCGATCCTGCTGGCGATCGGCATGATCGTCGGCGCCACGATCGGCCTCTACAGGGCCAAGGTCATTGCGATGACCGGCATCCCGGAGCTGATCGCGCTGTTTCACAGCTTTGTGGGCCTGGCCGCCGTACTGGTCGGCTGGGACGGCTACTGGTCGGTTGAGCACAACCCACACAGCGCCGAAGCAAACGCGCTGCGAGCCGCCGGAACCATAGGGATCCACCACGGAGAAGTGTTCATCGGCGTCTTTATCGGCGCGGTCACGTTCACCGGGTCGATCATCGCGTTCCTCAAGCTCGCAGAGCGTATGAAGTCAGCACCGCTGGTGCTGCCGGGCAAAGACAAGCTCAACCTTGGCGCGCTGGCAGCCTTTGTGGTGCTGACGGTGTTGTTCATAATCTCACCCCACATGTGGCTGCTGATCGTAGTCACGGCCCTCGCACTGATTCTGGGCCTGCACCTGGTGGCATCGATCGGCGGCGGTGACATGCCCGTTGTTGTGTCAATGCTCAACAGCTACTCCGGTTGGGCGGCCGCAGCCTCAGGGTTCCTGCTCAACAACAACCTGTTGATCGTCGCCGGCGCGCTGGTCGGTTCTTCCGGTGCCTACCTCTCCTACATCATGTGCGCAGCGATGAACCGGTCGTTCATCTCGGTGATCGCAGGTGGGTTTGGCGCAGAGGCCGCGGTCGCGGACACCACCGATTACGGCGAGCACCACGAGATCAAAGCCGACGAGGTTGCGGAGCTTCTCAAGAACTCCAAGTCGGTGATCATCACGCCGGGCTACGGCATGGCGGTCGCCCAAGCCCAGCACGGTGTTGCGGACCTCACCCGGGCGCTGCGAGACCGTGGCATCGAGGTTCGTTTTGGCATCCACCCCGTAGCCGGCCGTTTGCCGGGACACATGAACGTCCTGCTGGCTGAGGCAAAGGTGCCATATGACATCGTTTTGGAGATGGACGAGATCAACGACGACTTCCCGAACACCGACGTTGTACTGGTGATCGGCGCCAACGACACCGTTAACCCGGCGGCGATCGATGACCCGACCAGTGCGATTGCCGGCATGCCGGTATTGCACGTGTGGGAAGCCGCACATGTGATTGTGTTCAAACGCTCCATGGCTGTCGGCTACGCCGGCATCCAGAACCCACTGTTCTTCCGTGACAACACGGCGATGCTGTTTGGCGACGCGCGTGTGCGAGTGGAGGACATTCTGCGGTCGCTGTAGAGATCCCGCAGCTGCGACCTCGGAGAGGTCGCAGCGCATCTGTGAGTACGAGTTGTGGGCGCGCCGCCATAGCGGCGCGCCCACAACTCATTGCGATCTGGACGCTGTTTGGATCAGTGAGCCCATGGCTCGCGCAGTGGGTGACTCGCGTCGCCCGGCACGTCTAGCCAGAAATACGTTGTAACTCAGCGATCGGCCGCGCAGCTGCACGGCCGCCAGCCGATAGCCAGGACGTGCAGCGTCGGAGAACGGCAGCAGCCCCACGCCAAGCCCAAGCGAGACCAGCTCCCGCATCCGCTCGGTCGCTGTTGTCACAAAGGCGACGTGCGGGTTGATCCCGCGTTCCGCGGCCAGCTGACTGAAGGTATCACGGATCGTTGCGCCCTCCGGGAACAGGATGAACGATTCCTCACTCAGCTCCGTCAGGTCAACCTCCGCGCGTCCTGCCAGCGGATGCTTCGCGTGCAGGGCAAAAACCAGGGGCTCTCCCGCAATCCACTCCAGATCCAGCCCGTTACGCGCCGCGCCCTGGATTTCAGAGACGATGCCAAGGTCGATCTCACCGACGCGCAGACGTTCGGCGACGCTGACGCTGAGCTCTTCCCGGACCGCCAGCTCGATCGCGGGGTATCGAGCGTGGAAGTCATGCAACAGGCGGGCGATGTCAAGCGGACCCGGGGTCTGGGTCATGCCAATCGCGAGCCGGCCGCCCATCAGCTGGGTTTCCTGAAGCACGTCGGCGCGCGCGTCGTCCAGCTCGTGCATGATCACCCGCGCGCGCTCCACAAGCTGCTGGCCGGCTCTGGTCATCCGCACACGGCGCGAGGTCCGGTCGACCAATGAGATCCCCAGCTCGTCCTCCAGCTTGTGGATCTGGCGGGAGAGAGCAGGCTGTGCGATGTTGGTCTTGGCAGCCGCCGCAGTGAAACTCAGCTCCTCAGAGAGGGCGACCAAGTAACGAAGCTGTCTGAGCTCCATACCTAAATGATATGCAAGCCAGACCTTCTATGTCTTTGCTATCGGCAGCGATCTGGGGCATATTGGTTTTACAACACGGTGCCTGTCCGCGCTGGGCCGGGTGATCCTCGACCAGCCCCGGAGAGAGCGCCACCGCAACGTTAAGAGAGGGGTCCTGGTGCCTAAAAGTGTGATTCTTTCAACCGCGCGCACACCCATAGGAAAGCTCGGCGGCGGGCTCTCCAGCGTTGATGCAACCGAGCTGGGCGCTGTGGCGATGCGGGCAGCGATGGAGCGCGCATCGATCAGCCCCGAACAGGTCCAGCATGTGGTGATGGGCCAGGTGCTGCAGGCCGGCCAGGGCCAGATCCCGTCGCGCCAGGCGCAGATCAAAGCTGGCATCCCCAAGACGGTCTCCTCCGAAACGATCAATAAGGTCTGCGCTTCAAGCTTGCGAGCCGTAGCACTGATTGACACCGCCATCCGAGTGGGAGATCTCGAGCTTGCGGTAGCCGGCGGCATGGAGTCAATGTCGCGGGCCCCGTACATGCTCAAGTCGGCACGCTTTGGCATGCGGATGGGTGACGGCAAGCTGCTTGACGCGATGGTGCACGACGGTCTCACCAACCCGTTCTCTGGCCGCCAGATGTTCGACGAGGCAACTGAGGTAGGTGACGAGCTCGGGCTCGCGCGTGAGGACCTGGATCGCTGGGCGTTGCGCTCCCACCAGCTGACCGTTGCCGCGGCCGATGAGGGACGGCTGGGCGAGGAGATCGTGCCGGTGACGGTACCCGGCCGCAAGGGAGACATCGTGGTCACGGCTGATGAGGCGCCACGGCGCGACACGACGCTTGAGACCCTTGCCAAGCTACCCGGCCTTGTCAGTCGTGATGGATCTCATACGGCAGGCAACTCCCCCGGCGTCAATGACGGTGCCGGTGCGCTGGTGCTGGCCAGTGAGCAGTGGGCTGCCACTAACGATCGTCGCCCGCTGGCGACGATCGTCTGCCACGCGCAGGTGGCCGACGAGTTCGCGTACCTGGCACGCACGCCCGCCAACGCTGCGTTCAAGGCGTTGGAGATCGCAGGGATGAAGCCGGCCGACATCGACCTGTGGGAGATCAATGAGGCGTTCGCCTCAGTGGTGCTCAACAGCGTCCGGATGCTCGGCATTGACGAGGCTAAGGTCAACGTCAACGGCGGCGCCGTGGCACTAGGCCATCCGATCGGTGCGTCCGGCGCACGGATCATTGGCGCACTCGTACTGGAGCTGGGCCGCCGCGGCGGCGGTGTGGGCGTGGCTGCGATCTGCTCCGGCGGCGGGCAGGGCGACGCAATCATCGTCGAAGTCCCCGGCCGGTAGTAGCCAAACGTCATGGACAAAACGATTCAGTCGGCCGCCGAGGCGGTGGCCACCATCCCCCCTGGGGCAACGGTGGCGGTCGGTGGGTTTGGGCTGTGTGGCATCCCATCGGTCCTGATCAGGGCGCTGATGGAGGCCGGCACCGACCAGCTGGAAATTGTTTCCAACAACGCCGGCGTGGACGACTGGGGCCTTGGCGTGCTCTTGGCCGCTGGGAGGCTGCGCCGCGTTGTGGCCTCTTACGTGGGTGAGAACAAGGAGTTTGAACGTCAGTACCTCGCCGGCGAACTGGAGGTGGAACTCACCCCCCAGGGGACGCTCGCAGAACGGATGCGCGCGGGTGGCTCCGGGATCGCCGCCTTCTACACACGCACCGGTGTTGGCACACAGGTGGCAGAGGGCGGCATGCCGTGGCGCTACGACTCCAGCGGGAACGTGTTGATCGCCTCACCGCCAAAGCCGACGGCCGAGTTTGATGGCGTTGAGTACGTGCTGGAACGCGCAGTCATCGCCGACTACAGCCTGGTGCGCGCGTGGAAAGGTGACCGTCATGGCAATCTGATCTACCGGGCTGCCGCCCGTAACTTCAACCCGCTGGCAGCGATGTGCGGTCGCGTGACCTTCGCCGAGGTCGAAGAGCTGGTTGAGCCCGGCGAGCTTGATCCCAACGAGGTTCACACACCTGGCGCGTTTGTCCAGCACGTGCTGGCCCTGACCCCTGCACAGGCGGCAGAAAAGCGGATTGAGCGAATGACTGTGACAGAGGTGAAAAGCTGATGGCCTGGAATCGCGAGCAGATGGCGGCCAGGGCGGCCGCCGAACTTCACGACGGTGACTATGTGAACCTGGGCATTGGCCTGCCGACGCTGGTGCCAAACTACGTTCCGCACGGCGTGGAGCTGGTGCTGCAGTCTGAGAACGGAATCCTCGGTGTTGGGCCCTACCCGACACCCGAGCAGGTGGACGCAGATCTCATCAACGCTGGCAAGGAAACCGTCACAATCCTCCCTGGCGCAAGCTTTTTTGATTCCGCCACCAGCTTTGGCATGATCCGCGGCGGCAAGATCGACGCCGCCATTCTCGGCGCGATGCAGGTCTCAGCCGCCGGCGACATTGCCAACTGGATGATCCCGGGCAAGATGGTCAAGGGCATGGGCGGCGCCATGGACCTGGTCCATGGCGCCAGGCACGTCATAGTCCTGATGGAACACGTCGCCAAGGACGGCAGCTACAAGATCGTTAATGAGTGCTCGCTGCCGCTCACCGGCAAGCGGGTCGTGCACCGGATCATCACCGACCTGTGCGTACTGGACGTGACCGGCGACGGGCTGCGTTTGGTTGAGTTGGCACCCGGCGTGACACTGCAGGAAGTTCGAGAGAAGACGGAACCTGCGATCACAGGGTAGTTCTGATAAACCGCCATCAGGTAGGCCAATCCGGCATCGACCCTGAACCTCTTATCGAGGTTAATACTTGCGCCGGTATCGGCCTTTAAAGCTGATTGGTAGCTGGCGGTGGGCCGGCTGGGCGACCGTCCAGCCGGCCCACCCACAACGCGGGGAAGCCGGTCAGCCCCCAAGCGCCGTCCAGCTGGCCCGCCCGATCACCCTTTAGCAACTTGGGGAAGGAAACCTCCCGCCACGGGATATTTCCTTCCCCAAGTTGCGGCTTTGCTGTTCTCCAGGACCGTCGGCGCCTGCCACGCCTCTCACCCGTGAGATGGACCGACCAACGTGACCCGGTCACAGGCCGGATCTCGGGACCGGCTGACGGATACTGGCCTCGGTCAGGCTGGGCCGCCGGACTGGCTGACGGATGCTGGCCTCTGTCAGACTGGCCCGCCGGACTGGTCCAGAGCCAGCGGCGCCGGCTCCAGCGGACCGGCATGGCGATCAAGAAACGCGTAGACGTCGATCATGTCCACGCCGGGGTTGGGATCAAAGGTGACCGTGTCAGTGGGCAAACCCGAGACAAAGGCACTGTGATCACGAGCTGAAGGCCAGGAGGAGCCCTCCCAACGCTCCGCGGCCACTGCCGCAGGCTGGCGACAGCAGGTCGGATCCGGACAGCGCGAGACGGCGTGGCGCGTCGTATCCGAGCCACGGAACCAATGTGCCATCGCGTCGATCGTCCCGACCGTAATTGCGTCAGTGCGCTCCAGGTCCAGATGCGTGACGCACCAGAACGTTCCCGCCACCGTGTCAGTGCGCTGGTAGTGCAGCTCAAAGGAATCCTCGGACTCAAAGGCCTGGCGGGAGCTCCACCAGCGGCAGAGACGCTGGCCCTCGATCGTCCCGTCAATGTCGGCCGGCAAGAGCACCCCGTCGTTCTCATAAGCCTTCCAGAGCAGACCCTCGGAATCCGAACGCTGAAAATGCACCGGGATCCCGAAATGCCTTGTGACGAGGTTCGTGACTCGGTGTGCGGCCATCTCATAGGAGATGTAGAACAGCTCACCGAGATCGGCCACCGAGATGTCCTCATCCCGTTTGGCGTCAGCCAGCGCCCAGACAAGCGGCTGCTCGGGAGCCAGCAGCGCCCCGGCAAAGTAGTTGACCTGCACCCGCTGGCGCACGTACTCCTCAAAGTCGGCCGGATCAACGTGACCGAGCGCAAAGTGGCCCAGCGTCTGCGCGATCACGGAGCGCGAGGAGCGGGTCCCGCCGGTGGCATTGCGCTGTGGTACATAGACAACGCGATTGGCTAGGTCAGTGATGGAGCGAGTGGAACTCGGCAGATCCTGAACTCGGGCGACCTGAAAGCCGAAGTGTGCAGCAACGTCGGTCAGATGGCGCTCAGCTACCGCACCGGCACCGGTGTAGCCAATTGACTGAAGCGCATCGCTGGCAATGGTCTCAATCTCCTCAAAATAGTTGTCACGGCGACGCATCTCCTCACGCATCGCCGCGTTGGCGGCACGGGCCCCCAAGGCACCAATCTCCGGCAGCGGAGACGTTGCGTCAAGGCCGTTGAGCTGGCCATCGCGGAGGGCGTGAACGGTCGCCTGCGCTCCGCCGCTCGGGCTGTTGCCCGTCCCGCCCATAAGGGCCTGGACACGCTGAAAAAGCGCGACGATGTGCTCCATCGCCGCGCTGTCAAGGCGAGCGGAGGGTTTCAGATACGGCAGACGCAGAGTTCTGTAGAGCGGATCCTCCTGAATGTGCGCAACCGCGACCTCGAGCTCGGCCCGTCGGCTGGGCGCCGCGGAGGACAACAGCTCAGCGGGACGACAGTCAAGCGCCGCCGCCAACTGGTTGACGGTTGACAGGCGTGGCTCACGGTGCCCGTTCTCAAGCTGTGACAGATAGGAGGCGGAACGCCCAACCGTCACGCCCAGCTGGTCAAGTGTGATGCCGGCGCGCTTGCGCACGTAACGCAGCCTCTGTCCGAAAACCAGCGGATCCAATGCATCCTCAAAACCCATCTTGTGTGAATCTTTTCAATTCTTGTGGATGAGGACAACCCTTGCCTGCTTGCCATGGACAGATTCGCTGTTCTGAACACCGCCACTTGAGAAAACCTGCCAGCGCCCCGGCGGACAGCACCGAATCCGGCTGACACTCAGCGCAACGCTTGGTCAGAAACGTTCCAGCTTGTAGGCCAGCGATGGCGTGGCGATCGCACCTGTAGCGGTAACGGGCAACCTTGTCGTGTGGCCGTTGACCTGCAACTCAACGGTCGCCACCCGCTCGCCGGCAGCTATGTGGTGCAGCCTGCCGCGAGCAAGCGCCGACATCAACACCACACGTGCCCTGATCGCCTCGCCGGGCACCGCCAGCAAACGGATCGAGCCAGTGGTGCGGGCAATCACGGTCGGTCCCCAGGCGGCGTGCAGTTTCATTACGGCCTCGCCAGTTGACAGCACCGGCACCCGACGCACGGCCCGCAACGCAACTCTTGCAAGTTTGGCGCCGGTGTTCAGGGCGTTCTGCAAAGCGTCCACACCGGTCGAGCCCAGAACCGCGCCAATCACCATGACGTTTTTGCCCTGCACGTTGCGAGTTGCCGCAAACACAAAGTTACCGCCCGACTGCAGCGTCGATCCGGTCTTTATGCCGACGATGCCGTCACGACCAATCACGTTGTTGAAGTTGTAGACGGTGCCTGCCGATGGCAGCGTCACCTGCGGCATCGACACTATCTGGCGCAGAACTGGGCTTGCCATCACAGCCTCGCCAACTTTCACCAGATCAGAGGCGGTACCGACACTATGGGGGTTCAGACCGGATGGGCCGGCCAGATGGGTCTGTCGCAGACCCAGCGCTGTGGCCTCACTGTTCATCGCGTGCACAAACGACGCACGGCTGCCGCTGGACCAGTTGGCCAGTAGACGCGCCAGGTTGTCCGCAGACGGGACCAGCATGCCTTGGAGCGCCTGAAGCTCGGTCAAATGCTCGCCGGCGGTCACCTTGACCACCGAATCGTGGTTGCGTACATCCAAGCGGTATTTCGACACGTCCGCAGGCGTGACGGTGAGCGTAGGGCCACTCTGGCCCGGACGCAGCGGATGCTCCTTGAGCACCACCAGAGCTGTAAACAGCTTGGCGACGCTGGCCAGTGAACGTACCCTGTCAGCCCGTACGCCACCAAGGCTACCGACACCCTGGATGGCAGCCGCCGCCGTTGCATGCTTAGGCCAAGGGAGAGTCGGCGCATGTCCCGCTACTGTGATCGCCTTGGGCAGGACCAAGGTCGCCTTGATCGGCTGTGTGCCGCGCTCAATCTGCACCACCACCAGCACCGCGAGCAGCGCGACCACCGCGCCCACGCCCAGCAGCAAACGGCCCACCCCCAAGCCTCCCGGCCGGGGCCGACCGATCTGGCTCTGATCAAGCCTCACGTACTCAGTCACGTTTTTTAGTATGCGCAGCGCACCTGTAAGGACGCTTAATCTTGATCGCCGCGCCAAGCCACGCGCGCGAACAGTTTGCTGAGCTTGGAAAACGCACTCGCCGACACCGGCAGCGCACTCTTCAGGTGTACAGCTCCGCCGCTGACGGGCACAGACACATGGGCGTAGGCCAGATGCTCATAGACGCGGGCGGGTCCAGCCATCTCGGCAACGCGGTGGACGTCAAGCAACGTATCGGCCTGCGCAAAGTCTTCCACCGTCCAGTCCGCGAGCGAGTTCGCAAAACGCTCCTCATCCCGAACCAAATCAAGATTCGCGTGTTCGACTCGACCCGCCTTGTACATCCAGTGAGCAACCGCGACAGGAGGCAGCAGCAGGTGCAAACCCAGAAGCGGCACTGAGGACATGGGCGCGTCACGGGTTGGACGGATCGCCAAAGCGTCGGCAAAAAGATATAGGAGGACCGGCTCCTCTCGTGGCCCGTGAAGGTGGCTAGCCGGGATCGTCAGGTGCATGCCGAGCACATGACCAAGCAACGCGTGCTCACCGGCTAGATCGGTGCTGACAACCTCCAGCGCTAAGGCCTGCGCCGCCTCACCAAGTTCTGTCGCGCCACGCCCACCGGCCAGCGCCGCCGCAGCGACGCCCTTTCGCACATCTCCCGCCACACGGTTTCCCAGCCCCGCCGACTGGGCGGCAGTGCCGGAGGCATCATCACTCGGGGCGTGCATACCGGCCAGAGGCTTTTGGTTCGCCGCTTCACTAGGCAGATGCCGCTGTTGCTCGTCCTTCAAGATGACTCCTTCACGCCCAATACACAAAGACAATAGCTCCGTGTGAGTCCATGTTCCTGGATGCAGAAGCCGCTGACAAGCACAGGAGCCAACTGCGGTAGGCCGGTCGGCGGGATGGAGGTGGGCACCCCAAACTGGAAGAAGTCGACGTGAGCGACGCGCAGAAAGAGGCGCACCGAAAGCGACGGGTAGACAGTTGGAGGGAGCGGACCGCCACCGGATGCACCGGCCGATGGGGGTGTTGGTGTCGTCGGTGCCCTCCTGGGTAATCAGACAATCCCCGCCTGAGCGGGGATTGTCTGGCTATCGGGGCGCCCGGATTTGAACCGGGGTTCAACGAGCAGAGGCTAAAGCTGGGCCTTTCTACTGCCGAAAGGTGTATTGGATAGCCGTCACAGCCCCAAAGTCGACGATCCCGACCGTCGCGAAGGCCGTTGATCTCTTCATGGCGTCCCGGTCCCGGCAGGACTGGCGCTCCCTTGCGTCCGTGCTTCAAGGTTCGCCCACGGGGCAGGTCACGGGACGCAAGGCTGCCGGGGCGACACTCGCCCGATCTGACCTCCGCCCGCTCCGGTTCGATCGGGTGACCTCGGCGGACTTTCTGGCTTGGCTTCATCAGCGACACCCGCCGACCCTTTCTCAAAGCTCGCTGCGACGAGGGTCATCAGCTCTGCGCCAACTCCTGACCTTTGCGGCGGCGTACGGCTGGACTGATGATCACCTCGCCGCTTCGATCCCCTCCGTCAGGCCCGCGCCGCCGCGCCGAGACTGGCTCAGACCGGAGCAGGTCGCGGAACTCGATCGGCTGATCCATGCGCCTCTTCTCTTCGCGACCGATCCGCACGAGAAGTAACCGAGCTTCACGCTGGGTCAGCGCATGATGTGGCATCCGGCGATCAACACGGGCGCGCGCATCTCGGAGTTGATCTCCCTCAAGGCGCAGTCGCTCAACGCGATGGACTGCTCTGTGACGATCATCGGCAAGGGACAGAAGCGCCGCGATGTCCAGGAGTCTCCAGAGTTCCGCAAGGATTGGCAGAGCTATGTCGCCTCCCGCTCGCTGCGCCCAGACAGCTGGCTGTTCCCGCTCGAAGCGATCCGCTTTACGAACGCTACCTACCACCGTGAGGTCAAACGCGTAGTCGTAGATCCGCGCCGTCACTGTGACGCCAAGGCTGTGCGTGCCATGTGCCAGAGGCGCTACGACGCCGCGTTGCTTTCTGCGGACGAGCCCGGACGGCTTTCCTCGTGATCTGTTGCCGTCGCGCGTGATCACGCCTCACACTCTGCGGCGCACGTTCGCCACGAACCAGTTGATCGCGGCCGAAGTTCTCGGGAACGACCAGGGTATGGATCTGCGGACACTGTAGGTCGCGATGGCTCACGAAAGCCTCGAAACCACTGCTCTTTATCTCTCCGATGTGTCGAACTATCTCCGCCGCTACCGTCGCCCTATCAGCGTGGCGGACGCAGCCGGACTGATCATCGAGCGGGTCGAAGCGGCCGAGAACGGGGCCTGGTGATGGTGCGCGAACTGGCTGGCGCATCTCTGACGGCTTGGATCACGCGGGCAGCCACCGATGCCGGGTCGTCGTGCTCCCAGGCCCTGATCACCGTCCAGCCGTCCTCCTCCAACGCCTCGGTCGTGCGCCGATCACGCTGCTGGTTCCGAAGCAACTTCGCTTCCCAGTAGTCGCGGTTGGCAGCCGGGATGCGACAGTGCTCGGGGCAGCGGTGCCAGAAGCAGCCATCAACGAAGACGCAGATCCGCCGCTTGCGAAACACGAGGTCTGGCCTTACCGGCTTGCCGCTACTCAGGGGCACGGGGGCATCAACCCGGTAGCGCAGCCCGGCCGCGTGGATCATCGTGCGGACCGCCATCTCTGGGCCGGTGCCGGTGCGTCGGTTGCCCTGCATGGCAGTGCGGATCGCGGGCGTTGAGGCAGGTGGAGTAGGCGGCAGCCTGTCCATAGCGCTGATCATGACGCGTGAGCAGGAAAACGCCGGATCGAGTTGTAGGTTTACCGTGATGAGCAGACTGACAGCAGCGGAATTCTTCGCCGGAATCGGTCTCATGCGCCTGGGACTCGAAGGAGCCGGCGTGGAGACCTCATGGGCGAACGACATCGAGCCTGACAAGCACGATCTCTACGCAACGAACTTCGACGCGAGCCGGTTCGTCTTGGGCGATGTGCGCGATGTCAGCGGCTCCGATCTGCCGACAGTAGATTTCGCGACAGCCTCTTTCCCCTGCACTGATCTGTCGCTAGCGGGCAACAGGAAGGGCTTGGGCGCGAATGCCGCGCCCAAGGGGGAGGACGGTGGCTCAAGCATGTTCTGGGAGTTCGCCCGCGTGATCCACGAGATGGCTGACCGTCGGCCGAGAGCGGTGCTGTTGGAGAATGTCCTCGGCTTCGCTTCGAGCCACGGTGGGCGAGATCTTCGGGAAGCGGTGGCCAAGCTCAACCAGCTCGGCTACTCGTGTGATCTTCTCGCGATTGACGCTCGCCGCTTCGTGCCACAGTCCCGCCCGCGCATGTTCATCGTCGGACTCGCTGAACTCCCACAGGGCCAGGATCTGCACGCGTTCGATGACCGCCCTGACTGGGTTCGCGCGTTCGTGGAAGCGAACCCCGACGCTCGGCTGCACGCGGCACGCCTACCGCGCTTGCCGACTGGCCCGCAGTCACTTGATCAAGTCGTCGATCAGGACGGAGAAGCGGGAGTCGAGTGGTGGGACGCCGATCGGGTTGCGAAGTTCCGCTCATCTCTGTCCGACCTACAGGCTCAGCGGCTCGAGACACTCGAAGCCTCGCCGTCGGTCTCGTGGCGCACCGCCTACCGGCGGACGCGAAACGGCAAGGCCGTTTGGGAGATCCGCGCAGACGCGATCGCCGGCTGCCTCCGCACCGCTCGCGGCGGTTCGAGCAAGCAAGCGCTCGTAGAGGCCGGAGCAGGATCAGTGCGGGTCAGATGGCTCACCCCGCGCGAATACGCGCGGCTCATGGGCGCTCCGGACTTCAAGCTCGTGGCTCGGCGCAACCAGGCTCTCTTCGGTTTCGGTGACGCCGTGTGCGTGCCTGTGATCACCTGGCTCTGCGATCACTACCTGGTGCCTGCGCTCGAAGGCGCGCCGATGCTGGCGGCTGCTGCGTGACAAGGCCGCGTCGGTCGGATCTGCCATCGCCTCAAGTTCGGCAGTTCCGCGAATGGTTGTCCGTCGCTCTCGACGAGTTGGACGACGAGGGCAGGACGATCGGCAACGCGCAATACGGCGTCTATGCCTTCTACGACTATGACGGTGAGCCGATCTATGTGGGCCAGACCAACGAGCAACTGCGAACGCGGATCCGCCGCCACCTGACGAACCAGCGGACTGATGCCGTCGCGATGCGCGTCCTGGACATCTTCGAGGTGGCGTCACTCGAAATGTGGCCGCTCTGGGACTTGGAAGGTCAGAGCAAGGCAGCCGCCAAGGCGGAGCTTGATCAGGTCGAATACTCGGCCTATGTCTATGCGATCAGGAACTCTCGCTTCCGAGCGATCCTGAACGAGAAGATCCCGCCGGTCATGCCGGTGATCGAGCTTCCGCCGAGCTACTCCTTTCCGCTCGTCCCGCTCGATGACCCAACGGACGAGCGCCTGCATCCCGATGTCAGGATCGCGCGGCGCGCAGAGACGATCTCGCGCCTCGCAGCCATCGCGCGTGAGCGCGGCGAGGTCTCTGATGGCCTGCGCCGGGTGCTCGTGATCCAGGCTGTGCGACTGACCTACTTGACGGCTTTCAGGTATGCCGAGTCGCAGGGAGAACCCCCGCCAGATCCGGCCGCGATTGATGTCCAAGCGCTTGTTGGCAGCCTTCTCGCAGAGAGCCCTGAAGCGGCCGACGAGGAAGAGATCGAGCAGATCGAGCTTGAGGAATGACGATGGGAGTGTGCCGAACCGGGCCGGCGCACTCGTCCGATCCAGGCCGCTACTCGCTCGCAGGCTCCTGCACGGGATCGTAAGACGGCGGCCCAGGATGATCGCCATCGAGCCATTCCCACACCCGGAGCATGTGAGGGAAGATGTGGTGGGCGCAGTGGCGATCGTCCTGTAAACAGCCGTCGTAGTCGTCGGCCTCGTCGTCCCACATGTAGTCCAGTATCTCCTCGAACGAGGCTCTGATGGCATCCAGCTCGTCGGACTCGGCGACGGTCTCTACTCCGCTCATCGGCTTCTCCGTTGATGGTGGTTCCGAGCGTGTTCCGGAGCGTCTGGCTTCACCGTAGGCGCGTCGTTTGCGGCCGCCCCACGGCAAGCCGACCATTTCGCGCCAGTTTTCAAGGCACTCGGGTTTCGCACTTTTGCGGCGCGGGGCGGCTTAGCGCGTAGCTAGCGGGGG
>JBMFHK010000028.1:0-26805 GCA_049976865.1 Solirubrobacteraceae bacterium | reverse complement strand
ACGCTCCCGCGCGCCAGTAACGACCCACCCAGCCGCTTACTGCAAGATCGAGGTAGGACCGACAGGACCATTAGCCGTGTAGTACCAGCCCGTGCTCAGGCACGGCGCCGACGGAACACACACGGCCGCGCTCGTATACCCGGCATCAAACTCAGAGTCGGTCTGCGCCGCACCAGATGGCAGAGCGGTCTCCTGAACCGAGGGACCCGTGGGGCCGATCACGATCGTCACCGCCGCATAGTCGACACCCGAGCCGTAGTAGTAGCCGGGCGCGACACACAACGACGCCGACGAGCACGACAGCCCCGCCACACCGACGTACGGGTCACCCGACGCATATCCCGCGGGTGGAGTCACCGCCACAGCGAAGCCAGGCACACCACCACTGATCGAGACCACGTCGGTCTGTTCCAGGGCCGAGCTGTTGTAGTAGGCCCCCACAGCCTCACACGCCCCCGTCGCAGGGCACGTAGCCCAGTCCAGGCTAGCGTGCTGAGTGCCGTTGCTGGGCGGGCTCGTGGCCCCGCTCGGCAGCGACGGCGTCTGCGCCGCCTGCGGCACACCACCCACGATCGGCACCAACAGCGGCAGGGAGGTACCGGCATTCTTGTAAGAACCGACCGCCACGCACGACGTTGCGGAGCTACAGCTGATCCCAGTCAGACTCCCGTCACCGGCGATCGCGCCCGTGGGCTGCTGCACCTCCAACGCCGTGCCAGGCACCCCGTCGGTGACCGGAAACACAACCGGCCTGGTAAACAAGGAAGAGCCAACCGCGTAGTAACCGACGGCCACACAGCTCCCCGCCGACGCACACGCCGTGCCGTACACCGCCCAGGCCGCGTCCGCATAGTCGTCTTGGTACTGGTTGGCGGGCAGCTGCAACGCCTCCGCCGACTGCACATAGGAACTCGTATCAGCAAACGCGGGCCGAACGCCCACCACACCGAACGCCAAAAGCGCCACCAGACCGGTAATCAGCGCCAGCAAGCGCGACGCGCGCGGCTTACCGGGGCGACGATCAGGCCGAGGCGCGAGCAACAGCCCCGAGTGGGGGCGGTCCAGCGGGACCGCCCCCAGGTCTCAGATCAGAGTCTGAGCGCGAACGACTAGAGGCCCAGGGCCTCTTCCGGCGTGACATACGGCACGCCCGCGACCGAGGCGACAGCCTCGTAGGTGACGTGACCGTTTGCGACGTTGAGGCCGAGACGGTGGCCCGGGCTCTTGGCCAGGAACGCTGCGGCGCCGTGGTTGGCGAGGTCGAGCGTGTAGGGCAGGGTCGCGTTGGTGAGCGCGTAGGTCGAGGTGATCGGCACCGCGCCCGGCATGTTGGCCACGCAGTAGTGGGTGATGCCGTCCACCTCGTAGGTCGGTGAGGTGTGGGTGGTGGGCTTGGAGGTCTCAAAGCACCCGCCCTGGTCGATCGAGACGTCGACCAGCACCGCCTGGGGCTTCATCAGCGAGAGCTGCTTGCGGGTGACCACGTGCGGCGCCTTGGCACCAACGACGAGCACCGCGCCAACCACGAGGTCGGCGGAGGGCAGGAGCTCCTCGATCGCGAGCGTGGAAGCGTACATCGTGTCCGCGCGCCCGTCAAAGGCGACATCCAGCTCACGCAGGCGGTCGATGTTACGGTCAAAGACGGTCACTGTCGCGCCCATCCCGATCGCAACCTGGGCGGCGTGGTAGCCCACGACGCCTCCGCCGATCACAAGCACGTTGGCGGCTGCGACGCCGGGCACGCCGCCAAGCAGAATCCCGCGGCCGCCGAGCGGCTTCTCGAGCATGAACGCGCCCGCCTGCGTCGCGATCTTGCCGGCAACCTCTGACATCGGCGCCAGCAGCGGCAGGTGACCCTTGGCGTCCTGCACGGTCTCATAGGCGATGCAGGTGGAGCCCGTCTTGGCGAGCCCGTGCGTCAGCTCAACGTCTGCAGCCAGGTGCAGGTACGTGAACAACAGGTGGTGAGGTTTCAGCATCGCCACTTCGGGCGGCTGCGGCTCTTTGACCTTGACGATCATCTCTGCTTCGCCGAACACGGCGGCAGCGTCCGGCAGGATCTTGGCGCCCTGCTTTACGTACGCACTGTCGTCAATCGCCGATCCCAGGCCGGCGCCCTGCTGAACAAACACCTCATGGCCGGCGTCAACCAGCTCCCGGACCCCTGCGGGCGTCATCGCCACGCGATATTCGTCGACCTTGATCTCGGTCGGAACTCCTACCTTCATGCTCACTCCCTACGGTTAGTTATTAATGGCGAAATGATGCGACTTGTTCATCCAAAAGCCAACACTTCTCACAAAACGCGACGCAAAACACAGCCGCTAGCAACCATGTCTTCTGAATCATCAACGTGCCAGTCAGAAACGGAAGCGCCCGCATGGTCAAACGCCATCGCGAGCGACCCGGATCCCAGCCCGCAGAACCTCGATTGCCCCGCGCCGTCAGGGGCCGGTTAGCAGCGGTCAGCGGCCCGGTGAGTAGCGGCCAGAGGGCCGGTGAGCAGCCCGGCCCTCTGGCCGCGGAACCTGACTAGGCCGACGTGGTCAGGGGTCGGCAAACAGCCCGGACCCCTGACGCGATCGTGTCCTTAGTGCGCGAGGACAGCAGGCTCGGCCGGCGTCTCGCCGATCTCCGCCCGCTCACTCGCTTCAAGCAGCACCTCAGAGATGTCCCGGAACTTCACCGCGCCAGCGGCCGCCTTCGTCAGGTTGACCAAGCAGAGCGGACACATCGTGACGCACTCCGGTGCAACAGCCTGAATCTGCTCCACCCGCTTGCGGCCAACAGCCAACGCCTTGGCTGGATAGAGCGACTCAGCCGGCCCGCCACAACACCACGTCAGCTGCCCAGCGCGATCCGGCTCCAGCACCTCGATCCCGGCGTTTGCAAGTAGCTGCCGCGGCTGATCAATAACGCCCTCGTGGCGCGCGTAGACGCACGAGTCGTGCAAAGCCAGCTGTCGCAGCTTGCCGCCTACCGCCGACTTTGGACGGCCGTTTCCGGACGCCGTCTCTGCGGCCTGCTGGCGCTCAGCAAGCACCTCCAAGTAGCTTCGCACCTTGAAGTTCCACTGCTCACCCAGCAGCTTTGGATACACGGTGCGCAACATGTTGGTGGTATGCGGGTCGATCGTGATGAGTTCCTTGACAGGACCGTAGGTTCTCAGGCCCTCAAGCACCTTGCGCGCATGCTTGGCCACCAGATCGTCAAGCCCGAGGTCATATGCCAGCGCGCCTGAGTACAGGTCGTGCTCATACAGGCAGCCGAACTCCACGCCGGCTTCACGCAGCAGGCGCACGATCCGCCGTGGAACCTCGTCAAAGTGCTCACGTTCCTCACTGGAGGGGTGACCCATGAACGCTGAGATGTTGATGACCTGGTTGACGTGGCGTCCCAGACCGGTGAGGCGTGCCAGCGGTGAGTCACCCAGCCGCTCTTCCGCGGCCACCAGCTTCTCAATGTAGGGAACCAGCTGGTACATCTGTCCGGTGTAGAGAACCGTGCTGCCGCCGTGGGGCAGACCAAGTCCGCGCGTCCAGCGCGTGGCCTTACGCGCAGATATCGGTAGCACCGATCCACGCAGTCTCAGGTTGTCGCCGAGAATGCCGACAACGTCACTGGTTGCGAGCGTCATCTCTTGTCCTCCTCAAGCAGCCACCGTCGCATGAGACGGATGTTGTCGGTGATGTGCACCCCTGCCGGACAGCTTGCCTCGCACGCTCCGCAGAGCAGGCAGGAGAAGATTGCTTCGCTCTCCTCACGCATGAGATCTCCCAGCCCCAGAACGGACTGGCGCATCAGCTGACGTGGCAGCACGTCTATGCCCAGCGGGCACACGGCAGTACACACGCCACAGCTCATGCAGACCTCTGAGTCAAAGCCGCCAAAACTGTGGAAGTGCTCTGCCAGTGTTGAACTGACTACGGTACTCATCGACCCTTCACCGCCGCGTACTGGTAGTAGCCGTCAGCGTCAACCGCCTCAAGCTCGGCGACATAGCCGTACTTGCGCATGCCCATCATCCAGACCATCACCTCGTCTTCCGGCTTGCCGCTGGCGCTCGCCAGCTGCGGGATCGTCTGTGGCCCGCCGCTGCGCAGGTGCGCGAGCAACGTCGAACGCACCAGTGGTTCGTCACGGATGACTTCTCTAATGTCCCGGTTCATGACGCCACCCCCACGAGCAGGCCGTCGATGATGGCGCGCATTTCCGCGTCGGTGTAACCCAGCAGATCGATCGCATCCTCCGGGCAAGACGGCGCGCAGGCTCCGCACCCTTTGCAGCCGGCCGCATCGATCACGGCCACAGCACGGTCGTCAACGGTGGTCATTGAGATCGCCGCAAACTGGCAGGACTCCACACAGGCCTCGCAGCCGGTGCACGCGATCGCATCGACCCTGGCAACCTGCGGGTCAAGCTCGGCAACACCGCGCTTGAGCACCGCCGCCGTCTGTGCGACAGCGGCCAGACCTGAGGTCACGCTTTCAGACACCGTCTTTGGACTCTGGCAGGCGCCCGCGATCAGCACCCCGTCCACGACCGTTTCAACCGGTCGCAGTTTCGGGTGGATCTCATTGAAGAACCCGTCGCGGCCGACCGGCATCTTGAGCGTTTTGATCAGCT
This sequence comes from Solirubrobacteraceae bacterium, assembly GCA_049976865.1. GTDB lineage: Bacteria > Actinomycetota > Thermoleophilia > Solirubrobacterales > Solirubrobacteraceae > Palsa-465. The sequence goes on along the minus strand of JBMFHK010000028.1, from coordinate 22,179 downwards.
TCTCGTTCTCACGCGGCATCATGCCGGTGACCAGCACGACCAGGTCAGCTGGAACCACCAGTTCCTGACTGTCGCTGAGCAGGTCGCGCAGGGTCACCGCCAGGTGACCATTCACCTGGGCAACCTCCGGCGGGTCATCGTCTGCGAACTTCATGTACACGGATCCGTGCTTACGGGATTCGCTGAGCATCAGCTCGTTCTTGCCATAGGTACGCATGTCCCGGTACAGGTGATACTGCCGTAGGCCGGGCGTCGCCCTGTCAGCCAGCAGAGAGGTGTGCACGGCTGCGGTACAGCAGTAGCGCGAGCAGTACGGTTGCGCCTCACAGCGGCTGCCAACACAATATATGTAGGCGATAGTTTTGACCGGCTTACCGTCATAAACCAATTCCGGTCCGCTCTCATCGAGCATCTTGCGGAACTCAGGCAGCGTGACAACCCCAGACATTCCGTAGCCGTACTCACCAGCCTGCGGCTCATAGTTGTCAAACCCGGTTGCCACGATGATCTGCCCGACCTTGACGTGGACCGATTCATCCTGATCGCTGACACGAATGACAACGCGGTAGTTACCGAACGTACCCGCCTTGGCGGTCACCTCGGCGTTGGTGAACACGATGATCTCGTTGCGTTCCTGAATTTCCCTCTTTAGCCGGGACACCAGGACACGCCCGCTGCGCTCGTTGGGATACAACGCGCTCAGTGTCGCGGTGTGGCCGCCCAGCTCACTTGCGCGTTCGACCAACGTCACGCCCAGGCCAACGTCGGCCAGACCGATCGCCGCACGCATCCCGGCGACCCCGCCGCCGATCACAAGCGCATGCGAGGTTGTCTCAACCGTGGTCGCCTCAAGCGGCTCGGTCAATCTTGTGCGGGCTATACCGCCTCGCACCAGATTGATCGCTTTCTGAGTCGCGCCCTCGCGGTCATCAGTGTGCGTCCATGAGCACTGTTCACGGATGTTGACCTGCGTGTACTCATAGGGGTTCAGTCCCGCGCGGCGTGCAACCTCGCGGAACGTCTCGGTGTGAAGCTTCGGCGAGCATGATGCGACCACCAGCCCGTCAAGGTTCTCTGAACGGATGTCATGTTCAATCACCTGCTGCGTGGCGTCCGAGCACGTGAACATCGTGTCCTTGACGACAATCACGTCATCATCACCCTTGACCGCGTCGACCACCTGATCGACGTCAACGTAATCAGAGATGTTTCCGCCGCAGTGACAGACGTAGACACCGATTCGGCGCTTACTCATACGTACGCCGCCTTCCTGGCATCGATGTGGGCAGCCGCCTGCGCGACGGCAGCGCCGGCGTGCAGGATCGACTCTGGAATGTCGCGCGGACCAGATGCGGCCCCTGCGACGAAGACGCCGGGCACGCTGGTGCGCGCCGGGTTGGCATCCTCGTCAACCTCGTCCACGTACTTGTAGTCATCAAGCGCGAGCTCCTCAACCTGGAACAGGCGTGAGGCATCGGGATTGGGCATCACACCAACCGCGAGTACCACCAAGTCATATTCGGTTTCCGTGATACGCCCGCCATGGTCAATGTCCTCATACCGGAGAATGAGGTTGCCCCCCTCGGTCTCGGTGATGTTGGCAACGCGGCCTTTGACAAAGCTCGTGCCCATCGACTTGGCCTGCTCAAAGAACTCGTCGTAGCCCTTGCCGACCGCGCGCATGTCAATGTAGTGAACAGTCACGTCGGCCAGCGGCAGCGCACCCATCAGCAGCTGGTTCTGTTTGATGGAATACATGCAGCAGAACTTCGAGCACAGAGGATTGCCGACCGTCTCATCACGCGAGCCTGTGCACATCACGTAGGCGATGCGCTCCGGCACCCTGCCGTCACTGGGACGCAACACGTTGTTGAACGGGCGCGTCGGTGCCAGCAGGCGGTCCATCTCCATGCCGGTGATGACGTTCTTGTAGCGGCCGTAACCGTATTGCGGCTTGGCTTCAGCCGGAAACAGACGGTAGCCGGTTGAGACGATCACCGCACCCACCTCAACGTCAAGCGTCTCGGCGCGCATATCCATGTCGATACAGTCCGCCGGGCAGGCGTTAATGCACTCGTGGCACTCCGAACAGACGCCGCAGTCCAAGCAGCGCCCTGCCGCTGACCGCGCCTCCTGCTCGGTGAGCGGAGGCTCCAGCTCGGCAAAGTCGGTTGGCGCGGCGAGGAACGCCTCCGGCAACGGATCCTTGCGACTGTGGCTCTTCTGCCGGGCCAGCACGTCTTCATGCTCAACCACCGGCAGCGGCGCCACAAAGCCGTCAAGCGGCTGGCCCTGAATGTAGCGGTCGATCATGTGCGCGGCGCGGCGTCCTTGGCCGACCGCGTCGGTGATCATCGCCGGCCCGGTGACCGCATCGCCTGCGGCAAACACCCACTCGACGTTGGTCTGCAGCGTCTCGGGGTCGGACTGCAGCCCGCGTGCGCCGCTTGGCGCAAACTGTGGGAAGGCTGCCGTGTCCGGCCCCATCCCGATCGCGACGATCGCTGTGTCACAGGTGATCTGGTCACGCACGGTGTCGTCGTAGGCTGGGTTGAAGTGGCCGTCTGCATCAAAGATGGCGGTGCAGCGCTTGAGCTCGATGGCCTTCACCGCATCGTCGCCTTCAAAGCCGACGATGCCCCAGCTGGTGTGCAGATGGACGCCCTCAGCCAGTTCGTCCCGGACCTCCCAGTCGTGAGCCGGCATCTCATCGTGGTCCTCAAGGCAAACCATGTGAACCTCGGCTGCACCGAGCCGCACGGCGCTGCGCGCGACGTCGATCGCGACGTTGCCGCCGCCGACCACCACAACTTTCTGTCCGCTGAGGTCAGGTGCGTGGCCAAGTTTGATGTCGCGCAAGAACGGCAGCGAGCTGAGCACGCCTTTCAGCTGCTCGCCCGGAACCTTCAGTTGCATGGACACCGGCGTGCCGGTCGCGACCAGCACCGCGTCATACCCCTGGGCGCGCAGCGCCTCGACGTCCTCGACGCGACTGTTGGTCGCAATCTCGACCCCAAGTGCGGTGAGGTTTGAGATGTCCCGCTCAACTGTCTCGACCGGCAGCCGGTAGCTGGGAATCGCCAGTCTCAGCGCGCCTCCCGGTTCGGGCGCCGCCTCAAAGATCTTGACCTCATGGCCGCTGCGGGCAAGCTGCCAAGCGGCGGTGATGCCGGCCGGACCGGACCCCACAATCGCCACACGTTTGCCGGTCGCAGCAGGTATCTCTATCGCCGGCGGCTGGTCGTCCATGGCGTAGTGCTGATCGGCAACAAAACGCTTCAAACGGCGGATGGGAAGCGGGCCTTCCAGCTCCGAACGCGTGCAGGCGCCCTCACAGGGCGCGTAGCAGGCACGGCCGAGCGTGCCAACCAGCGGCGTGGTCTCCTCAACCAACGCAAAGGCCTTCTCATACTCGCCGCTGCGAACCAGCGATACGTAGCCGTGGGCCTTGATGCCCGCCGGACACGCGTATGTGCACGGTGAAGTGCCCTCCCGCTCAATCACGGCCTTCTGGGGCACGGCCTGCGGGAACGCGATGTAGGCCGCGCGCCGCGCGACCAGATTGTCGTTGAACTGGTCTGGCACGGCAACCGTGCAGGCAAGCTCACACTGACGGCAGCCGGTGCAGGCTGCCGGATCGATGAACGTCGGGTTCTTCTGGACCGTCGCATGGAAACCGCCGTCAGCGTCACGCACGATCTCCTGGACCTCTGAACTGGTCATCACGGTGACGTTCGGATGGTGGACGGTAGCGCCCATCTTGGGCGTCGAGATGCAGCTTGCGCAGTCAAGTGTCGGGAAGACCTTACTGAGCAGGATCATCTTGCCGCCGATGCTCGGCGCCTTCTCAACAACGAGCACCTTGTAGCCCATGTCGCCAAGCTTCAGGGCGGACTCCATGCCGCCGATGCCGCTGCCGACAATGAGAGAGTCGTACTGCATCATGCCTCCAAAGTGCCTGTCTGACGCGTAGCCTGCGCGCCCGATCGCTCAAGCGACTTCAGCGCCTCACTGAACTCGCGCACATGTTTGGTGTATGGCGCCGCACAGACCGAGCAGATCGCGGCCATCCTCAGCCGCCTACCGTCAATCCCGTGCTCAGCCATCAGCGCCTGTGCGTCACGGACAATCCGCGCCGACCGCTCACTGCAGTCAGACAGATAGCCGCACTCTTCGCCGTCAGAGGCGATGAACACGCCATCAAATCCCTGCTGTAGAGCGTGAATAATCCAGCCCGGTTTGATACCGCTGGTGCACGGCAGACTGACCACCACCACGTTGGGTGAGTAGTGCATGTGCGAGCTTCCGGCCAAGTCGATCCCCGGGTCGGAGATCGCGTTGGTGGAGAAAACCAGCACATGCGGCGCGTCAGCCGCGGCGCCGGATACCGGCGCCGCAGTTTCAGTGGCCGCCATGGTCAACTCTACTTCTGGCGACGGACAAAGACGCGCTCATAACTATCCGTTGGCGCCACGCCAAGGAAGTCATGGCCGACCTTGCCAGCCCAAGCCTGCACGTCGTTTTTGGTCTGTGAGTCGGTGGACCACAGCTCAACAACGTCACCCACGGTCACCGTGCCCATCGCCTTCTTGGCCTCAAGCAGCGGCCCAGGGCAGGCAGCCCCACGGGCATCGACGGTCTTGGCAGCGGTGAGCGCTTCAAGCTCGGTTTCATTCATTACAGTCGTCATCTGGGTAATCTCCTAATAGACAAGGGCGTGGTCTGAGGGCATAATCTCGGCTACAAAACGCGCGGCGGCGACGACCTCGACGCCGTCGATCAGGTCGTCCTCAGTGAGTCCGCGACTGTTCACACACGGCGCACACACCAAAAACTTGCCGCCCATCTCCTGAATCATCGGCACCAGCTCGCCCAGCGGGGCGAACTCTGGCGCTGACACGGTTTCGGCGACACCCTTTTTCATAAGCTCGCAGCCCTCAGACTGAAAGCCCATGACTACCTCTACGTCTGATGCCACCGCCGCGCCGGCCAGAGCAAACGGGAGAATCGCCAACTCAGGGTCCTCGGGACCGTGGGTGACCATCAGAAAAAGCCGCTCCGTGTCAGCCATGGCGGCTACGCCTCCTCTTTACGAACGTAGAAGACCAGCTCGCCGGCCTCCTCGTGCGATTCCAGCAACGTGTTGCCGGTGCTGCCGCACCAAGCCGGCACATCAGCAGTAGCACCGAGGTCGGTGGCCACCAGCTTGAGGGTCTGGCCGGGTTGAAGTGTCTTCATCGCCTTGGCCAGCTTGACCACGGGCATCGGACATGAAAGCTTGCGGGCGTCAACTTCTTGATCCGCATGGATCTGTGTGTCGGGCATTTACGTCTCCGTCTCCTATACAAACATCGTGATGTGCGCGTTCTGTGCGTCGGCCAGGAAGGTGGCAGCCCCTCCGAACTCGACACCCTCAATGAAGTCCTCCTGCTTGTAGCCAAACACGTCCATCGTCATCTGGCACGCGATCAGACGAATGTCCAGCTCCCTTGCAGCCTCCAGCAGTTCCGCGATGCCAGCGACGTTCTGATCATGGAACTTCGCCTTCATCATCCGGGTTGCAATGTGCTCCATCCCGGGCAGCCCCATGACCATCTCCGGGATCGGCATCGGCTTGGGCATCGCTGGGTTTCCCACCGCAGCGACCTTCAGCAGGCGCTCAAAGTCCTTGTGGACGATGTTGAGCCCGTAAAAGGTGAAGAAAATCGACGCTTCAAGTCCTGCCGCGGCGGCTGCCGTTGCCAGAATCAGGGGCGGGTACGCCCAGTCGAGTGTTCCCTTGGATGCGATGAACGCCGCCCGTTTTGAAGCGGGATCGGAGCCAGCCTTCTCAAGTTCCGAACGGACGATTCGGCGGATTGCCGCCTCATCCAAACCGGTAGTAATGACCTGCTCGTCAACGACCATTTGGTTGACCTCCTGTACACAATGAAGTCAACGCTGAGCCGTCAATCACCTCATCCGTGCGAATTACCGGAAACTGTGGCGTAATACTGAGCAGACTGTTTGCATGGTGCTGTGACAACACTACGTAGTACCTGGCAGGTCGTTTGCACAGTCCCGGCAAACCTTCCAGAAACCTGCTGAATGCCGCCCTGGGCCAGCGATAATGCAGTTTTTGCTGGGTTGAACTGAAAGCGCCAGGAGACTGTCAGCATGGAATCATCAGTCTTGAACTCGTCGGGTTCAGACGCGTCAGGTTTGGACGCGACCGACTTCCATATCCTCAACGCCCTGGTGGCTGACGGCCGGATGTCATTTGCAGACCTCGGCAAAGAGGTCGGGTTGAGTCCGCACGGCGCCGCCGACCGCGTGCGCCGGCTGGAGCGCTCCGGAGTCATCAGCGGTTTCACCGCGCTGGTTAACCTGGCCAATGTCGGCCGCTCGCTCAACGCGTTCATCGACGTGGCGCTGGTCTCAACCACGCCATCTGAACAGTTTGAGAAGACGATCTTGGCGATGCCGGCGGTCCAGGAGGTCACGTTTGTCACGGGACGCTTTGATTACCACGTCAAGGTCGCCTGCCGCGGCGCCGACGACCTGGATCAGACGGTCCGCGCCATCCGCAGCGAAGGGATGGCCCGCACGGAGACGCGAATCATCCTGCGGTCCGCTCGCAGCACCGGCAAAATCGCCTGACCAAAAACGCAACCGGTACAACGGCTCTCACAGATGCCGACCGCGGCGCGAGGGCCACTCGGCCGGGGCACAAGGCGCCGACGGTCGACTTCTCAGTGCACCAGCTCGCGACCACGCAGAGCCAGCCAGAACTCGATCCTGTCGCGAGCCGAACTCAGATCCCGTCCGGTAAGCTCCTCAACGCGCCGGATCCGGTAACGCAAGGTGTGGCGGTGGCAGAAAAGCCGCTTGGCAGCCCGTTCCCACTGGCCGTTCTCCTCTATGAAAGCCTCCAGAGAGCGCATCAGTTCGCCACCGTAGTACCCCTCGCTGCGTTCAATCGGACCGAGGATTGAGTCGCAGTACAGTTTCAGCGCCTCACCCTCCTGGAGTGAAAGCAACAGCTGGAAGGAGCCGAGATCACGATACGTGGCGACCGCCGCTTCTGGGCCCAGCCCCAAGGAAGCCGCCTCAAGGGTGCAACGTGCTTCATGGTAGCTGCGGCGCGCGTCACCGCCAGCAACCGCACGGCCAACGCCGACCCGGACGTCCTGGTCGGGCAGTTCGCTGCGCACGCGGCTGGCGACACGCGCAGCAAGCGCAAACAGCTGCTCATCCTCCATGCCCGGAATCAACGCCACCACCTGTCCGTTGGTCGCTACCAGAGCAGGGGTCGCCTCAGCGCGCAACGCCGACGCCAACGCGCTCTCCGCCATTGACACCGCTACGCTGCCACGTTTTGCGCTGGACGGTTTCGGCAGCGCCAAAGCGCTCACGCGGTCGCGCAGACCGAACGGCTCAAGACGGCGCTCCAGATCATTGCCGGTGAGCTCGCCGGCCAGCAGGCCGGCGAGCACGTCGCCGGCCAGACGGCGCTCAGTGTCACCCACGACCCGCTCGCGCAGCAGCTCAAGCGCCACGATCGTCACCGCCTGACGCAGCGCCAGCCGATCAAAGTCAGAAAGCGGCGCAGCGTCCTTGACGGCCGCGAGCCACGCCTCCGGGGCGGCCGGCCCACCCACGCCGTGGACCTCAGACACAACCGGAATCACCAGCCCACGGCTGGGATCCTCAAGCGCCGGCATGAACTGAACGTGCGCTCGACGGTCGATCCGTTCACGCACAGACGCGCTCACCCGCAGCCGCTCTGCCTCCGGGAGAGGACGACGGAAGTCATGGGCGACAAGCAGCTGGCCTCGCCCGTCAAAAATCTGCACGGTCCCGCCAACCAGCGCAGCGAGCGTGGCCGCCAACGCTTCAAGGCCCCGTTCCGAGAGAACCACGCGTTCCAGCCTTTCCTGCGCCGCCATGGCGCGGCGCAGGATCGAGTACTGCTCGTTGACGAGCTTTGAGAACGCCGCCTCAGTTATTGCGATAAACGGCAGCTCGTAGGGGATCGCAAACACGGGAAAGTCCCGTTCACGAGCAACTTCAAGCAACGGCTCAGGCACGCTTTCGTGCTGGAAACCGATCCCGAAGCCCAACGCCGCCAGCTGGTGGTCGGTCAGAAGCTCCACGTACTGCCGCTGGCGCTCCACGGTGTCAAGCGCCATGCCGGTGGTCAGGAGCACCTCACCGCCTGACAGCCAGGTGGTCGGATCTGGCAGCTCTGATATGTGAACCCAACGGATCGGCAGGTCCAGACCGCTCTCACCAGCCAGCAGAGTTACATCGAACTCTGCGATCAGTTCGCGAACGGTGAGCACCTGCCATCTCCGTGTAGTCGTCTGTGAGCCGAGGGCGCTAGCTCAGGTGCATGCGACGGCCGGCCTCTTCAAGGACCGGGCGCATAACCGCCACTATCTCAGCGAACTGCTCCGGCCCGGCAACCAGCGGCGGGGAGAACTGGACCACCGGGTCGCCACGGTCATCAGAGCGGCAGATCAAACCGCGCCGGAACATTTCCTCAGAGAGGTAACCGCGCAGCAGAACCTCGGATTCCTCAGCGTTGAAGGTCTCCTTGGTCTCCTTGTCCTTCACCAGCTCAATGGCCCAGAAGTAGCCCATGCCACGCACGTCGCCGACGATCGGGAGGTCGCTGAGCGACTCTAGGGCCTCGCGGAAGTTGCCCTCGTTGGCGCGCACGTGAGCCAGCAGCCCCTCTTTTTCAAAGACGTCCAGGTTGGCGAGCGCGATGGCAGCGGCCACCGGGTGCCCGCCCCAGGTCGAGCCGTGCAGGAACGAGTTGGTGCCCTTCATGAACGGCTCTGCAACCCGGTCAGAGGCGATGGTTGCGCCCATCGGCGCATAGGAGCCGGTCAGGCCCTTGGCAGTGGTGATGATGTCCGGCTGGTAGTTCAGGCGCAGCGAGCCGAACCACTCGCCAAGACGGCCCCAGGCACAGATCGTCTCGTCGGAGATCAACAGCACGTTGTACTCGTCGCAGATCTCGCGGACGCGGTCAAAGTAGCCGTCGGGCGGCACCAGGCAGCCACCGGCATTCTGCACCGGCTCCAGGATCACGGCCGCGACCGTGTCGGGGCCTTCCGACTCGATCTTGTTCGCGATCGCTTCCGCCCACTCACTTGGATCGTGTCCCGGTTCCAGTCTGTACATGTTCGGCCCGGGCACGTGGACAGCGCCCGGAGTCAACGGCTCAAACGGGGTTTTGTAGTCCGGCAGGCCGGTCGCCGACAGTGCGCCAAAGGTAGTTCCGTGATACGCGATCTCCCGCGCAACCACCTTGTACTTGTGTGGGTTGCCGGTGAGCTTGTGGTACTGGCGCGACATCTTCAGCGCCGTCTCCACCGCCTCGCTGCCACTGTTGGTGAAAAACACCCGGTTGAGGTCTCCGGGCGCCAGCTCCGCGATGCGGCGGGCAAGCTCGATCGTGGGCGGATGCGCATATGACCAAGTGGAGAAGTACTCAAGCTGCGCCGCCTGGTCAGCGCCGGCCTGCGCAACATCGCCGCGCCCGTGTCCAATGTTTGCGCAGAACAGTGACGCAAGCCCATCGAGGTAACGCTTGCCGTTGCTGTCCCACACATAGCAGCCCTCACCACGGACCATGATCGGGATCTCGTGGTCTTCGCCATACTCACCCATGCGGGTGAAGTGCATCCAGAGATGCTTGCGCGCTTGCTCTTGGAGCTGGTGCATGTTAGCTACAGACCTGCCGGCAGGCTCACTACTAGCCGTGATGGCCATGAATCCTCCTAAACGAGTCCCTCTCTCCAATCTGCGCCGAGTAGCGCTACGGACTCGTACCGTTTTGTACAAGGATATCCAGAAAGGCCATATGTCAATAGTGCCACTTGGCGCTTCTGCATACCATGTCTTTGTACATAATGGCCAAGCGGCCAGCAACCACGGACAACTTGTGGGCTCTGCCGTCCGAACAGGGCGGATTCAGTGCCGCGCCGCGAGACGACGATCACGCGTAAGACCGTCTCGCACGCCGCCGCGGGCGCAGCGCCACTGCCAGCACAACAGCGCCAGCACCACCCGCGGCAACAGCCAGCCCAGAACGCTCAAGGCTACCCAGGTACACACTGAAAGCGACGCGCGCCAGCGTGCGGGTCGCTGGTGTCGAGAACGCGCCGACCACAGCGACTCGGCCGACCAGGTACAGGACCACAACAGTCACGCCTGCGATCAGCGCCCCGACACCCAAGCGAAAAAGTGTGCGCCGCCGATCGGGTGAGAGCGTCAACGCCAGCGCGACCAGAGCAGCAGCCAGCACCCAAAACAGTGACGCATCCTGGCCGACGTGCTGAAGGTCCGCGGCCAGGCGGCTAAGCGTCGGCGGCAGTCCGACGTTCAGCACCGTGATCGTGCCGACGTGGCTGACCACACCCGCCAGCAGCGGGCTGACCGAGCCGACCGTCGAAGCGAGCTGCGAGCCAACGCCCGGCAGAGCAACGGTCAGGGTGGTCGCCTGGCCCGAGGCCAGTTGCGCCTGCAGAGAACCCGCCGCTGCACGCAGCTCATCGGTCACGGGGCGGCTAGCGAGCGCCTCGGTCACGGCGCCGTTGATGAGTGGCCGCAGGCCAGGCGCTCCAGGCACCAGGTCTGCGACTTGTGCGGTGACGGTGTTGACCATCAGCAAATGCACCGCGCCAGCATGCACCACACGCAGCGCACGGGCTGAAAAGGCCGTCGGGCTGGTGAGTACGCGTGCGGGGGCCGCCAGCAGCGCCGTGAGGATCGCCGCGCTCGCAAGCACTGTCATCACAGACGCCAACCAAGCTCGGGTAGACCTCATGCGTGAAGACCACTGGACATCTCCGGCAGACTAAAGCAGGCAGATAGGCCGCCGCCGCTAGCGTTCAGAGCCACTTCGCGAAAGGCGCCGCACCCTGGGCCAAAAGCGTGGTGATCTGCTTGGCGGGCATCGGTCTGGCAAACACAAACCCCTGGACAGCGTCGACATTGGCCGAGCGCAGCCAGCCGAGCTGGTCCCTGTGCTCAACACCCTCCACGACAACTCTCAGCCCAAGAGCATGGCCAAGCTCAACCACACTGCCAACCAACTGGCGCTTGGCCTGGTCGGTTTCGCTGTCCGTCACAAAGAAGCGGTCGATCTTGAGAATGTCCAGCGGATATTCGTGCAGCCGTGCAAGCGCCGAGTAGCCGGTGCCGAAATCATCCAGAGCGGTCTTCACACCCAGTGAGCGCAGCACTCGCATGATCTCGACAATGTCTTGCCCTTGCGACGGCAGCGCGCTCTCGGTGATCTCCAGCACGAGCAGATGTGGCGGCAGGCCGGTCCGGCCCAGGGCGTGCGCAACGAAGGCTCTCACTGGTGAGTCACTCGGCTGCACGGGAGAGACATTGACGTTGACGTGCAGGTCGCGGTCCGGATACCGCGACCACCACCGCGCCGCCTGGGCGCAGGCCGTGTTCAGCACCCATTCACCAAGCTCGCAGATCAGCCCAGTCTCCTCCGCATAGCCAATGAAGTCGGCCGGATAGAGGCGTCCGCGCCGTGGATGAGCCCAGCGCACCAGCGCCTCCACAGCGAGCAGCGCCCCGCTGCGCAGATCAACTATCGGTTGGTAATCCAGCTCAAACTGGCCGCTTTGCAGCGCAAGGGGAAACTCCTCAACCAGTCCCAGCCGCGTCCGCGCCCGCTCACTCATCCCCGGGTCATATACGGTGACAGTGCGCCTGCCAGCCGCCTTTGTAGCGTGAAGCGCCACGGCGGCGTGGCGCACCAGGTCATAGCCCGCCTCCCCGCCGGTGCTCACCGCCACGCCGACCGACAAAGTAACGTGCAGCTCGCGCCCGCCAACCAGATATAGCTCGCTCAGCAAATCTCGCAAGCCAAACGCCTTCTCCGTCGCTTCCTGGTCACTGCCAACGCTGTCAAGCAGCACGCCAAACTCGTTGCCGCCCATCCGCGCCGCCGTGTCCGCGCCGCCAACCGCCGCAGCGAGCCGCCCACCAACCGCACCCAACAACGCGTCACCCAGCGAGTAGCCGAGGCTGTCGTTGATCGTCTTAAAGTCGTCCAGGTCAAACAGCAGCACAGCAGCACGGCCGCGGTCATCACTAGTGAGCGATTCGCAGCGCCGCACCACCCGGTTGTCAAACAGGACCCGACCGGCCAGACCCGTGATGGCGTCATAACTGACCTCATGCCGAAGCCGTTGCTCGAGCGCAAGGCGCTCAGTCACATCACGCAAGCTCAAAGTCAGGCCGGGCAGTTGAGAAGCGCCGGCGCTGACGTGGTCGGCGGCAAGTTCGTAGGAGCGGAGACTGCCAGCCCGGTCGGCCAACCGCACGACCATCCGCTCGTCAATGGCTCGCTCGACGCCGTCCAGCAGATGGCGGTGAAGCTCATCCTGGTCGCCGTCGGCGGCAAGCGCGCAGAAGTGCCTGCCAACGATTCCATCGCCCGCGGCAAGCGCTCGGGCACCGGAGCTTGAACACCACAACACCTGGTGCTCAGAGTCGAGCGTTATGACAATATCGCTCAAACTGTCAAGCAGGCTTTCCAGGCGCCGGTCAGCTTGCTTCTGGGTAGCCGCGGTACGCACGTCGCCACCGTGGACGACCAGCGCGACAAGCAGCAGCAAGCCCGCCGCCAAAAAAAGGTACAGCAGCAGATCCGCGCGGTTGGCGTTTGCCTGTGCGGCGCTCAGCTCCTGCGTGACCACCGCGTGTGCAGCGGCGGCGAGGCGATCCACAGCCGGCACCACGCGCGCAGTGATGTTCAGCACAACCGCTTGGGCGCGTGGCCGCCGGTCACCAACAGCTTTACCCAGATGGTGCGCGGCAACCTGCAGCGCTTGAAGCGCCGACGAAAGTAGCTGCGCACCGGCCGGATCGTAGCTGCGCACCTGCTGGATCTTCGCGGCCATCCCCGAAGAATCCGCCGCCACAGGGGCCATCAGAGTGGCGACCGGCACCTGCACAGCCGAACGGCCCCCAATGTAAACCGAGTAGTAGGCGACCGTCCGCCAGATCGCCGCCTCAACCTGGCCATCAGCGCTGCTGACCTGGGTCGCTAAACGCTCGGCGCTGTAATCGCGATGCTCACTCCTGGTGGCCAGCTGGGTGAAGGCAAACGCCGCGGCGATGAGAACCACCACCGCAGTCACATACCAGATCCAGCGCACCGCCCTCGGGTACTGGACCCATCTTGATGAGAGGACATCTTGCATACTCGCCGCACACGCTTATCGGCACCAAAACGGTCTGACGTAACGCCAGCGTGCATGCGTCTCAGGCACACCTTGCCGCTGCGCAAACCGCATCAGCAGGCCGCCCCAATCCGCGCAGCAACACCAATGCTCAGCCACCTCCAGCTGCCAAGCTTCACGAGCGCCGCGTAAAGCGGCAGCAGGACTGGTGGTCGAGCGTAACGCGGCGGCGGGGCCGGTGGTCGAGCGCGACCACCGGCCCCGGGCAGAGCGCAAACCTCAGTCGTCGGAGCCCTCCGGGTCGGCGATGTCATCGCCGGGGAGGTCCAGATCGGCAAACTCGTCGCCGAAACCAAACGATGAGTCGAAGTTGCCGATCTGTTCAAGATCTGAGAGGTCTGCGGCCAGGCCACCGAAGCCCTCCAAACCTTCGCCGCCAGAGAGGCCCAGCTCAGCAGCCAAATCGTCGCTGTCGAGCAGGCCGACCTCGTCGATCCCGCGCGGCAGCGGCTCCGCCGGCTCGATCTCAATCCGCCGGTAGCGTTTCAGGCCGGTCGCAGCCGGGATCAGCTTGCCGATGATGACGTTCTCTTTGAGACCGTGCAGCCGGTCAACCTTGCCCTCGAGCGCAGCGTCAGTCAGCACCTTGGTGGTCTCCTGGAAGGAGGCTGCCGACAGGAAGGAGTCGGTGTTCAGTGACGCCTTGGTGATGCCGAGAATGATCTCCTCAGCCTGTGCAGACTCGCCGCCCTGCTCCATAACCCGGGCGTTGATCCGCGCGTACTCATGGCGGTCAACGTACTGACCGGGAAGCAGGTCCGTGTCGCCCTTCTGGTCAACACGCACCTTCTTCATCATCTGCCGGACGATCAGCTCAATGTGCTTGTCGTTGATGTCCACGCCCTGGGACTTGTAGACCTCCTGGACCTCGTGCACCAGGTACAGCTCGGTCTCGGTGCGGCGCTCCTCCTGGTCCTTGCCGCCGTGGGCGAGGATCTCGTGGGGGTAGAGGGACCCCTCGTTGAGCGGTTTGCCAACCTCCACGTGTTCACCGTCACGCACATACAGCAGCGTGCGGCGAGGGAACTGGTAGCGGTGCTCCTCACCCGCCGCGTCGGTGATCACGACCGTGACCGACTTGTCAGCGTCCTCGATCGTAACCGTACCGGAGGCCTCAGCCATGCGCGCAAGACCCTTGGGCTTACGCGCCTCGAACAGCTCAACCACGCGGGGCAGGCCGTGCGTGATGTCCGCGCCCGCCACGCCACCGGTGTGGAACGTGCGCATCGTCAGCTGGGTGCCAGGCTCACCGATCGACTGTGCGGCGATGATCCCGACCGCGTCGCCGATCTGCGCAAGCTTGCCGGTCGCCATGGAGCGCCCGTAACAGGCCTGGCAGACACCACTTGGCGCCTCACACTTCAGCACCGACCGAACCGGCACGCGGATCACTTCGCCAGCCTCACCGGCGTCTGCGAAGACCTGCACCAGCGTGGCCAGCTCGCCCCGGTCAATCTGAGCGCCCTGCTCAACTATCACCTCGCCGCTGGGCCCGGTGATCGGCCTGGCCGCGATCCTGCCAATCAGGTTGTCATTGGGCTCGTTGGTGGGGCGCGGGCGGCGGCTCTCAGGGTCAATCTCGGTTTTGAAGACGGGTGCGCCGATGTACTCGAGGGTGCCGCAGTCCTCCTGCCGGATGATCACATCCTGGGCGACGTCTACCAGGCGCCGTGTCAGATAGCCGGAGTCCGCGGTGCGCAGCGCCGTGTCGGCCAGACCCTTGCGGGCGCCGTGAGTGGAGATGAAGTACTCAAGGACGTCAAGACCCTCCATGAAGTTGGACTTGATCGGACGCTCGATGATCTCACCCTTAGGGTTGGCCATCAGGCCTCGCATACCGGCCAGCTGGCGGATCTGCTGAAACGAGCCGCGAGCCCCAGAGTTGGCCATCATGAAAATCGGATTGAGCTCGTCAAGGTGGTCGACCATCGCCTGAGCCACCTCGTCGGTGGCCTCGTTCCACAGGCCGGTCACCGCCTCGTGGCGCTCCTCCGGATCCATCTCGCCGTTGTAGTACTGCTGGTCAATCTCGGCCAGACGCTCGTCGTAACGGGCGAGGATCTCCTGCTTGTTTGGCGGGGTCTGCACGTCATTCTTGGAGACGGTCACACCGGCCAGGGTCGCGTACTGAAAGCCGATGTCCTTGAATGCGTCGAGCACCTGGCTGATTGAAGGGGCGCCGTAAGCCTGGACGAGATCATCGACCAGCCGGGTGGTGTCCTTCTTCTTCATGGACCGGTTGACGAACTCATACTTGCCCGGGTCGAAGTCCTCGCCCATGGCCGCTTCAACGGCGCGCTCAATCCTGTCGTTGTAGATGATCCTTCCGACAGTCGTGAGCACATGGCCACGGTCAGACTCGTGCGACCGGAACTCAGCGATGTCATGCAAACCGACCACACCGTGCTCATAGGACCACTCAGCCTCCTGGGCCGTGCGGAACGCATGCGGACGCGGATCATGGGTGTCCGGGTCGATCTTCTCAAGCTCCGACGCATCCGGGCCGTAGGTCAGGTAGTAGGCGCCAAGCACCATGTCCTGAGCCGGAACGGCCAGCGGCGCGCCGTGCGCCGGGGAGAGGATGTTGTTGGCTGAGAGCATCAGGATTCTGGCCTCCGCCTGCGCCTCTGCGCTGAGCGGGAGATGAACCGCCATCTGGTCGCCGTCAAAGTCCGCGTTGAAAGCGTGGCAAACCAGCGGGTGGACCTGGATCGCCTTGCCTTCAACCAGCACCGGTTCAAAGGCCTGAATACCCAGGCGGTGCAGGGTCGGAGCACGGTTGAGCAGGACGGGGTGCTCGCGAATGACCTCTTCAAGCACGTCCCAGACCTCGGGGATCATCGAGTCGACCATCTTTTTGGCGGCCTTGATGTTCTGAGCGGATTTACGCTCAACCAGGCGAGCCATGATGAACGGCTTGAACAGCTCCAGCGCCATCAGCTTCGGCAGCCCGCACTGGTGCAGTTTCAGCCAGGGCCCTGAGACGATCACGCTGCGGCCGCTGTAGTCGACCCGCTTGCCCAGCAGGTTCTGCCGGAACCGGCCCTGCTTGCCCTTGAGCATGTCCGAGAGGGATTTCAGCGGACGGTTGCCCGGCCCGGTGACCGGGCGGCCGCGACGGCCATTGTCAAACAGCGCGTCGACGGATTCCTGCAGCATCCGCTTCTCGTTGTTGACGATGATCTCCGGCGCACCAAGGTCCAGGAGCCGCTTGAGCCGGTTGTTGCGGTTGATCACGCGCCGATAGAGGTCGTTGAGGTCGGAGGTGGCGAAGCGGCCACCGTCGAGCTGCACCATCGGACGCAGTTCCGGCGGAATCACCGGAACCGCCTCCAGAATCATCATCTCCGGTTTGTTGCCGGACGACAGAAACGCGTTTACGACCTTCAGGCGTTTGACAGCGCGAGCCTGCTTCTGGCCCTTGCCGTTCTTGACCTGGTCCTGGAGGTCTGCGGCCTCAGCCTCGAGGTCGACCTGCCGTAGCAGGTCTCGCACCGCCTCGGCGCCCATCCCGCCACGGAAGTACTCACCGAAACCGAACGACGAACCGAAACGGTCCTTCAACTCGCGAAACAGCGTCTCATCGTTGACGATGTCCTTGGCCCGCATGGTCTTGAACAGCTCCCACACCTGGCGGACGCGCTCAGCGGCGTCCTCAATGTAGGCTTCGGTGTCGTCAATGTCGGCCTGCAAGCTCTTGCGCGTCTCCTTGATGAGCTTGGTGCGCTCTTGCTGGGAGAGCTTGGCGACGTTGACGTCGAGCGTGTCCGCCCATAGGTGGTCATCGTCTGAGAAGCCGCGCGGCAGCTTGGCGGTCTCGATGTAGTCGATTCGGTGCTCCATCGACTCATTGAGCTCAAGGACCCGCTCCTGCTTCTCAGCCGCATAGCTGTCAAGAACCTTGTTGACCTCCTCCTGCAGGCTGTCCAGGTCACGCTCGCGCGCCTCCTCATCGACCCAGGTCACCATCGAGGCGGCAAAGTAAAGGACCTTCTCAAGCTCCTTGGGCGCCATGTCCAGCAGGTAGCCGATCCGGCTGGGCACACCCTTAAAGAACCAGATGTGGCTCACCGGGGCGGCCAGATCTATGTGACCCATCCGCTCCCGGCGCACCTTGGAACGGGTCACCTCGACACCGCAGCGCTCGCAGACGATGCCCTTGTACCGGACGCGCTTGTACTTGCCGCAGTAGCACTCCCAATCCTTGGTGGGGCCAAAGATCCGCTCGCAGAACAGGCCGTCCTTCTCCGGCTTCAGCGTGCGGTAGTTGATGGTCTCAGGCTTGGTGACCTCACCGAAGCTCCAAGAGCGGATCTGCTTGCTGGAAGCGAGGCCGATCTCGATGGCGTCGAAATTATTGATGTCGATCATCTGATGTACCCCTTATGCCTCGTCTTCTTCCAACACGCCCTCAGCTTCACCAGGCCCGATCTGCGGGTCGAGCATCGGATCGACCGCTGAAGCAAAGTCGTCCTCCTCCAGCTGTTCACCGGATTGGAGGGCATCATCCTCCAGCTCGACATCCTCGGCAGAGGCTTCGAGAGTCTCACCCTCATGCTCAACCGACTCGTCCGCGGCCCCGTCGTTGGAACGCACGCCAGACAGGTCGATGCCAAGCTCCTCAGCGGCGCGCAACAGGTCGTCGTCGTCTTCACGTATCTCGGCCCGCTCGCCCTCCTCAGAGACGACGTTGACGTCAAGCGCCAGCGACTGCATCTCCTTGAGCAGAACCTTGAACGACTCCGGAATTGATGGTTCGGCGATGTTCTCACCCTTGACGATCGCCTCGTAAGCCTTGACCCGGCCGACCGTGTCATCGGATTTGATCGTCAGCATCTCCTGCAGGGTGTAGGCGGCACCGTAGGCCTCCAGCGCCCAAACCTCCATCTCCCCAAACCGCTGGCCGCCAAACTGTGCTTTGCCGCCCAGCGGCTGCTGAGTCACGAGGCTGTAAGGCCCGGTGGAGCGAGCGTGGATCTTGTCGTCCACCAAGTGGTGCAGCTTAAGGATGTACATGTAGCCAACCGTCACCGGCTGGGCAAACGGCTGACCGGTGCGGCCGTTGAACAGCCGGACCTTGCCGGAGGCTTGCTCACCGGGCCGACGCGACTCATCGACGTCCATGTGAATCTTGCCGCCCCGCGCGGTGTGCTCGCGCTGCCACTGCACCAACGCGAGATCCACGTCTGTGACCCGCGCGCCGTCAAAGACCGGCGTGGCGGTGTAGACCTTCGGCGCAGCCCCGTCGGTGGCGTTGCGGGCCACCAGCTTGGCTTCCGCCTTGGCGCGGGAGCCGTCGTTATACCAGCCATTGGCGGCGACCCAGCCAAGGTGAGTTTCCAGGATCTGACCGAGGTTCATGCGGCTCGGCACACCAAGCGGGTTGAGAATCACGTCAACGGGCGTGCCGTCCTCCAGAAACGGCATGTCCTGAATATCCACAATCTTGGAGATCACGCCCTTGTTGCCGTGGCGCCCCGCCAGCTTGTCGCCCTCCGAGATCTTGCGCTTTTTGGCGACAAACACACGCACCAGCTCGTTGACACCGGGCGGCAGGTCATCCCCGTGGTCACGGTTGAAAGTCTTGACGTCGATCACAACGCCACCTTCACCGTGCGGGACCTTGAGGCTGGTGTCACGCACCTCCCGCGCCTTCTCCTTGAAGATCGCGCGGATGAGCTTCTCTTCGGCGGTCAGCTCGGTCTCGCCCTTGGGCGTGACTTTGCCCACCAGCAGCTCGCCAGACTGGACCTCGGCGCCGATCCGGACGATGCCCCGGTCATCCAGGTTGCGCAGCGACTCCTCGCTGCGGTTCGGGATGTCACGGGTGATCTCCTCATCACCGAGCTTGGTGGTGCGAGCGTCGATCTCATACTCCTCGACGTGGATCGAGGTCAGCTCGTCATCCTGAACCAGGCGATTTGAAAGGATGATCGCGTCCTCAAAGTTGTAGCCCTCCCAGGACATGAACGCGACCAGCAGGTTCTTGCCGAGCGCCATCTCACCCTGGTCGCTGGAGGAGCCATCAGCCAGCACGGTGCCCTCCACCACCTGCGTACCCACGTTGACAATTGCCTTCTGATGAATCAGCGTCGCCTGGTTGGAGCGCATGAACTTGTGCAGGAGATGCTCGTCTTGCCCGCCGTCCTTGCGGTCGACAACAATCCGCTCAGCGTCCACGTAGGAGACAACGCCCTCGCTTTTGGCGAGCACAACGTCACCGGTGTCAATCGCGGCGCGGTACTCCATGCCGGTGCCAACCAGCGGGGCGTCGGCAACCAACAGCGGCACCGCCTGGCGTTGCATGTTGGAGCCCATCAGCGCACGGTTGGCGTCGTCATGCTCAAGGAACGGAATCATCGCCGTGGCCACTGACCAGACCTGCTGCGGCGACACGTCGATCAGGTCGACCTCTTCAGCGGACACCGTCACGTACTGTCCGGCCTGGGTGCGGCAGAGGATCTCATCGCCGGTCAGACGGCCGTTCTGGTCAACCTCGGCGTTGGCCTGGGCGATCTTGAGCGGTTCTTCCTGGGTGGCGTCGATGTGAACAACCTCGTCGGTGACCACACCGTTCTTGACGACCCGGTAGGGCGTAGTCACAAAGCCGTGCTCCGAGATCTCGGCGTAGGCTGAAAGCGAGCCGATCAGGCCAATGTTGGGGCCCTCGGGAGTCTCAATCGGGCACATGCGACCGTAGTGCGTGGGGTGCACGTCACGGACCTCGATCGGGGCTCGCTCGCGCGTCAATCCGCCGGCACCGAGCGCTGACAGGCGACGACGGTGCGTGAGACCGGACAGGCTGTTGGTCTGGTCCATGAACTGCGAAAGCTGGGAGGACCCGTAGAACTCCTTGAGGGCAGCCACGACAGGCCGGATGTTGACGATCGTCTGCGGCGTGATCGTCTCCGCATCCTCGGTGGTGAGCCGCTCACGCACAACCCGCTCCATCCGGTAAAGGCCGATGCGGAACGCTTCCTGGATGAGTTCGCCGACCGTGCGCAGCCGGCGGTTGCCGAAGTGCTCGTACTCATCGAGCCGGTCCAGAATGTTGTCCCGCGGGATGTCAGCAGCCTCCGCCGCGTAGTCCTTGGCCTCATTCTCCGGAGTTTCAGACATGCCAAGCAGCCTCGGCAGCGAGATCAGCTCTTTGATCAGGGCGATGATGTCCTCGTGCGTAAGGGTGCGGGAGTCCAGATCGACGTCCAACCCAAGGCGGCTGTTGAGCTTGTAACGACCCACGCGGGTGAGGTCGTAGCGTTTGGGGTCGAAGAACAGCTGGTTGAGCAGCGAACGTGCAGCGTCTACTGACGGCGGCTCACCAGGCCTCTGCTTCTTGAACAGCTCGATCAGCGCACCCTCCTCGGTGCGCATCACCTCAGCGTCAGCCTCGAGCGTCAGGCGAATGTAGAGCGAGTTGTTAAAAAGGTCCAGGATCTCCTCATCGGAGACATAGCCCATCGCGCGCAACAGCACGGTCACCGGCAGCTTGCGCTTGCGGTCGATGCGCACGTAGACGCGGCCCTTCTTGTCAATCTCAAGCTCAAGCCACGAGCCGCGGGCAGGCATAAGATTGGCGATGAAAACCTGCTTCTCCCGGTCCTTGGGCTCCATGATGTAGGCGCCTGGGGAACGCACCAGCTGCGTGACCACGACGCGCTCAGTGCCGTTGATGATGAACGTGCCGCGCTCGGTCATCCACGCAAAATCACCCATAAAGACGGACTGCTCGCGAATCTCCCCGGTCTCACGGTTGACGAACGAGACGGTCACCGTCATCGGGCGCGCGTAGGTGAGATCTTTCTCGCGGCACTCCTCAATGCTGGCGATCGGCTCATCAAACTGGAACTCCCCGAACTGCACGGCGAGGTTGCCCGTGTAGTCCTCGATCGGCGATACGTCGTCAATCGTCTCGCGCAGTCCGCCGCCCTGGGGCTCGGTCAGCCACTCAAACGAGCTGCGCTGGATGTCAATGAGGTTGGGAACTTCAAGAACCTGGTTCAGGCGCGCAAAACTCCGGCGCGTCCGGGGGGCTTCAGCGGTAGCCAAGACGGCGACTCCTCGGGCCGATGGGAAGACGAGCGATCGCGTACGAGCAAGCTTTGGAGCGGCAGCCTGAGACTCCGGATACACATCCCAACGCCACTGCTGATTCTGCCGTAGTTGGCGCTGGTAAGCGAGAGTGGAGCGAGGCGCCTCTTTGAGGACGCGCGCACACGGACCATTAAAAATAGCACAGAGCGTCGATGCCCTGCGCGGAGGGCTGTCGAACTCTCACGGACCCCGCTTGCAGGTGCCCGCGTATGTGGCGCGGCCCTGGCTGGTAAGCGGCTACGACTATTGGCTGACGGCAGGCAGTGTAGGCGCTTGGAGCCGATCAGGCAAGTGCCCGGTCAGAATGTTGAAGTCACACAGGACCTAGCAGATGGGACACCTGGCCACCGCGCGGCTGTTCCAGCGCCTTGATGGCGGTACCAGCGAGCCCACAACCTTCCGGGTGCCAATCCGCGTGGTGATTCGCGGCTTTGGCGAGATCCAACCCGCAACGCATGCGTGAGACGCGTTGAAGGTGCCCAGCACAAACACACCATGAGCCAGGCAACAACGCCAAACCACCAGGGGAGCGCGATTGGCGAAGTGCTGATCGACCTGATGCCCGGTGAGGCACCACACATGTTCACGGCTTTGCCCGGGGGTAGCCCATGCAAACTTATGATCGGCGCGGTGCTGTTTGAGGTCAAGACAACCCTGATAGCACGACTTCGACCACGCCCCGCATACACCCGTAGCTCGACCGCGAGATCCGGGCTCAGATGCGCAAACTGAACCATCCTGGGTTTTCTGCCGCATTCTTTTGAGTCTCGGGTTTCGCACTTTTGCGGCGCGGGGCGGCTTAGCGCGTAGCTAGCGGGGG
>JBMFHK010000027.1:0-27799 GCA_049976865.1 Solirubrobacteraceae bacterium | reverse complement strand
CCTTTAAGACGGGCGACCATGGTCCCAATATAGTCCGCTCAGATGGATATCCCTTTGACTGCTTTCTACGCGCGGTTTCCTGACGCACCGTTCGCGTTTGGCGAGTACGCGCTATGGGGACAGGATGATGCAGGGTGGGTGCGCGAACTGTTCCGGTGGATCGGTAAGCACCCACGCACACAGATGCTGGTCTACAACGACGACTCCCCGCGGTTCTACCTGTCGCGTTACCCGCAGGGTGCCGCTGCCCTGCGGTCAGCGCTGGCAGATCCGAGGTTCCTCGCGTTTGCGCCTGAATGGGCGCAAACCATCAACGCGCGTCAGCGCCACTATCGACGGCCCGGAGCTTCTCGCGAACCACCGCCTCACGCCGGGTGAGGTCGCGCTCAAGCGCGGCGAGTTCGGCGAGCCGCCCGCGCACCAGACGCAGTTGGCTGGAGATGTGTTCGCCTGACCGCTGCAGCAGCTCGCGCTGGCGCCGCAGGTCATGAGTGGAGCAAAACTCCCGGCGGATGTCGGCACGTGCGGTCTCCGCTTCCAGCAAAGTGGTGAGCTGCTCCAGGCTTAAGCCAAGCAGCCCCTTGAGCCGCACGATCTCATTGACACGCTCAACATCAGCGGCCGAATAACACCTGTGCCTGCCCAGTTGGCGCTCCGTTCCACCGGCCAGCAGACCAATCTCCTCGTAGTAACGGATCGTGCGAGCTGTGGCGCCGGTCAGCTCCGCGACCTCACCGATGCGCATCGTGCGTCCCTGCGGTTCGGGCTCATCCTGGCCGTTGGCTACACCTGCCATCACCAAGCTGCCAATCCGGGCTCCGGCCGCTTGGCCGTGGGGCCTGCAGCTGACCAGCGCCGGCGCATGGGTCTGATTCCCGGGGCTGGCGAGTTCCCCGGAACCCGCCGCAAGCACAAGACAAACACGAACAGTGACCTAAACGATGGACTTTGTGGCGGTTGACGACATGGCGCTCCTACATGAGATCCGAGCTTACGTAAACATCAGGTTAGTGATAGGACATGCGATCAGACGGGCCTTCGGCGCCTCACTCAAAAGGCAGCGATTGCGGCCACCACCAGGTACACGGCGATCAAGGCGACGCCTTCAAACACTGTCCCCTCGCCGTCACCGGTGATTTGCCAAACAAGGATGGCCGTGCCGATCAGTGCTGCAGCCCAAACAGACGGGATCGAGAGCGTCAGACGGCTTGCTGTTAGCAACGAGATCAGCACCAGCAGCGGATAGAGGAACGCGGCGATCTGCACAACCGAGTTCTTGACGACCGCGATCGCCAGGTCGTGGTGCCCGCGCCGGGCAAGGTAGATCCCGGCCACGTTCTCGACAGCGTTGCCCGCGATCGCCACGATCACAATGCCGGCAAAAGTCCGCGAGAGGTGCAGGGTGTGGATCGCGGGCGTAAGCGCGTGAATGAACCAGTCAGACACAAGCGCCGAGCCGCCGCCTGCCAGGACCAGAAGTCCCACGGCCATCGGCATCGAGAGCCCTAATCGCCGCGACTCACCCGCAGCTGCCACGGAACGCTCGGAGCGCAGGTACTGACGCATCCAAACCGCATAGGCGGCCAGCAACGCCACGGCTCCTACCAGGCTGATCGCCTCCACATGGGGGACCGCACCGCCATGCGCGTGGGCGACCACCGCGATCAGCACGATCGTGATTGACGCCACCAGCAGCAGCGTCGCCGCATCTTTTGGCAGTCGGGCGTTGAACCGCATCAGCCCGCCCGGTGCCCCTACCGACCCGGCGACCAGCACCAGACCGAGGACCAGCAGCGCATTGGCGAGCACCGACCCGATCAGTGCCGTCTCGGCAACCGTGGTGTCGTGTGCCTGCAGGGCAAAGATCACGACAAAGAACTCAGGCAGGTTCCCGACGGTCGACTGCAGCAGGCCGGTCACTGCGGGGCCGTGACGCATCCCGACCTGCTCCGTAGCCTGCGACACCACCCAGGCCTGGCCGGCGAGCGCCAAAGCCGCCAAGCTGAAGGCCGCCACGTCTGGCACGCCGGTTGCGTAGCGCGCTATGCCAGCACAGACCACCAGAGTCAGGACCGCCCCCAGACCTACCCGCTCAAAGCGCGTCAATGGCGGTTCACCGCTTCAAACTCACCGGTTTCGATGTCACGTCTGACCTGAGCGTCGATCTCGTGCTCGCTGGTGCCAGGTGAGGCTTCGCGCAACTGGTCGGTGCGTCCGAGCTTGAACTTCAAGATCTCGAGCACGTACACCAGGTACAAGCTGGCGGCGGCGGCGAACAGCAGGATCACCCCCATCACCAGGCTCCATAGGAGACGGTGTGGGTCACCGGTGTGGTATGGCACAAACCACAACGCGATTGCCACACCCGCGAGCATCAGCGTCCACGCGTAGAGGTAGACGATCGTGCGTCGCGGACTGAAGCCGATCCGAGCCATGCGGTGATGGAAGTGGTTGGCGTCAGCGTTCCACGGAGCCCGGTGGTATTTCAGACGTTTTGCCACAACGAAACTGGTGTCCATGAACGGGACCGCCAGGATCAGCAGCGGCAGCGCCAGCGCCACGGACACGGTGGTCTTCAACGAGCCAATGATCGCGGCCGCACCGATCAGGTAGCCCAGCAGGTTCGAACCGGTGTCGCCCATGAAAATCTTGGCTGGCGGGAAGTTGTGTACCAGGAAGCCGAGCGAGGCGCCGGCTGTGGTCGCCGCCAGCACCGCAGCCACACTGCCGCCTCCCTGCAGGCTGAAGGCGATCACCGCAAAGGCGATCCCATCGATCGTGCAAACGCCAGCCGCCAGACCGTCCACACCGTCACTGAAGTTGACGACGTTCATCAACGCGACCAGCCAGATCACCGAGAGCGGTCCGGCCGCATCGGTGAACTGCAGCGCACCGATCAACGGCAGTGTCAGATCGTTGATCGAGACGCCGCCACGGTAGGCGATGATGGCCGCAACGATCTGCCCAAGCAGCTTGATCAGCGGTGGCAGGTTGATCGCATCGTCGATGGCGCCCACAAGAGCGATCAGACCAGCACCTGCCATCACAATCCAGGTGTGGACCACCGGCGTCCCAGGCGGCGCGTGCGGAACCTTCGCCAGCGCGATGCTGTCCGGCACCCAGATCACCACCGCCAGCAGCACCCCGGCCAGAATCGCCAACCCTCCCAGCTCCGGGGTCGGCCGCTTGGAAAGACCGCGGTCAGAGGGATAGGAGATCGCGCCGACTCGCCGCGCGAGCGTTGCGGCCGGTGGTGTCAGCAAAGCCGCGGTGGTCCCGGCGGCTGCAAAGGCGTAGACGGCGTCCATGTAACGCATCGCGGCCATAGCATGCCACCAGTTGGTAAAAGCCACGGATAGCAAAAGCCCTGCATTGGTCGTGTACACCGGAAAAACCGTCCACGGGAAGCAACTGTTTGCGTCGTTTGTTGGCTGGGCGGGATTCTGGTTGTGTGCCGGGAGGTTTGCGCATGTGGTGGCTGCGCAGGGTGTTGCGCGGCAGGCGAGCTGGCGGCGCTGGTTGTGGAGTCCAGTGCCCAGAACGTTGGGTTGAACGGCCAGCTGGCAGCCAGCCCGGGTAACAGTTCGCGGCCGTCGTGTAGTGGTGGGTTCGCCAAGGCGCCGGTTGATCCTGGCAGGCGCAGTCTGTGTTGTCTCTCGCACCTAATGTGGTGCGGTTCGCGTTGTCTGAAGTTTTGTGCAAGGCTGATCTCTGGTCGGTCCAAGCGTGCGAGAGTGTGCGGGCCTGTGGCGGGCTGGGAGTGTGCCGGCACCGTCACACTCCCTGCCCGGGCGCTTCCCTGCCCGGGCACTTCCCTGCCCGGGCGCCGCTCATCGCGGGCGTGCTGTGCTCGCGGTGAGCTCAGAGGCGGCGTGGGAGGGAGTCAGGATGCACAAACTGCACGCCTGAAAGCCGATTTGTGCATCTGATACCGAAAACCGGCGGGTTTTTGCACAAACTGGCTTTACGCAGCGCAGTTTGTGCATTTCATGCCGCTTCACCACGCGCGCGACGGTTTGCCTGCCGCGATCAACCTCAAACCCGGCCGCTGACACAGCCAGTAAAACCAAACCAGCTGTAAAGCGCCGCCGTTCGGCGCCGCCGAGTCCGGTTGCGGGCAGAGGCGCTCAACACCATCCCCCCGCAACCGGATCCCTGGCACTTCCATAGCGCTCCGGCCCGGATTGCCGCCAGATCACAGCCGCAATCAAGCCGCCGCCACCGCAATAGTCACCACAGGGAAGGGCCTTCAGTCCAGCCACCAGGGCACCACCAACCCTCCTACCTGCTCGCTTTCAGACGCCGCTCACACGGCGTGGCCGAACTCAAGCCACAGTGTGAGGGGCGAGGCTCGCATACAGCGGGTATCGATCTGCGATGGCCGCTGTGCGCGCGGCCAGCCCGGCACGCACCGACTCAAAGTCCTCCGCAGTCAGCGCCGTGGCCAGCACCGAGCCAATCTCCGCAAAGTCGTCTGTGCTTAATCCGCGCGTGGCCAATGCCGGCGTGCCGATCCGCAGTCCGGAGGTGACCATCGGCGGACGCGGATCAAACGGGATAGCGTTGCGGTTGACGGTGATCCCCACCGAGTGCAGACGATCCTCCGCCTGCTTTCCGTCAAGCTCAGAGGCCCGCAGGTCAACCAGCAGCAGATGTACGTCGGTGCCGCCCGTGAGCACCGCCACACCACGGCCAGCGTCCAGCAACTTTCCAGAGACCACCTTGGCGCCCGCAACGGTGCGCTCCTGACGCTCGTGAAACTCCGGCGACGCGGCGATCTTCAACGCCACCGCCTTGGCTGCGATCACATGTTCGAGCGGTCCCCCTTGCGTGCCGGGGAAAACCGCTCTGTCGATCTCTTTGGCGTACCGCTCTTTGCACAGGATCATTCCCGACCGTGGTCCGCCGAGTGTCTTGTGGACCGTCGTGGTGACCACGTCCGCGTATGGCACGGGGCTTGGATGCAGCCCCGTGGCGACCAACCCGGCGAAGTGCGCCATGTCTACAAACAGGTACGCATCGACCGCATCAGCGATCTGACGGAAGCGCGGAAAGTCCAGTTGCCGCGGATAGGCCGACCAGCCAGCCACAATCATCTTGGGATGTTCCCTAAGGGCGATCCGCTCGACTTCATCCATGTCGATCACGCCCGTCTCCCGGCTGACCCCGTATGTGACGATCTCGTAGAGGCGCCCGGATATGTTCAGGCGCATGCCGTGGGTCAGATGCCCGCCATGCGCGAGCTCCAAGCCCATGAGCTTGTCGCCCGGCTGGAGCAACGCCTGGTACACCGCCGTGTTGGCTTGCGCGCCGGCGTGGGGCTGCACGTTGGCGTGCTCAGCGCCAAACAGGGCCTTGGCACGGTCGATCGCCAGTTGCTCGGCAACGTCGACGTACTCACAACCACCGTAATACCGCTTTCCGGGATAACCCTCGGCGTACTTGTTGGTCAGTACCGACCCCTGTGCCTGAAGCACAGACAACGGCACAAAGTTCTCCGAGGCGATCATTTCCAGGGTGCGCTGCTGACGGCCCACCTCGAGCCTGAGCAGTTCAGCGATCTCAGGATCGACCTGTTCGATGGAAGCGTTGAAAAAGTCAGGCGGAAGTTCGGTCATGGTGGGCGGAGGCTAGCAACGACGTAAGCGGCGAGCTGTGCGGCTGGGCGCTGTTCCCTCCGATGCGAGGCGCTTTGGCATGACCGCAAGATCACCGCGTAGCCACAATCACCGCAAGGTCATCGCGCTGCCACGGCACATCAACACTCGCAAAGCCGGCTTCACGCATCCAGGCTACCAGCGCCCCTGTGGGACTGGGTTTGTCAAACCCTTCGCTGAGCTCGATAAGCTCCCCTGCGGCCCTGTCTGGCACCACCACGTCGGCAAGCACGAACACGCCCCCGGGACTGAGCGCGGCGTGCACGCGACAGAACAGATCCGCCTTCTCACGCACATCGAGATGATGGACCGTGAGCGCACTGACGACCGCCTCAAAAGGCCCCTGCGGTAGCGGCTCCTGCAGCATGGCCGGAAGCAGCTGGAAACGGCCGCTGCAATCCCCCAGCGAGACACGCGCAGCAGCCAACATCGCCGGGCTGGCATCGCAGCCCAAAAGCTGTGCGCGCGGCAGCGCCCGTAACAGTCGGCCACTGGTCTCACCGGTCCCCACGCCAAGCTCCAGAATCCGGTCCGGGTTTGCTGCAACGGTGTGCCGGACAAGCTCGGCTTGGAGCTCCTGGTAATCATGGATCTGCTCGGCAACGTCGCTTGTGTACGTGCGGGGATCAAAATGGAATGGCGCGGCAGCCGCCGCCGCGATCACTGAATGACTGAGCGGGCCATCACGGACGACCGTCCAGGCTCCACGAGCCTCATACTGGCGCAGGTCAAGAACCGTGGACGCCCGTCCTGGCAGTCGGCCGCCGTCGATGACAAGGTCGGCGCCATCCTGAATCCCCGCGTCAACCAGCTCAAGGGCCGCCGGGGCCGGGCTGCCTGACAGATTCGCACTCGACTGCATGACCGGCACGTGCACTTCGGCGAGTTCCGGGACAGCGACGACCCTCAGGCCAAGGGTCTGCGGCTCATCACCACAGAGCAGGCCGAAACGACGCCGCGGATTGGGCACCAGCACGGTCACCGGCCCGGGAAGCAGGGTACGCAACAACAACGTTGTCCGCTGGCCAAGTTCGGGCAGAGCTGCCAGTGCCGCCTCGAGGTCAAAGAACATCACCGCCGCCGCTTTGGCCGACGGCCGGCGCTTGAGCGCGTATAGCCGCGCAATGGCGGTCGGGTCATACGGATCACAGGCCAGCCCGTAGACGGTGTCGGCCGGGAACAGGACCACGCCCCCTTCAGAGATCTCACGCTCAAACGCCCCGGCCATTCGGCCCCGCACGCCAGTGCCGCTCATCGTCTGCCGACCACCACACGCTCGTGACCCGCCAAATCCCTGAGGCGCTCAAGCTGTTCAAAGCCTGCCAGCGCCACAAGTTCACTGACCAGCGCCGCCTGCGTTGCTCCGGTTTCCAGTGCTACCAGCTTGATCTCGGCGCGCGGCCCCAGTTGTGACAGCAGCCTGCGCACCAGGTCAAGGCCATCCTCGCCGCCTCCCAACAGAGCCGTGCTCGGCTCATAGAGAGCCACCTCAGGCATCAGCAGCTCATCAGCGGCAACGTAAGGCAGATTGGCCAGGACAGCGTCGCACGCGAAGCTGGCCGGGCCGGGAAACGCGCGGTCGTAAGCAGCGGCCCCGCCGTCAAGCTCCTGCATCAGGTCCGTGCGCCAAAACGCAACGTCCAGCCGCAGACGCGACGCGTTCAGCCGCGCCACCGACAGCGCACCGGCGCTGACATCGACTCCAGCCACGATCAGATCGGGCCGCTCATCCTTGAGCGCAAGTGCCACCGCGCCGCTCCCTGTACCGACGTCAAGCACATGCGCGCCGGCCGGGAGCGCCAGCCCCACGTCCACCAACAGCTCGGTCTCAGGTCTCGGGATCAACACGCGCTCGTCAACGGCCAGCGAGATCCGCCGGAAATCACGCCTGCGCAGGATGTAGGCGATCGGTTCCCGTTTTGTCCTCCTGGTCAGCAGCGCCAGATAGCGGGTGCGCACATCCGCACTGGCCTGCTCATGTGCGCGGATGACAAGCTGCGCGCGGCTCACGCCAAGCACATGCGCGAGCAGCAGCTCCGCGTCAAGCCGCGGTGTGTCCACTCCCACCTGGGCTAGCCCCTCACTGGCGGCCGACAGCTCCTGATGGATAGTGGTCATCCGCCGGCGCGCTCATGCAGGCGGCGGCGCTTCTCATCGTCCTGCAGCGCATGGGTGAACTCGTCCAGTTCACCCATGAGAATCGCATCGAGATTGTGCAGCAGCAGGTTGATCCGATGGTCTTTAACCCGGCGCTCACCGTAGTTGTAGGTGCGGATCTTCTCAGCCCGATCCCCGCTGCCGACCTGCGCCGATCTGGACGCCGAGACCTGTGCCTGCTGCTCGGCGAGCGCCCGTTCGTAAAGCCGCGCGCGCAGCACCCGCATCGCCTTCTCCCGGTTCTGCAGCTGGGATTTCTCGTCCTGCATGGAGACGATGATCCCGGACGGCCTGTGCGTGATCCGTACCGCTGAGTCGGTCGTGTTTACCGACTGTCCGCCCGGCCCGGATGACCTGTAAACATCGATCTGCAGGTCGCTGGGGTCGACCTCCACCTCCACGTCATCCGCCTCAGGCAAGACCGCCACTGTAGCCGTGGAGGTGTGGACGCGCCCTTGGGACTCTGTCTCAGGAACCCGCTGAACGCGATGGGTACCGCCTTCAAACTTGAAGACTGAGTACGCGCCGTCACCCTTGACCGCAAACGTATAGGTGCCGTCCCCGATGTCAAGCGGCTCGGTTTTGAAGCCACGGCGCTCCGCATAGCGCACGAACATCCGGTACAGATCACCGGCCCAAAGCCCCGCTTCCTCACCGCCGGCACCCGGCCGGATCTCGATGATCACGTTCTTGTCATCGTTGGGATCGCGCTCCACCATCGCCAGACGGATCTCCTCCTCCAGCTGTGTCAGCCGCTCGGTCGCGGAGCGCAGCATCTCCCTGAGCTCGGGATCCTCGCCAGCCTCTGCAAGGAGCTCACGTGCGCCCGCTGCATCGTCGCTCGCGTGCCGATACTCGGCCGCCAGCCTCGCTGCCGCCTCAAGGTCCCGGTATGCGCGAGAGGTGGCGGTGAACGTCTCACGGTCGCCGATCACGGCCGGGTCTGCCAGCTGCGCCTCCAGTGCCTGGAAGCGGGACAGGATCTGGTTTACAAGCTCGTCAAGCATCGCCTGGCGAGTGTAGGAGCCACAGTCGCAACTGCGCACCCCGACTCAGGCGACCAGCTCGACCCCTAACAGATCCTCGGCTGAGAGCGCACCCGGAAGTTCATACTCAAGAACCGCGTTCAGCGCGGTAATGGCAACCTCAAGCTGGTCTGATGAAGGTTCGCGGGTCGTCAGGCGCTGCAGCGCCAGGCCGGGAGCCATCATGACTTGCACCCAGCGACGCTCGCGGTTGCGGCCGAACCAGCGGATCACCTCAAACGACAAGCCGACGACTACCGGCAGACCAACGGCCCTGGTGAGCGCAAGCAGCCACCAGGCGTGCATGCCAGCCGCGGCGAACACAAAGATCGAGACGATCATCACCACCAGCAGAAAGCTTGTGCCGCAGCGCGGATGAAAGCGTGAGTACAACGCAGCGCGTTCAGGCGTCAGCTCATCCCCGGCCTCATAGCAGGAGATGGCTTTGTGCTCGGCGCCGTGGTACTCAAACGTCCGCCGAAGGTCAGGCATCCGCCCGATCGCCACCATATAGCCCAGGAAGAGGGCGCTCCGCAGAGCGCCCTCGACGATCCAGAACAGAACCGGCGAGCCAAGCTGATGACGGACCAGGTTGACAAGCGTCAGCGGCAGCACGAAGAACACGCCGACACTGAATACCAGGGCGACCGCCACGATCGCGTACCACAGACCGCTGGGAAAGTCTTCCGCCTCCTCCCCCAGCTGTGTGCTGGCGGCCAGGTTAAGCGCTCTGAACCCTATCCCCAGGGAGATGGCCAGCGCGATCACGCCGCGCAACAACGGGATTTTGCTCAAGGCTCGGATGCGCGGCCGATTGCGAAACTGGAACCGGTGCACAACCACCTCGCCACGCCCAGACGCAGTGGTGCCCATAGCGGTCGGCTTGCGCAATGCCACCGCCCAGTGCTTGACCCCTCGCATCATGACCCCCTCGATCACCGCCTGACCACCAAGCGGAGCGTCCCGAGCGACGGTCATCACGGCACGTGTGTACCGCTGGCTGGCTGGCTGTGCACCGCAACACACTCAGGCTCGCCCGGAGCCAGCCGCAAGCGTGGCAACTCGTCCTCAAGCAAGCCGGCCGCCAGCCCGTGGGCCGCGCTGGGCATGCGGCGGGCCTAATACTTGGTCAGATTCTGGCGGTCTGGCGACTGGCAAGACGACCCTTCGCGACGCGGCGCTGGAAGCGCTCAACGCGGCCGCCTGTGTCGACCAGCTTCTGGCGGCCCGTGTAGAACGGGTGGCAGTTAGAGCAGATCTCGACGTGAATCTCAGGCTTGGTTGAACGCGTGGTGAACTCATTACCACACGTGCACGTGACGTGAGCCTCTACGTAGTTGGGATGGATATCACTTTTCATGGCTGCGCCGAAGCATAGCTGCCACTGCGCCTGGGAAGCTACCGGCCGCAGATTGGGGACAGACGGTCCACTCAGACAAGCGTGTAGAGCGGGCCGTCCCCGCCCTCAGGCGGGGTGAGACGGCCGCCCTTGGCTGTGATCGCGCCGCACTGCACACAGTTGGTGTAGTTGACGGTCACGTCCACCAAACCACTGCTGGGCGCATCCTCGGGGATCTCATACACGCCCGCCGGGCACATCCACACCCACGTCTCCGCGATCTCCCTCGGCACCTTGGTGCGCACGCGGATGTGGTTGGGAGCGTCCTCCCGAGTGGCGTTACCGGAGATGTATACGGAAGAGAGCTTGTCAAAGATGTACTTGCCGTCCGGCCGCGGGTAGGACTTGTGCGTGTCGCCAATGAACATCGGCTGTTCGTCGTTGCGATGCCACTTCAGGCGGCCACCGGGGTAGCGACCACGAGTTGCCTGGCTGAGCATGACCTGCAAGCCACCCCGCACCATGCCTTTCTGCAGCGGCTGGCGAGTGTTGCGGACCTCCCACAGCTCCCGGCCGGTCGGTGAGTCAGCCACCGCACGCTCATACCGGTCCAGAGGCGTGCCGCTCTTCAGGTGAGCATAAATCGCCTCAGCGGCAAGCATGCCGCTACGAATTGAATGGTGGATACCCTTCAGCGACACCGTGTCCACCATGCCGGCCGCGTCTCCCACGATCAGCGCTCCCGGCATCGACAGTTTCGGCATCGACCAGTAGCCACCACCCGGCAGCGCTTTGGCGCTCCATGCGACGCGCTCGCCCCCGTCCAGGATCGAACTCACCAGCGGATGGGTCTTGAACAGCTGGAGAAGATCGTGAACAGAGGTCGTCGCGTCGCGATACTCAAGGCCCACCACAAACCCGATCGACACCAGTGCGTCGCCGGTGGTCTCGTCCTTCATGGGATATATCCAACTGCCACCCGTCTGGCCGTACCTGGGGTTCAGATGCAGCGGCCACGGCCCGAGTGTGTGGATCACCCTGTCAAGCGGCTTAGCGACCTTCCAGACCTCCTTCACACCAAGCTCCCACACCTGCGGCTCACGGTCGGCCGCCAGGTTGAACTCGCGAATCGCAGCGCCAGTCAGATGGCCCCAGGGGCCTTCCGCCAGGACTGTCACGTTGGCCCGGATGTCCGCGCCCGGCTCGAAATTGCCCTGTGGCTGGCCGTCCTTGCCACGCCCCTTGTCCCCCGACCGGACACCGATCACCCGTCCGTCGCTGACCAGCAGCTGCTGCGCGGCCGTCTCGGTCAGCACGTAGGCACCTGCCTCCTCGGCGACCTTCTGCTGGTAGCGAGACAACGCCGCGACGGAGACCACCTCGTTGCCATGGTTTCGGAAGCTCGGCGGAGTCGGCACCTTGATGGCGCGATGTGCGTCTGGGAGCGCATACACCGCCTCGTCAGTGACCTCGCCAAAGGCGAAACGCTCACGCCGCCACTGCTCGCGCGACATCTCAGGAAACAGTTCCAGCAACGGCTCGGGACGCATCACGGCACCCGACATGACATGTCCGCCGCAGACCTTTGCCTTCTCCACCACGGCGACCGGCGCCTCGCCCAGCTTCTCGAGCAGTTCGGGATCGCCTGCCAGCAGCGCCAGCAACCGGTTGGCGGTGGCCAGCCCCGCGGTGCCACCGCCAACAATCGCTACGCCCACATCAATCAGCTCATCCTCTGCGTCAAGATCGCGCCGGATGAACTCATCCTGCACGTCCACCGGCGGAGGGAACTGGCTGGGAGCGGCTGACACGGGTCACCCCGCCTTCCTGGCGCGAACCGCCTCAGTCAGCTTGGGAAGGATCTTGTTGAGATCCCCGACGACACCCAAATCAGCGAAATCAAAGATCGGCGCATTGGCATCCTTGTTGATCGCCACGATGTTCTCCGACCCTTGCATACCAACCTTGTGCTGAATCGCCCCGGATATGCCTGCCGCCAGATACAGCTTCGGTGACACGGTCTTGCCGGTCTGGCCGATCTGCGCCGCATATGGAAACCAGCCGGCATCCACCACCGCACGGGTGGCCGCCACAGCCGAGTTGCCTCCAAACGCCTTGGCTAGCTCATCGACGAGCGCGTAACCGTCTGCGCTGCCAAGCCCGCGCCCGCCAGCCACAAGTATGTCGGCGCCCTCGATATCAATCTCCTCACCGCGCTGTTCACCACGCCTGACCAGCTGGGCGCACATGGCCCACGGCGAGTAGTCCACCTCCACATCAACAATTTCGGCCTCGCCACCAACCTCACGCACCTCGAACGCATTGAGGCGGCCGATGATGATGCCCAGCTCACCGCGGTACCGGGAGACGCTGACCTTGGAATCATCAAGGATCGGCCGGTCCGCCACCAGCTCACCCGACTCGGCACGGATCGCGGTCACCTCCATGGTGACCCCAGCGTTTCTGCGGGCCGCAAGGCCAGCACCAATCTCAAAGCCAAGCAGGCCGCCCCCAAAGAGCGCGTACCGCTGCCCGTGCTGACTGATCACCTTGTCAAACACGTCGACAACCGGCTGAGCCATACCCTCCGGACCCCGTGCGCGGAACACTTTGCGAGCGCCGTAACGGCCCAGACCTTTGAGAAATTCGTCGGTCAGATCCTCGCCGCCAACCACGACGGCGTGTGCGGACCCGTTGATCTCCGCTGCACGCGCGGCCGCCTCGGAGACGGCCCCAAGCGAGTTCTTGTTGAAGCTGCCGTCATGGTGCAGCACGTAGACGAGCACGTCAGGCATCAGATGACCTTCCTTTCCTCAAGCCAGGCGATGATCCGCGCAACCGTTTCATCCGTGTTCTCGTCCTCAAACACCTCGCCCGTGGCCTTCTGCGGCGGATCCTTGAACTCATTGCACTGCACGCGTGAGCCATCGGCACCGACACGCGCGATGTCGATTCCGGCTTCAGCGGCGCTGAGTGTCTGGAGAGGCTTCTTTTTAGCGCCCATGATCGCCTTCAGCGACGGATAACGCGGCTCATTTATGGCATCGCCAACCGAGATGACCGCTGGCAGCGACAGCCGCACGGTGTCATATCCGTACTCGGCCTGACGTTCAAGCACCAACGCCTCGCCGTCCACGTCCAGCTTGACCACCTGCGTCAGCGACGGCATCTTCAGGTACTCGGCTACAACAGCGCCCATCGTGTAACACTGCCCGTCATCCGACTGTTGACCAAGCAGGACCAGGTCCGGCGCCTCACGCTCAACAACCTGTGCCAGCGCATAGCCAGTGGCCGCCACATCCGAACCCGCGAGCTTCTCATCGGTCAGATGAATCGAACGATCAGCGCCTAGCGACACAGCCTTCTGTAACGCCCGGACCGCTGACGGCGGTCCCATTGTGATCGCCACGATCTCATCAACCGGTAGCTTGCCGCCCTCACGCAACTGCATTGCGGTCTCAATCGCGTGCGTGTCGTAGGGGTTCAGGTTTTTCTCACCCGATCTGTCCATGCGCCCCGTCGACGGATCGATTCGCTTCTCGACGGCGGCGTCCGGCACCTCTTTGACCAGGACGCAAATCTTCAACGGAGCCTCCTTCAATTCAGCCGTTAGCCTGCAGCGGCACGTATCTTACACGGCTGACTGACGGGTCAATCAGCGATGCTTGACACCCGTGCAGCCCCTTGGTCGGCGTTCGCCGTCGGCTGTACACGCGCTGGGCCGGCCATTACCACTCCCGGCTTCAAGATCCGTCTCCGGAAGGCGGAACGCAGGCCTTCACCGCCGCACAGACGAGCGGATGAAATCAACCACCGCCTGTGCTGGGACACCCGAGGTGAACACCTCGGCAACGCCGAGCGCTTTCAGGTCCGCGCCGTCCTGGGGAGGGATCGTGCCCCCAACTGTCACCACAACGTCAGTCAGGCCACGCTCCTTCATCAGCTCCAGCACTCGGGGGACGAGGGTCATGTGTGCTCCTGAAAGGATCGACAGGCCAACCGCGTCAGCGTCCTCCTGAAGGACGGTCTCAACGATCTGCTCGGGCGTCTGGTGCAGACCCGTGTAAATCACCTCCATGCCCGCATCCCGCAATGCGCGGGCGATGATCTTGGCACCGCGGTCATGGCCGTCAAGGCCGGGCTTGGCTACCACCACGCGGATCGGACGACCCTGCCGGACTGCTGAAACGCTCATCTCGGCCCTCAGATTAGTGGCTGGCACGCTGCGTAAGCCCTCAGCGCAGCCTGACGCCGTCACCGACAATCCGATGATCCGCTCGCCCGACCCAGATCAGGGAGGCGATGGAGCACCAGCGCGGTGCTGGCGCTGGCCACCGTGGAGACCAACACCACGCCGCCAAGAGCGAGACGCACGCCAAGACGGTCCAGTCTCAGGATCTCCCAGTCACCCTCACGCGCCAAAGCCAGCAGAGCCTTATCAGGGTTGACAACGACTGGATGACCCACTGCTCTCAGCATCGGAGCATCCGAGTAGGAGTCTGAGTACGCGTAGGACGCCGCCAGGTCGATGTTCTCACGTGCAGCAAGCTTGTGGATCGCATCGGCCTTGGCGCGACCATAAAGAAAAGCGCCGCTTGGCCTTCCCGTGTAGACGCCGTTCTCCACCCCTGAAAGGGTCGATCCAAGCGCGCCATCAAAGGTCAAGATCTGGGCGAGCACCTCTGCCATGCTCTGTGCCGCGGCGGTGACAATGTAGACCGGCCTGCCGGCATCCTGATGCTCGTAGGCGATGGTCAGCATCTGCGGGTACAGACGTGGCAGCACGCGCTGCATCACGCGCACTCCAAGCCGCTGGAGATCTCTGACACGGACCCCCTGAAGGGAGCTGGCGATCCTGGCACGCAGCGCCTCTGATTGCTCATCGGTGGCCCCATGCAGCCGGAAGCGAAGGTTGGCAAGCGCGTCAGATGCCAGCTGACGCCGACTGATCATCCCGGCCTCTCTGACCGCGCGTGCGAACTGAAAGCCGGATGAGCCCTGAATCAGTGTCTTGTCGAGGTCAAAGAACGCTGCCGCGCTTGCAGGCCCGGACTCTGATAAAGCTGCGTCGGTGTGGCTGGGGTCATTTTGCATGCCGTCGGTGGGCGGGTCAGTCACCTCAAACTCCTTTTCATGCGCGCGGGCTGGGGAGGTTCTCGCAACAGTGTGCGTATGGCGACTGTAGGCGCTGATGGCGGCCTCGTCGCACATGCGCGAGCGTAACTGAGCACCCCGGCTCTGTGTCCAAGGCACGGCTCACGTGCGTATGGCGGCCGCCCAGAGGCTGGCCAGCCTGTCAGAACCAGCAAAGCAGGCTCGCACTGACTGGCTTGCTCGCTGAGCCACCAAAGTCGGTCCCGCCGTCAAACCGCGACCGTCCGGCGCAGATTGCCCGTTCAAACAGAGGCGCACGCGGGCCGTCCAAGCAGTTATCCTTCGCCGAGACGCTCCGGCGCCCGGTTGAGCATGATCAGCCGTGCGGCGCTCAACGGATCGAGTTCGCGTGCAAAAACCCGCCCCAGCAGATCGCCAAAAAACTGGTCCGCGTCTGCCGCCGATTCGAGCTGTTCGCGAACCGTCGTCAGAGCCGCCTCTATCACTTCCGCGCGTAAGCTGCGCTGGCGCCGCTGTTGCAGAAGCCCGGCGCTACGCAGATAAGTAGCGTGGGCGTCAATCTCCGTCAGAAGCGCACTCACGCCCTCGCCGCGCTCGGCGATGGTGCGCACCACCGGCACTCGCCAGTCTTCGGGCGGCCCGAGTGCAAGGACAGATCTGATCTCCTCAAACAGCTGATCGGTCGCCGGATGGTCGGCTTTGTTGATTACGATGATGTCCGGGATCTCCATCACCCCCGCCTTGAGCGCCTGTACCGAGTCACCTGAACCCGGCATCAGCACAAGCACGACGGTGTCAACCTGGTTGACAACGGCGATTTCCGACTGACCGACACCGACCGTCTCAACCATGATCTCGTCACAGCCGGCCGCGTCCATCAGCTGCACCGCCGAGAGCGTCGCCCGGCTCAGGCCGCCCAGTGTCCCCCGGGTCGCCATCGACCTGATGAAGACGCCGGGGTCCAGGAAGTGCTCGGTCAGGCGGATTCGGTCACCGAGCAGAGATCCTTGCGTGAACGGCGAACTCGGATCCATCGCCAGCACACCCACACGACTGTCACGCTGCCTGACATGCACCACGAGCCGCCCAACGAGAGTGGACTTGCCTGCACCTGGCGGCCCGGTCACACCCACGACCCTGGCCCGCCCGGTATGAGGAAATACGGTTCGCAACAACAGGCTCCCAGCAGCCTCGTCGTTCTCCACCAGCGATATCCCACGTGCAAGCGCTCGCCGGTCACCGTTCAGCAGGCGCTGCGCTAGGACGGCCACATCTGGATCTGCGTCGCCAATCCTGGAGAGTTCAGCCATTGCGTCCATCATGATGGCGAATAGGATTTGCTCGTGGCAGATAACAGAGCGACAGCCAAGCTCACGCCGCTGCGGCGATCTACCACAGACCGGCTGCCAGAGCAGGCTCGCCCCGACCAGGAGCACCCCGACCAACAGCACTCCGACCAGGAGCGGCCCGACCAGGAGCACTCCGACCAGGAGCGGCCCGACCAACAGCACTCCGACCAGGAGCGGCCCGACCAACAGCACGCCGACCAGGAGCGGCCCGACGGGCTACGGGCGGCGGATCAGCCGCTGGC
The DNA here is from genome assembly GCA_049976865.1 of Solirubrobacteraceae bacterium. Classification (GTDB taxonomy): domain Bacteria; phylum Actinomycetota; class Thermoleophilia; order Solirubrobacterales; family Solirubrobacteraceae; genus Palsa-465. Next base: position 10,915 of record JBMFHK010000027.1, on the reverse strand, counting down.
CGCAGACACGCGCCCCCACACACAGGCGCCACCAAGCGGCCTGATGCTCCCAGCCGCGCCGCTCACCGGAGGCCCGCTTGCCTTCCTGAAGTTCGCGCGCAGCCACGGCATGCTGAAGCCCCGTTACCTGCCGCTCGTGGCACGCTGGCTGTGGCTCAAGCTGCGCTGGCGCGGGCGGCTGACCACTGACGGTTTGTGCTTCATCAGGCCAGGCGCCCGGTTTGAGATCGGACGTCAAGCCAGCGTGTCGCTGGGGCGCTGGTCATGGATAGGAGACGGTACGAAGATCCGTGCCCATGAGGGCAGGGTCACGATCGGGGAGCGCACCGTGCTCGGTCAGGAGTGCACATTGTCAAGCTTCCAGTGCATTGATATCGGTCGGGACTGCATCATCGCTGACCGTGTCATGATGATCGACTTTGACCACCGGACAGATGACGTCGAACAGCCGATCCGCAAGCAGGGGATCTACAAGCGCGACGTGCACGTCGGCAACAACGTCTGGATCGGTCATGGCGCCTGCTTGTTGCGCGGCATAACAGTCGGTGACAACGCCATTATTGGAGCCAACGCCGTTGTCACCACCACAGTGCCAGCCAACGCGGTGGCGGGTGGCGCCCCGGCACGCGTCCTCAGGATGCGGCAGACGCCGCAACGGCTGCGTTACCTGTAGCGTCGCTGCAGACCGCCAGGAAGTCCAGTGCCCGGTACAGCGGACGGTCGATCCAAAGACGGAAGTCAGAGCTTGAGACCACAGGTGCGAAACGTATGTAGAACGGCCTGGTGAGACGCAACCCACGGTGCATGCGGTCCCACCCAAGCGCCAGCGCAAGATCGTGTGCGAGCAACCGCCGCGCGTGATAGACACCCCAGATCTCAACCGACCCAAACACGCTCTCACAGAGCTTACGGAACTCATAGGCGCGGTATTCCCGCAGATGCCATGGATTGTCAGACTTCTGCGCTCCCGCCGGCGCCAGCGTCAGCAGGTTCGGAGTTGAGATGTAGGCAACTCCGCCCGGCGCCAAGATCTCCCCGATGTGCGCGAGCAGAGCCTGCGGGTCCGAGATGTGCTCGATCGTCTGCAGCAGCGTGACCGCGTCCCAGGCTCCCGGCTCGCCCCACAGTTCACCCATGGCCCGTTGGAAACTGAGCCCGGGACGGGCGTAGCGCAACCGGGCGTGCTCAAACGCCGCCGGGTTGGCCTCGACGCCAATCACCGTCTCCGCGCTGCGCGCCAGAACTTCCGCGCCGCACCCTTCTCCGCAGGCCATATCCACCACGTGCAGTCCGCCCACCCTGTGTCCAATCCACTCGTAGACGGCCAGATGGCGGCGAAACCAGTAGTTCTCGGCTGGCACGTCGGGCAGGGTCCGCTCGCCGGTTAGCGTCAGCGGCGGCACCCCCGGAGGCTGATCGCGCTGGATGTGTGGCAGCAAAGTCACCGCACCAACACGGTAACGTCACGCCCAGATGCAAAGGCCCCTCACAGCTACGCAGATCCGTGACGTCAACATCCGCTACCACAATCTGGCAGCGGCCGGCTATGACGCCAAGTGGGGGATCGACTTTGGTTCCACGAGCCGCTCGCAAGTTCTGCGTAAGGTTGCCAGGCTCGTTAACCCCCTCCCAGCGTCAGGGTTTGGGCGAGCGCTGGAGATCGGCGCCGGCACCGGTTACTTCGGTCTGAACCTACTGGCACATGGTGCGGTCAGCGAACTCACCTGCAGCGACATATCTCCGCGGATGGTCGCCGTCTTGTCGCATAACGCAACGGCACACGACCTGCACGTCAGCGCTGTCTGCGCCGACGCCGCGGCTCTGCCGTTTGATGACGGCAGCTTTGACGTGATCCTGGGGCATGCTGTACTGCACCACCTGCCCGAGCTGCCGCGGTCGTTTGCCGAGTTCTGGCGCGTGCTGGCGCCCGGCGGCAGGATCATATTTGCTGGCGAACCGTCGCGGATTGGCGACCGTCTTGCGCAAGCTCCCAAACGTGCCGCCGCGCTGGTGGCGCCCTTTTGGCGCAGGGTGCTCGGTGCACGCGCAGCGGCTGTTGACAGCAGGCTCGATAACGACCTTGAGTGGTCGGTGGACGCTCACACGTTCGCTCCCGGAGAGCTCCGACGACTGGCGCTCGGCGCCGGGTTCAGCGACGTGAGGGTGGCAGGCGAAGAGCTGCTGGCCAACTGGTTTGGCTGGTTTAACCGCAGCCTTGAGCGCACCGCTGACCCTCAAGATGTGCCGTCCTGGTGGCGCCAGTACGCATTCCACGGCTACCTGTGGCTACAACAGTTCGACGGGCGCCTGCTTGAACCCAGGGCGCCGGCAGCGCTGTTTTATAACCTGCTGCTCACCGCTGTCAAGCCGGCGCCTGACCAGCGCGCGCGTTCTGTGTCCTGAGCAATGCCACCCGCAGTAGAACTACACCATCGTCACGTCGATGAGCGTGGCGGACTTCTTACCCAGGAAGGTGGCGCCGCACGATGAGCGCTCCAACAGTCGATTTTCCGTTGTTCGCCCTCCCGCTGGTCGTGCTTCCAGGTGAGATCGTGCCGCTGCACATCTTCGAGGAGCGCTACCAGCAGTTGGTTGATGCGTGCCTGGCCGACGAGCGTGAGTTCGCGGTCGTACAGCTCACCGATGATGTTCTTCAGGAGATCGGCTGCGCTTGCGTCATCGAACGTGTGCTGGAAACCTTCGACGACGGGCGCAGGAACATCGTGGTGCGGGGAACCCGGCCGCTGCGAGTGTTGGAACGTGAGCATGACCTCCCCTACCCGACGGCCACAGTCGAGTTCCTCAACGACACTGACCGCAATCCATCCGCCGCCCAGCTTGAAGTTGCACGCGGCATTTACGCTCAACTGGTCCGCAAGGCAACCGACCGCGCTGCGGACCCCGCTGAGATCGCCGCGCTGGACGCTTACGCCATGGCCGCGACGGTCGATTTCGGCCTGGACGTCAAACAGACTTTGCTGTCATTGCGGTCCGAACCGGCACGTCTGACACTGCTCACACGCCTCTTCCGCGCAGCTCTGAGACGTCTTGACTTTGTCGATCGAGCCCAGGCTCGCGCGAAATCAAACGGCAAGGTGAGCATCGCCTGAGCGCGCCCTCGCACCCACCAACCGGCAGCTGCGGTCAGCGTCTGTCACGACTCAGCTTGCCTCGCTGGCTGCGGCCCAACTGGCCGCCGGGCGGTAACGCACGCAGCTCGATCATACGGCGTTCCATGTTTTGCACGCTGATCTCCGCCGCGGCGGTGGCGGCCCGCAATCTGGCAAGCTCCCTGCGGCGCAATACCAGGATCATGAAGCCGAGCGGCACAAACAGCACGGCCAGCACACCACCAAGCTCACCGATCACCCGGCCTGCCGAGGTCTGCGCCGAATCGGTTTCCACAGAAACCGGTGCCGCCTGCTGATGTGTGTCATCAATGCGAATCAGCCTTGCGGCACCGCCACCCAGCGGCTTGGTTGACTCGGCCACGGCAAGCATCTGGCGGTTGCTGAGCCCTGAGGTGAGCGTGTTGTGCACCCAGTAACCAATCCCATTGGCAAACCACGCCAACATCTCGATGTGCTGGCCGGTGTAGTAGACGTAATAGGTGCGTCCGGCGACCGTTACCGTCTGTGACGGATCCTCAAAGATCGGCGCTTTCAGCCAGGTTGTCCCTTGCACGTCGTAATACTGTCCGAGCAGGCCGGTCGAATACACCTCGACATATATCGGGTAACTATCACCGGCGGGATCCTTGATCCGGTAGGTACGAAACGCGGTCGGGAAACCGTAGCCGTTGTCCACTTCAACTGACGGCATTTCAAATGGGAACGGCACCGACCGCGCTGTGCGGCGGGCCTGCGCGACGGTCTGAGCAGGCAGCGGGACCAGCTGCTCCCGCTGCCCCACCGCCAGGCTCGACCGTGACCGGTCTACCTGATGCGCCAGTGCCGCCGTGGACCGTTTGGCCGGCGGCAGACCCTTACCGTACAAAAACGAGTCAACACTCTCGCTGATCTGCCGGGGTGAAGCGGTCACGCACTCACAATTGGTAACCGGATCAAGGTCCACCTGGAACTTCACCTGCCGGACCGGCAGGCCAGCTACAGAGATCAACGTGTCGAACAGGCTCTGCACACCGCTTGCGGTGTGCAGGCTGGCATCGGTGGACACGAGGTGACCCAGAATGTTCTCGAACTTCCCCAGATCGCCGACGAGCGACGGGCCGTACTGCTGCTTGGCATCCATCATGAACGCCTGATCCCTTGCGTCACGCTCCAGTGATGTGTCGTCGTGACGGTAGGTGACAAACTGAAGCGCCTGCTTCCCACAGAGGTCCTGGTAGCCCGGCTGCAGGTTCACCTGGAAGTACTGTGGTCCGCCGGGCACATTGACATGAAAGTACCTGCGGTCGATGGTGCCGTACACACAGCCGATCTCATTGACCGCCTTAACAAAGTTCTGGAAGTCAATCACCACAACATGGTTGACAGACAGCCCGGTCACCTGTTTGATGGTGCGAACAACCAGGTCAATCCCACCGTAGAACAGACTGGCGTTCAGTCGTGTCGTAACGATCCCATCGTGCGGAGTGTGGATCGGCACCTGCAGCTCACGTGGCACCGACAGCATTGAGATCCACGGCTTGCCGGGATCGATACGAACCAACAGCATCTCATTGGAGTGCGGCAACACCGGGTTGGTGGTCGTGTGCTTACGCTGATCGTTACCGATCAGCAGCAGCGTCTGTGGCCCTCCGTACTGCGCCTGGGCGAGGGTGCCGTTCCTGATCGCGACACTCTTGCTCTTGCTCAGCGCAGTGGCCAGCTGGCTGAACTGTCCGTGCAGGAACGCAGCACCAAACGCTGCGCTTGCGGCAACAACGAGCACGGATCCAAGCAGGATACGCCAGCCCGTTCCCGATCGATAGCGTCGACGATTCTTGAAGGTTCTTGATGCCATAAGCGCGGCGTGAACAAAAACGTGAATGCGCGAACGCTGCGCTCCGTACCGCGCGTCACTCACGCCACGACGTTAGCGGCCTGTCCTATGCGAAAGCTCAAGATCGCGGTGTGTCATCCACCCGGGATGAACTCCGGCACTTCAAACACACCAAGTTCAGCGGCATGGGACCCAGGAGCCTCACCCGCTGCGGTGCTCCGACGACGCGGATCGTCCCGCCGGCTGACCCGCAACTCGCCTGGGGGTTCAACCAGCTTCTGGCGAGGTCTGTCAGCCTCAAAGCGGGTGGCCACCACTGTGATCCACACTTGGTCGCCGTCAATCTTATCGTCGACCATCGCGCCGAAAATGATGTTCGCTTCGGGATGAGCCGCGTCGGACACGGCCCGCGCCGCCTCGTTGACCTCCCACAGCGAGAGGTCGGGACCACCGGTGATTGACAGGAGAATAGAGCGCGCACCATCCATGCTGGTCTCCAATAACGGCGAGGAGACCGCCGCCTCAGCCGCGTCAAGGGCGCGACGCTCACCGCGGCCCATGCCGATACCCAGCAGTGCGCTGCCAGCATCGGACATGATCGTCCGCACGTCCGCAAAATCGAGGTTGATGACCCCGGGGAGCGTGACCAGGTCGGAGATCCCCTGCACCCCCTGCCGCAGAACATCGTCGGCCACATGGAAGGCGTCGACCATCGAGGTGTTGTGGTCCAGGACGGTCAAGAGTCGGCTGTTGGGAACGACGATGAGCGTGTCCACCACATCGCCGAGAACGGCGATGCCGGCCTCGGCCTGGTCGCGCCGCCTGGTGCCCTCAAACTGGAATGGGCGCGTAACGATCCCGACGGTCAGTGCGCCCACCTCCCTCGCGATCTGCGCCACCACCGGCGCCGCGCCGGTGCCGGTGCCGCCACCGGCGCCGGCGGCGATGAACACCATGTCGGCACCGCGCACAAGTGGTCGGATGCGGTCGGCAGCCTCTTGTGCCGCCTGGCGTCCCAACTCCGGATCGGCACCGGAACCGAGTCCGCGAGTGACAGACTCGCCGATGTGCAGGGTGGTCCGTGCGGCCGAAACCTGCAGCGACTGAAGGTCCGTGTTGAGCGCCACAAACTCGACGCCTTCGATCCCCGCCTCAATCATCCGGTTGACGGCATTCACCCCGGCGCCACCAACGCCGACCACCCGGATCACCGGGCGCCTGAGCGGGCTTCCGGACTCCAGGTTGCCGAGCAGAAGGTCAGGGTGCGACCCGCCAGTGTTAGGCTCAGCGGCCACCGCAGCGACGTTTGCAGCCTCATCGCCACGCCACCCGCCCGACGGATCAGCCAAAGCTTGCACAGGTTCAGGCGCACCGTCCCGCAACGGCTGGCCGCCGTCAACGGCGCGCACTGCGTCAGCGGTCCGTTTGAACAGCTGTGAGAGCGGGCCCTCGCGCATGCTGGCGCGCTTAGGAGTTGACATTGGCTAAAACCTCCTTCGCCAGCTGACGGTAGGAGTGCGCCGCCATACCGTCAGGGTCGTATTTGAGCACCGACATTCCCTTCACCGGGGCCTCGGCGAAGCGAACCGTCTTACGTATTCGTGACGCAAACACACGATCACCGAAGTTTTCCTCAAGCATCTCAATCGCCTCTTTGGCGTGCAGCGTCCTCGTGTCAACCATCGTCGGCAGAATGCCCTGAATCTCCACGTTCGGATTGAGGTTCTCGCGGATCATGGTGAGCGTATTCTGAAGCTGGACCAGGCCGCGCATCGACAAATACTCGCACTGAACGGGGACGATTACGCGGTCGGCGGCGGTCAAAGCGTTGATGGTCAGCAGGCCGAGACTCGGTGGCGTGTCGATGAAACAGTAGTCGTAATCGTCGGAGACGTCGGCCAGCGCGCGCTCCAGAGAGCGCTCACGCCCGATCATGGTGGACATCGCGATCTCCGCGCCGGCAAGATCGATTGAGGCACAAGCGACATCCACCTCGCAGTGGCGGATCACGTTACGGATCGGCAGCCGATGCACCAGCACGTCGTACATAGACTCCGTGAGGGTGTCCGGATCGATCCCTTGGGACATGGTCAGGTTGCCCTGCGGATCCATGTCGCAACAAAGGATACGGTGGCCCTCCTCAGCAAACGCCGCGGCGAGATTGAGCGTGGTGGTGGTCTTGGCGACTCCGCCCTTCTGGTTGGCGAACGCGATCACATGGAGGCTGGCCGACACGGGTGCTCCTCTAAAGGTTCTGCTGGAACTTGATAAGCGCCATACGCGCCTTTATTTCGCAGGATTGGACGTGATTCCTTCAAAACCAACCGACCAGTTATGTTGCCTTGGCTAGCTGGGAGCAGCAACCCCCTCGCGCTATGTTCTTGCCTCGTGCCCCATGCACTGTTCAGTCGTCGTCTGATCTTCGTCATCGGTAAAGGTGGCGTCGGGCGTACCACGGTCGCACAGGCGCTCGCGATCGCCGCGGCGACGCGCGGCATGAGAACCTTGGTCGCCGACCTTGAGCCCGGTGAGATCGACGACCCTGCTGAGCCCCCGCAGACAAGCACCAGCTACATCCCATCAACACGGGAGGGCCCCGCAGACGGGACAACAACCGTCATCAGTGGCGTTGAACAGTTATCAATCGATCCACAAGCAGCAATGGAGGAGTACCTGACACTCAAGCTGCCCGGATCAGCCGCCGCACTTTTGAGGCACAGCCGCCTGTTCGGTGCGTTTGCGCTGGCCACCCCCGGAATGCGGGAGATGCTGTGCATGGGCAAGCTCTGGGAACTCGCCCAGCTGCAAAGGCGGACGCCTCAGGCTGCGCCGTATGACCTGGTGATCGTTGACGCGCCCGCATCCGGTCACGGCGTCGCGCTGCTGCGCACGCCACGCACATTCGCAGGCTTGACCAGAGTGGGACCGATCGCCGACCAGGCACAGAGGATCGCCGCAACCCTCACGGACCCAGCCTTCACGGCTGTGGTGAGCGTGTGCACGCCACAGGAGCTGGCTGTCAACGAAACCTTGATGGTCCGTGACGCGCTGTCATGCGCACCCGGTCCGATGGATTTGCAGGCAGTCATCCTCAACGGCATCCACCCTGACCGCTTCACTGAAGCCGAGGTCAGCGAGCTTGAGCCTGACGCTGGAGACCCATCGGTGGCTTTGGCTTTGATCGCCGCCCGCCGTGCCGCCATGGAGCGCGCACAGGAAGCTCGTCTCGCGGACGCCTTCGCCGACCGGCTTCTGCGTCTTCCGTATCTGTTCCGCGAACTGCTGGACGTCTCTGATCTGCAACTTCTCGCCACCGCGCTCTCCCCATGATCACCTCCTCGCAACAGCTGTGAACTCAACAGTTCATGAGCTTCTGGCCGACCGACGCATCTGCATCATCGTGGGCGCCGGCGGAGTCGGCAAGACAACAACCTCCGCAGCAGTTGCTCTTGGCATGGCGATCCTCGGCCATAAGGTTGTCGTCGTGACCATCGACCCGGCGCGCCGTCTGGCTGATGCGCTTGGGCTCGAGCAGCTCGGCAACGAACCCAGGCTGGTTGACCACAGTCGCCTCCGCGTCGATGTCAAGGGCGAGCTCTGGGCAATGATGCTCGACCCCAAACGGACCTTCGACGACCTCATTGACCGCTTTGCACCAAGCACGGCACGTGCAGCCGAGATCAAGCGCAACCAGATCTACCACGAGGTTTCCACGGCCGTCGCAGGTTCTCAGGAGTTCAGCGCTATCGAGAAACTCTGCGAGCTTGCCGAGGATGATTACGACCTGATCGTTCTGGACACGCCGCCAGCCCGCAACGCCGCCGACTTCCTCAGCGCACCCGGACGGATCATCACGTTCCTCGAAGGAGGTCCGGTGCAGATGCTGTTACGTCCCACTGGCCTGGGTGTGCGCCTGCTCGGACTCGGTCTCTCACCGCTTTTGAGCGCACTGCGCGCGGTGACAGGCATAGACCTGATCACCAACCTCACCAGTTTTTTCGTGCTGCTTGGCGGTATGACCGAGGAGTTCCAGCAGAGAGCGCACCGCGTCGAGCAGCTCTTGCACGCCACCGACACCGGTTTTTTGTTGGTCAGCTCTGCCGAACAGGGACCGTCCCAGGAGACGATCGACTTCAACGCGCTGCTGGCCCGCGCCCAGATGCCGGTGATAGGCGCGATCGCCAACCGCATTCACGCACATGCCAGGCCGGGCTCAGCGCAACGGGAGCGCGCCCCGGATCTGGCTGAGAAGTTACGCCTGACCGTAGAGGAACAGTCAATCCTCGCGCACCGGGACGCACACAATCTCACACGGCTGGAAAGCGAGCTCGGGGGACTTCCAGTCCTAACTGTGCCTGAGCTGGCAACTGACATCCACGATCTCAACGGTCTGCTGGCGATCTGTGCGCACATCTTCTGAGCCCTCGGCCAAGACAATCGGCAATCATTGACGTGATGGCGAGCAACGTTGATCGCAACGAACTGACCACGGTCGCTTTTGCGCAGGCGACCGTGCTTGCCCAATGCTCGCCGGTCAGCACCGAGCCGGTGGCCCTCGAACACGCGCTGGGTCGCTACCTGGCCGGACCGCTTTTGGCCTCGCTGGACCTACCGCCCTTCACCAACTCGGCAATGGATGGCTTCGCGGTACGTGCGGCCGACACGCCCGGGCGACTGCGCATCATCGGTGAAGCAGCCGCCGGCGTCCCGTTTGGCCGACCGGTCGGAAAGGGCGAAGCCGTCGAGATCTCTACCGGCGGCGCGCTGCCCGACGGGGCCGATGCAGTAGCCGTCATTGAAAAGGTGACGGTGACCACCGGACCTGGAGGGGCTGCCGAGGTGTGGTTACAGTCACCAGTCAAGCCGGGTGAGAACATACGCCGAGCCGGTGATGACACGGTCCGCGGCAGCGTGGTGCTGTCGGCCGGGACACGCTTGGGCGCCGCCCAGATCGGTGCGGCCGCAGCGCTTGGCGTTTCGACACTGCAGTGCACACGGCGCCCAACCGTAGCGGTGCTTACAACCGGCACGGAGCTGCGCGAGCCTGGTGAGCAGCTAAAGCCCGGTCAGATCTACAACTCCAACGCGGCGCTGCTGCGAGCGCTTGCGGTCGGGGCGGGCGCGCAAGTGATCGTCATCCCGAGCGCGCGGGATACCTTCGAACAGCATCGGCGTGCGCTCACACAGGCGCTCGAGCACGACGTTGCGATCAGCACCGGTGGCGTTTCGGTCGGTGGTCACGACCTGGTGCGCGAGGTGCTGGCGCAACTGGGTGTGCGGGAGCTGTTCTGGAGAGTGAAGATCAAACCCGGCAAGCCGCTCAGCTTCGGGGTCACGCCTGACGGCAAACCGCCCAAACTCGTCTTCGGGGTGCCCGGTAACCCGGTGTCGACGCTGGTCGGCTTTGAGATGTTCATCCGCCCCGCGATCGCGGCGCTGCAGGGCGCCCGTGAGCCCGGCCCGCACTTCACAAGAGTCCAGTTGGCTGAAGCCGTCCGGGCCGACCCTGCCCGCGACCAGCTGATCCGTGTGTCGGTCCAGTCGGATGGTCGCATCAAAGCCCTGGCAGGCCAGCAGTCTCATCAGCTGGCCTCCAGCGCCGGGGCGGATGGCCTGGCTTGGATACCTGCCGGGGCGGATGGCCTGGCGGCCGGTGCCACGGTCAGATATCTGCCGCTTGCGCGCTGCTGAACCTGACCAGAGCCCGTTTGTCGGTCCACGACGGGCGCGGTCTCAACCGCCGCGCCGCTGTCCATAAGCTCCGCGTGGCGGTCGATCCACCACTGGCGCCGCTTCAACACCCCGCTTGCCGCCCTGCCGGCGGGCTGCGGGCATAGCGCAGGCGTACCAGGCTCGAGGAAGGTTCTCAAGCGAACGGCGGACGCCACAACCATGGGAAGAGGCCGCGGGAGAGCGTCAAGCCACACGTGGGGAAGGAAATATCCCGCCACGGGATATTTCCTTCCCCACG
>JBMFHK010000026.1:0-27987 GCA_049976865.1 Solirubrobacteraceae bacterium | reverse complement strand
AGGCCAAGCAATACCCGTTAGGGGAAACCGGACCAGCAGATGCTCACCCACCCAGATCGAGTCAAAGCCAGCCTGCTCGGCCAGACGAGCCGCGTCAGCGACCGGGTAGCGGCCGCCAAGGCGCAGCGGGTCAAAGGTCGGAAGCAACACACCCCAGGAAGTCACAGCGAACGACGGTAACGTAAGCGGCAAGTTGATGGCTTACGCTGCGAGCGTCACGCGCCTAGGGCTCACCGCGCCGGCGTGTTCAGCCACCGTGATCAAGAAGGATCAGTCCTTCGTGGGCTGCGAAGTCCGCGAAGTTTTTGTGGTTGAGCGTGACCAGAGGCATCCCGAGCCGGATGCAGCACGCCGCGACCCAGGTGTCGTTCTGTGGCCGGGGCGTGCCCCGGCGTTGGGCGTTTCCCGCCAGGCGTCCCCATGTGCGGGCGATCTCCCGGTCGTAGGGGACGACTGGTCGAGCGATCCACTCATCCAACCGCGTCCGCCTGACTTCGCCCCAGGCGCGGACCTGCGCCCACTTGGACAGCTCCCCGACCGTGATGAACGTCAGTCACGTGCGCGCACCAACAACGTGATCCCGGATCCAGGCGGGCTCGGTGCCCTTCTGGAGACGTGAGGCGACATCGGTGTCGATCACGACATCCGCCATCACGGTGTCAGCTCAATGAGGCGTCCCGGCTGGCTGCCAGCGGGGGCTTCGCGCTGAGAACCGGAGTCGGTTGCTCAGCGGGCGAGCGCGCGCCGGCGGGCCAGGCCGAGGCTGACATCGGCGTAGGTGCGCAGGGCGTGGCGCTCAGCCTGCCCGAGAACCTCCTCCAGAGCCCGTACAAAGCGCCGCAGGTCCTGCTCAGCGATGGTCAGCGCCGGCAGCACCTTGACGACGTTGAGGTGGTGCCCGGCGACCTGCGTGAGGATGTGGTGGTCATGGAACAGCGGCACGGTCACCAGCTGCGCGAAGAACCCGGGCTGGCGGCGCTCGATCGCCTCCCAGGTCCGCCGGGCCAGCGGGCCCGGCGGCGGACCCAGCTCGATCGCCCACATCAACCCCAGGCCACGGACCTCACGGACGATCTCAAACCGTTGTGCCAGGGGGCGGGTCAGCTCGTGCAGCAGCCCGCCGAGTTGCGCTGCACGCTCCACCAGACGGTCGTGGTCGAGCACGTTCAGGGTGGCGAGGCCCGCTGCGGCGGCGAGGTCACCGCCGCCGAAGGTTGAGCTGTGCACCACGCTGTTCTCCAGCGAGTCAAACGTCGCGTCAAACACTGCCCGGCTGGCAAGCACTGCGCCGATCGGCACAAACCCTCCCGACAGGGCCTTTGAAAGCGTGACAATGTCCGGTTTCAGCCCCCAGTGCTCAAGTGCCAGGAACTTGCCGGTGCGGCCCAGTCCGGTCTGGACCTCGTCAGCGATCAAAAGCGCGCCGGCGCTGTGCAGCAGACGCTGGGCGGCCGCCAAGTACCCGTCGGGGGCCACGTACACACCCTTACCCTGGACCGGTTCGACGATCAGCGCGGCCACGTCTCCGGCGCCCAGTGCGACGGCCAAAGCGTCGAGGTCGCCAAACGGGATCCGCTCAAAGCCCGGCAGCAGCGGCCCGAACCGTTCCCTGTACTCATCGTTTCCGTTGGCTGAAAGCGCGCCGTAAGAGAGGCCGTGGAAGGCCCGTGAGCAGAAAAGGATGCGGCTGCGGCCGGTCGCGGCACGGGCGAACTTCAGCGCGCCCTCCACCGACTCGGTGCCCGAGTTGGTGAGAAAAACCGCGTCAAGGTGGGCGGGCGCACGGGCGATCAGCTGCTCGGCCAGCACGCCTGCCAAAAGGGAGGTGCCCAGCTGTGGCAGGGAGGGCGGGTCGGCGTCGATCAGCCGGTGCAGCTGCTGCTTGACATACGGGTGGTTACGGCCGAGCGCGAACACCCCGTAGCCGGCGTACATGTCCAGGTAGCGTTCGCCGTCGGCGTCGATCAGGTAAGTTCCTTCGCCGCGGACCCACCGCCGGTCGTAGCCCAGCGTCTGCAGCACTCTGCCCAGCTGCGGGTTCAGGTGGCGCTGGTTGAGCGCCATCGCTTCCGCCGCGCGAGTGCTGATCAGCTGGGCGATATCTCCACCTGGCATGCTGTTGCTCACGCCGTCAGCATAACCCGCCGCTGTGGCGGATTCTCTGCGACGGGGCGTTGCGAATGCCCGGGATGTTTCAATCTCATTAACGCAGGAGGATCTGTTGAGCAAAACCCCGGACCAATCCCAGATGGATCACGACACGTTCACGGCTGGCGCACGCACCGCGCTGGACCGTGCGGTTGGCATGCTGCTGTCCCTGCAGACCGACGAAGGTTGGTGGAAAGGGGAGCTTGAGACCAACGTCACCATGGACGCCGAGGACATGTTGCTGCGTGAGTTTCTGGGTATCCGGGAGCCTGACGCCACTGAACGCTCCGCCGCCTGGATCCGCGCCCACCAGCGTGACGACGGGAGCTGGGCGAACTTCTACGGCGGGCCGATGGACCTGTCAACCACCATTGAGGCCTACATCGCGCTGCGCCTGGCCGGGGATTCGCCGCAGGCTGAGCACATGCAGGCCGCCGCGCGAGTGATCAGAGCCGCCGGTGGTGTGCAGAAGGCGCGAGTATTCACGCACATCTGGCTGGCGCTGTTTGGGGCCTGGCCCTGGTCACAGGTCCCGGCGCTGGCGCCCGAACAGGTCCTTTTGCCTTCCTGGTTTCCCTTAAACGTCTATGACTTTGCCTGCTGGGCGCGCCAGACGGTGGTGGCGTTGTCAGTTGTGCTGGCCATCCGGCCGGTCAGGCCGCTGCCGTTCACCATGCCTGAGCTGGACGGGCCCGAACCGTGGGCGGCGCCGTCAGCCAGCACCCTGCGGGGGCGCACGTTCGTGTTGCTGGACCGCTTTCTGCATCTCTACGAGCGCGCTCCGATCCGGTCGCTGCGCCGCCGGGCGCTGGCCCATGCGGAACGCTGGATCCTTGACCGCCAGGAGGCGGACGGCGGCTGGGGCGGGATCCAGCCGCCGTGGGTGTACTCGCTGATCGCCCTGAACCTGCTGGGGTATAAGACCGATCACCCGGTGATGAGAGACGCCCTTGCCGGACTTGACGGCTTCACGATCGATCATGACGGCCTGCGTCGCCTTGAGGCCTGTCAGTCACCCGTCTGGGATACCTGCCTGTCGCTGATCGCACTGCACGACGCGGGCCTGCCGGGCGACGATCCGGCGGTTTCCCGGGCCGCCGACTGGATCGTTGACCAACAGATCCTGGAGCGCGGCGACTGGGCTGTGCACAGGCCGGACCTGCCGCCCGGCGGTTGGGCGTTTGAGTTCGCCAACGTCAACTATCCGGACATTGACGACACCGCGGAGGTGGTGATCGCGCTGCTCAGTGTCGCCGCGGCCCGCAACGACTCAGCCAGCGGGATTCATACAGCCATACAACGGGCTGTCACCTGGCTTGAGGGGATGCGCAGCTCCGACGGTGGCTGGGGCGCCTTTGACGTTGACAACCATCTCAGCCTGACGCGTGAGCTGCTGTTCAGCGACTTCGGCGAGGTCACAGACCCGCCCAGCGCGGATGTCACCGCCCATGTGGTTGAGATGCTCGGGCTGCTGGGGCGCTCCAATGAACCGTTGACGCGCACGGCGGTAGAGTGGCTGCTGGCACGCCAGGAGGCGGACGGGTCGTGGTTCGGACGCTGGGGCGTCAACCATGTCTACGGCACCGGCGCGGTGCTGCCCGCCCTGGCGGCAGCGGGCGTCTCCCCGGAAAACCCGGCGATGCGGCGTGCGGTCACCTGGCTTGAAGGTCACCAAAACGCTGACGGCGGCTGGGGGGAGGACTGCCGCTCCTACGACGACCCGGCCTGGATCGGCAGGGGGGAGAGCACGCCCTCACAGACGGCTTGGGCGCTGCTGGCGCTGGCGGCGGCCGGCGAACGGCACGGCGACGCCGCCCGGCGGGGCGTCGGCTGGCTGGTCGCCAACCAGCGTGATGACGGCGGCTGGGATGAGCCCCAGTACACCGGTACCGGGTTCCCATCAGACTTCTACATCAACTACCACCTCTACCGCCTGATCTTTCCGGTGATGGCGCTGGGACGGTGCCTTTAGATGAACGTCGCAGATCCCGACATCAGTCGTCTGCCCACACGCGAACAGGTGCTCCCGCAAGCGCGCGCCGAGAACTTCACGGTAGCCAGCGCGATCCTGGGCCATACCTACGTCCGCCATCTGACCGCGTTGTACGGCTTTGCGCGGCTTGTCGATGATGTTGGCGACGAGGCGCCGGGTGACCGTGTCGCGCTGCTTGACCTGGTTGAGGCTGAGCTGCGTCGCGTATACCAGCCCGAGCTTGACGGTCCGCCGCGACACCCGCTGATGCGGGAGCTTGCTCTGACAGTCGCTGCCTGCAAGCTGCCGTCCGGCCCGTTTGAGCGGCTGATCGCGGCCAACCGGGTTGACCAGATGGTCACGCACTATGACACCTTCCAGCAGCTGCTGGACTACTGCACACTCTCGGCCAACCCGGTCGGCGAGCTTGTGTTGGGGGTATTCGGCGCGGCCACCCCGGACCGGATCGCCTTGTCGGACCGGATCTGCTCGGGTCTGCAGATTGTCGAGCATCTGCAGGACATCGCCGAAGATCACGGTCGTGGGCGCGTTTACATGCCACGCGAAGACCTGATCCGCTTTGGTTGCGGTGAAGCTGAGCTGGCCGGCGCGCCCGGCCCAGCTTTGCGCGAGCTGATCGCCTTTGAGGCGGCGCGGGCCAGGGCACTGATCTGCAGCGGCGCGCCACTTGCGCGCACACTGCCGCTGCGACCACGCCTTGCGGTCGCGGGCTTTATCGCCGGTGGTCGCAGGGCGCTTGACCGGCTGGTGGTTGGGCCGCGCCGGCTTGACCTCTGGCGCGGCGTCCCCAGGGCGGTGGCGGGCCGATGACCGCCGCCGCGCTTGAGGTCAGCTACGCGCAGCGGGAGTGCGAGCGGATCACACGCTCACAGGCGGCCAACTTCTACTACGGCATCAGGCTGCTGCCACGTTTCAAACGTGAGGCGATGTGCGCCGTGTACGCCTTTGCGCGCCGGGTTGACGACCTTGGCGATGACGAGCGCGGCCTGGACCGTGACGCCAAACTGCACGCCCTGGCTCGCGAGCGCGGCAGGCTGGCAGCACTCGCAGACGGCGTCCGCACTCCTGGCGACCCGGTGCTGACGGCACTCAGCCACGCCCAGCGCCACTACGCCATCCCCGCTGATGCGTTTGAGGCGCTCATCCAGGGCGTCGAACTGGATGTCACTGAGGCAAGCTACGAGACCTTTGAGCAGCTGGTGCACTACTGCCGCTGTGTCGCGGGCTCGGTGGGCCGGATGTGCGCGGCGATCTTCACTGACGGCGCCCGCCCCGACCTCTATCCGCTGGCTGACGACCTTGGGGTGGCGTTGCAGCTGACCAACATCCTGCGCGACATCGTCGAGGACCGGCGCCGGGGACGTGTCTACCTGCCCGCTGAGGATCTCGCGCGCTTCAGCTGCGTTGATCCGGAGCTTGCCGACACGGGATCGATGGCGGCGCTGATCCGCTTTGAGGCCGCTCGCGCGGCAGCGTGGTTTGAGCGAGGCCTGCAGCTCACCGCGCACCTTGACCGCCGCAGCGCCGCCAGCGTCCAGGCGATGGCCGGCATCTACCGGCGCATCCTTGATCGCATCGCCGAAGACCCGGAGGCTGTGCTGAGCAGGCGTGTCTCACTTTCGCCGCTGGAGAAGACCTGGGTGGCGATAAGCAGTCTGCTCGGGGCGCTGGGAGCGTTGCGGTGAGCGGCACACTGTGGTGATGGGAGATCGGTTGCGGTGATCGGGCACACTGTGGGCATGGGAGTTCGGCTGCCGTGAGGGCGCACACTGTGGTCACGGGAGGTGGGTTGCAGTGAGCGCGCACACGGTGGTGATCGGCGGTGGACTGGCGGGAATCGCGGCGGCGCTTGACTGTGCCCGAGCAGGAGCGCAGGTGACGCTGCTTGAAGCGCGCGGACGCCTGGGCGGGTCGGCCTACTCCTTTGAGCGAGGTGGACTGCAGGTTGACAACGGACAGCACGTGTTTTTGCGCTGTTGCAGCGCTTACCGGGGGCTACTCACGCGCATCGGAGCGACCGGGCTTGTCAGCCTGCAACCGCGACTGGATGTTGCCGTGCGGGCCCCCGACGGCCGTCAAGGCCGGTTAGCGCGCAACGTTCTGCCCGCACCGCTGCATCTGGCCGGCGCCCTCTGGAGCTACCCCTTTCTGAGTCACCGTGAAACGTTGTCCCTGGTGCTTGCGATGCGGGCGCTGAGCGCCGTTGACGTAGACGATCCCGCCAACGACCGCCTGCCTTTCCAGGTTTGGCTGGCTCGATACCGCCAGCACCGTGCGGCGATAGCGTCGGTGTGGGATCTGATCGCCCGGCCCACCGTGAATCTGGCCGTCGCGGAAGCGTCTCTGGCACAGGTGGCACAGGTCTTTCAGGTTGGATTGCTGAGCGACAACTCGGCTGGAGATATCGGCTGGGCGCAGACACCTCTCTCAGAGATCCACGACCGCCAGGCGCGCAGCGCGCTTGAACGCGCTGGCGTGGCGGTGCGGCTGCGTAGCACTGTGCGCAGCCTGACCGGCGCGCTGGCGGTCAGCGCAAGCGACGGCTTTGACGCTCGCGCGAATGCGGTTATCTTGGCGATACCGCCATCGCGTGCGCAGGCGCTCATCCCACCACAGGCGGGTGTTGAGCCAGGGTTTGCCGAGGCGCTCGGTAGCTCAGCGATAGTGAACCTCCATGTTGTGTATGACCGGCGCGTGATGGACGAGCCGTTCTTCGCTGGGGTTGGCACGCCGGTGCAGTGGGTGTTTGACCGGACTCGGGCTGCGGGCCTTGGCAAACGGCCGGGAGAGCGAGACGGCCAGTACCTGGCCGTCTCGCTCTCCGCGGCGAACGCCGAGCTTCACGATTCCGCCGACACGCTCCGCAAGCGCTACCTGCCAGCCCTGGCCGAGCTGCTTCCGAGGGCCCGTCAGGCAAACGTTGAAGAGTTTTTTGTCACACGTGAGCATGCCGCCACGTTCCGCGCCGCACCTGGCGCACGCGCACACCGTCCCGGCCCGCGGACCGCTGTTGACGGGCTGCTGCTGGCCGGCGCCTACACCGACACGGGCTGGCCGGCGACCATGGAGGGGGCGGTGCGCAGCGGCCGGGCGGCCGCGGCGGTGGCGTTGCAGGTTCTGGGCGCCAGCGCAGCGCCGCGTGGCAGCGTGGGCATGGCGGCGTGACCGTTCTGGTGAAGCGTCGTGGCGCCGGTGCGACGAGCGGCGCGGAGGCTGAGCCCGGAGCGCCGGGTACCCACCAGCAGCCGGTTCTCGTGGCATCGCTGCGAATGGAGGCGCACGCTTTGCGCGGCGCCGCCCGTTGGGCTGAGGTGATGCGCTGTGGCATGGGTGAGGACCGCGCCCGGGCGTTCGCCGAGCGCGGTGTGCTGGATGGCGGGCGCCCGCTGGTGATCGCAGGTTTCTGCGGTGCGCTTGACCCGGATCTCTTGCCAGGTGATCTCGTTTTGGCCACGGAGCTGCGCGCCGACGGCCGGCGCGTTGTCTGTGACGACGCGACGATCCTTGCCGGGCATCTGCGCCGCGGCGGTCTGCGCGTGCATGTCGGCCCGATCCACACCAGCGACACCCTGGTGCGCGGGAGCGCCGAGCGCGAGCGTCTGCACGCCTCCGGCGCCATTGCCGTTGACATGGAGTCCGTGTGGCTGGTGCCGCAGCGCCGCTCAGCGCCCGTGGTTGTGTTGCGCGCGGTGGTTGACACTGCCAGCCGTGAGCTGCACCGCCCGCTCAGGACCACGGCAGGCGCTGCGGCCGCCTATCGGTCGCTGGCCCGTGCCGCCCAGCTGATGGAAGAGTGGGCCGCCTCGCTGGGTGCCCGGCAGCTTGTGATGGCGTCGCCGCGAGCATCCTGCGCCGGTGTGCAGCGGGCTGTGGAGATTGTTGAACGAGTGCTCCAGCAGCGCGGCGGACCCGTGTACGTGCGGCGTCAGATCGTGCACAACGCGCACGTGGTCGAATCGCTGGCGCGGCGCGGCGCGGTGTTTGTCAAAGAGCTGGACGAGGTGCCGGAGGGGGCGACCGTCATCTTTTCGGCGCACGGTGTCTCACCGCAGGTGAGGGCTCAGGCGCAAAGCAGGAGCCTGGAGGTGATCGACGCGACCTGCCCGCTGGTCGCCAAGGTCCATGCTGAGGCAAGGCGGTTTGCGCAGGCCGGTTACAGCATCGTGCTGATCGGACACGAGGACCATGAGGAGGTTGTTGGGACGGTTGGTGAAGCGCCAGAGCGCATCCAGGTGATCGCGGACGCGGAAGCGGTCGCCACGCTTGCTGTGGATGACGATCAGCGGGTTGCTCACCTTTCACAGACGACGCTCGCGGTTGATGAGACCGACGCTGTGATTGAGGCGCTGCGCGCCCGTTTCCCGGCTGTTGCCAGCCCGCCCTCAGCTGACATCTGCTTTGCCACACAGAACCGTCAGGACGCGGTCCGAGCGGTGGCCGCCGACGCCGATCTTGTGGTCGTTGTCGGCTCTGCCAACTCGTCCAACTCTTGCAGACTGGTTGAGGTGGCGCAGCGCGCTGGTGGACGCGCGATACTGGTGGAGGACGCGGAACAGCTTCGGCCCGCTGATCTCCGTGGTGTCCGCCGCATTGGCCTGAGCGCAGGGGCTTCGGTTCCTGAGGTGTGGGTGCAGGCGGTGGTCACGGCGATCAGCGGCCTGGGTGAGCTCCGGGTCGGTGAGCGCTCGGTCGCCACCGAGTCGGTCCACTTCAAACTTCCACCTGAGCTCGGTACAGGAGAGCAGTGACATGGCGATTCAGATGAGACAGGCTCTGGCGATGGGTACCTACCTTATGAAACAGAAGCTGCGGGGCGTGGAGCGCTTCCCGCTGCTGGTGGAGCTTGAGCCGCTGTTTCAGTGCAATCTGGCCTGCGAGGGGTGTGGCAAGATCCAGCATCCCAAAGAGGTGCTGCGCATGCGGATGCCGGTAGAGCAGGCCGTGGGAGCGATTGAAGAGTCCGGTGCGCCGATGGTTTCCATCGCCGGCGGGGAGCCGCTGGTGCACCCTGAGATCGATGAGATCGTCAGGCAGCTGGTGGCCCGCAGGAAGTTCGTGTATCTGTGCAGCAACGGTCTGCTGATGCAACGCAGGCTGGACCGCTTCAAACCATCCCCGTACTTTGCCTGGGCGGTCCACCTTGATGGGCTGCGGGAGCGCCACGACGCGTCTGTGTCACGTGACGGCGTGTTTGACAAGGCTGTTGCTGCGATCCGGGCGGCGAAGGCCAGAGGCTTCCGTGTCACCACCAACACCACCTTCTTTACGCACGACACGCCGGAAACGGTGCGTTCGGTGCTTGATTTTCTCAACGACGAGCTGAAGGTGGATCAGATGATGATCTCACCGGCCTACGCCTACGAAAAAGCGCCGGATCAGGAACATTTCCTGGGGGTCCGCCAGACCCGCGAGCTGTTCAGCAAGGCCTTTGCGGACGGCCGCCGCAAACACTGGCGCCTGAACCACTCGCCCTTGTTTTTGGACTTCCTGGAGGGCCGGGCCGAGTTTGACTGCACACCGTGGGGAATCCCTTGCTACTCGCCGCTCGGCTGGCAGCGGCCCTGCTACCTGATGGCCGACGGTTACACGGAAACCTACAAGGAGCTGCTTGAGACCACCGACTGGAGTCGTTACGGTCGCGGCAACGATCCGCGCTGTGAGAACTGCATGGCCCACTGTGGCTATGAGCCCAGCGCGGTGGTTGCGTCAACCGCCTCGATAAAGCAGTCGTTGCGGGCACTGACTGAGTCCTGACAGGGCAATGGCCTTAATCTGACAGGGCAATGGCCTTAATCTGACAGGGCAATGGCCCTGATCCCCGGCAAACCAGGTCACACCGGGAAATGGGGCCGGAGCTTTCCCGTCAGTCAGCGTCACGGCCCCTGGTCGGCTGCAGGTGCAGGAAGATCACGCCTTCACGCACCTCAACGTCAACGGCCCGCATCGGTGGTGCGCTCCTGACCTCGGGGGTTCGTGGGCCGTGGTCGGTCAGCAGTGGCGCCATCGTCCAGCTGAGATCGGTCAGCAGCCGCTGCTCGCGCAGGGCGCGCAACAGCGTCGGCCCAGGCTCTGCGACGATCAGCTCGTGGCCAAACCGCTGGCGTGCGTCGGCCACCACGCTGCTCAGCGTGAGATCGGTGCGCGGCACCCAGACCGCACGCTGGTCATTTGATGTGGCGGTCTGAGGAACGTAGGCGACCAGCTTCAGCGGCTCTTTTGCTCGCATCGCGTGATCGACGTCGAGACTCGCCGACCTGTCGATGGTGATGACCGGTGGGGTCGGCGGAGCCCCTCTGGCCGACCGGCGCGCCCGTGCTGCTGGGTCAAAGAGGCCGCCGCCATAGACCTCCGCCATCAGTGTCGGCACCCCCACCAGTAGCGCGTCCGCGGCTTCACGCCAGGCGCCGACGAGTGCCCGGTCCTGGTCGCTGGACAGGTTGCGGGAGCGTCCGTCCACAGCCATTGCACCGTCCAGGGAGGTGACTATCACCGCGACCAGCCGCTCGCGTACGCCCGCCGCAAGAATCCGTGTCACTCGGTCTCGGGCCCACGCGGCGTGTTGTTCAACGCTCACGTTGCGATCTTCGCCTGCGCATGGCGAGATCGTAGAGCGTGGGCCGCCGCCGCTGCGGCGGCCCACAATGCTTTTACTCTGAGCGGTAGTGCTCTCGCCAGATCAGCTTGTAGATGGGGATCTTGCGCGGCAGGTCTCTGACGCCCGGCAGGAATGGGACCAGCACGAACAGTGTGCTGAGCACTCCCATGATCGCCATTACGTCGATGTCTGCGTTGGATGAGGTGGAGAACGGCTTGATCTGATACCAGAAGGTGTAGAGCCACAGCCAGCTCTGGCCTGGGAAGCTGCCGGTCTCATTCATCATGCCCCACTGCTCACCGCCCAGGTGCTGGGAGGCGCCGAGATCCGCCAGGTAATCGCTGTCGGCAAGGAACATCAACGTCTTGGTGTAGTCGGTGGCGTAGTACTGCTTGTTGGCGAGCAGTACGCCGTCAAGCCCGCCGGCCTGCGCGAACCCCAGCAGCGCGTCCATCATGGTCGGCACCGGGCCCATGGTCGGTCCGCTGACGCGCAGAACCGTGGCGGTGCTGCTGGGCGGCTCCTCGACCTTCTCGGTGGCCTCCTTCTCACCAGGCGTCTTGCCAACCGCTGCGCTGTACGCCTGGTCCCAGGCAAGCTGTTGTTTGGTGCTTGCCGACGTGTAGGTTCTGAGCGCCTGCTGCAGCTGGGTGTCGTAGGTCAGCGTGTGCAGTGGTGCGATCACATAATCCTCACTGGTGTTGATCGGGTGATCGACGCCGAGCCACTGCTGCAGGTGGATGAACCACAAATGCTGGACGTAGGCGGTGCCGTGGTCGTAAGGAGGACCGTAGGTGGCCGTCTCGCTGGTGCCGTCAAGCTCGTTGACGGCGGTTGACACAAAGTCGGCCGGTGCGGTGCGCGACCAGCTTTTGATGGTTGCTGGCTTCATGTCTGGGGATGAGAAGAGCACGGTCAGGACCAGGGCCAGGAGCAGAACCACTCCGACCGCAATTGACGCCTCTTTGACCAGGTCATAGGGCCTGTAGCCGCCCTTCCAGACTCTTGCATCCTCGTTCAGCAGGCGGGTGCGTTCCCGGTAGTTCACGCCTGTGCCTCCGTTTCAGTGTCGGCCTGGCCGTGAGCTTCAGCCAGGAACTTCTGAAGGTCGGCGGGCAGGGGCGGCACGACGCCGTGGCGGCGGACCAGCAGCACGTGGGCTATCACCAGCACAACCACCGCCAGCGGCAGCAGGAACACGTGGTAACCGTAGATCTGGCCGAAGTTGAGGAGGTTGAAGAACGAGCCGATGCCGGTCGCGTTCATGGCGTCCTTGGCTTGGGTGGAGATCCATTGAGAGTCGAGGTTCTGCTGCGAGACGTAGCCGGTCAGTGCGCACGGCACCGCGATCAGGAACGTGGTCGCCCCGGTCATCCAGACCCGCGCCCGGCCACCACGCCAAGCGGACATCCAGTATTTGCCCCAGAGGTGGACCACCATGAAGAAGAAGAACATCTCCACGGACCAGAGATGCATGCTGTTGAAGAAGTGGCCGATACTGGTGTCGTGCCACCAGTCGGGCCCCTTCAGAGCGAGAATCGAGCCGGTCAGGATCACCGAGACCAGCGAACTCAGCGTCAGCACGCCAAAGACGTAGATCCAGGAGGCGACGTAGGTTGGCTGTCCGGCTGGCAGCAGCTTGTCAGGCGGGAGCTCGCGTAGCCAGCGCTTGCGCAGTGCGACCGTCCAGTTGCGGTCCTCGGCGGACTTGTCGGTGGCACTCATTTCTGCTCTCCGGAGGAACCGCCGCCGGGAAACCGAGCAAACAGCGCGATCACAAACACGACGAGCATCAGGACGATCACTATGAAATTGGGTACGGACAGCTGGATGAAATGCCAGCTGATATAGGGCGCGTGGCCGTTGAGGTTAAAAATTGCAGCAAGCACCGCGCGGACGGTACCGATTGTCCGCTCAATCGCCTATCCGTAGAAAGCCGCAGATAGCTCCGGTGGTTGTAAGAAAGGTGTCAGGCTGGTATCGGCTCGGCGGGCTCCTAGCGCTGCTCGGCCAGCGACTCCAAGCCGAAAGCCGACGACTCCCCGTTGATCGGGAACGTAAGCCCAGTGGAGGCTGTCAGATCGCCAGTGCCGTCCAGCGTCGCGCCGTCACCAAACTGGGGCGAGCCGTTCGTGCCGCGCGCCGCGGCTTTGTCTGCGCCAACGGCATCCTGATCGCTGTCGGCGATGGCATGGCGGGACGCGCCGTGGTCGGCGAGCTTGAAGCGGCCGACAAACCCCTGCAGCAGCACGGCACTTGCGGCCAGTTCCTGGGCAGAGGAGGCGACCTCCTGCGCGTAGGCGGAGGTCTCTTCCGCGTAGGCTGACACCTGCTCGGCTGACATGGAGACGTGTTGCGTGGCAGCCGAGGACTGGCGGGAGCGCACCGCCAGCTCGTCCGCGGCTGCGGTCACCTCCTGCGCTGAGGCGGAGACCTGCTCGGCGGCGGCTGAGGACTGTTGCGCTGACGCGGCGACCTGGTCTGCCGACGCGGAGACCTGTTGCGCTGAAGCGGAAACCTGCTCCGCGGAAGCTGATGCGCTCTCAGCCACGGCCGCCACGCTGCTGATGGTCGCACGCATGTCATCGGCGCTCACGGCGATCTGGTCGGAGATGGTTGCGATCTGGTCGATCCGCGAGGTCATGTCGTCAATGGCCACGCCGATCTGGCCAAACGCGTCGCGCGCTTCGGCTACGACGCTGACACCCTCGCTGGTTCGGGTGGCGCTCGCGGTCACCACCTCCACGGCGTGTCCGGTATGTGTCTGGATGACGCGGACCAGCTCTGAGATCTCCGCGGCAGCCGAGCGGGACTCCTCAGCAAGCTTGCGAACTTCCTCGGCGACCACGGCAAAGCCGCGGCCGTGCTCCCCGGCGTGCGCTGCTTCAATGGCGGCGTTCAATGCCAGAAGGTTGGTCTGCTCGGCGATCCCTGTGATGGTCTGCACGATCTGCCCGATGTGTTGGGACTTGGCCGCAAGCTCGCCGATCACCTCGTTTACCTCCTGGGAGGAGTCGCGCACTGAGGCCATCGCCTCATTGGCCTGCTCCGCGGCGGTTACCCCGGCCTGAGCTGCTGTCCGCGTGTTGTGCGCCGCGGAAGCCGTCTCCTGAGCGTGCTTGAGCGCGGTGGCAACGGCTTGCGCGACCTGTTCGGCTGAGTTGCTGACGGCAGCGACGGCACGCACCTGTTCCTCAGCGCCGTTGGCGATGTCAGCGATCGCACGGCCGACCTCTTCGGCGGCGGCGCGTACTTGGGTGACGCCTTCGGCTTGCGCCTGGGCGCCCTGGGCGATCTCGTCGATCGCGCGGCCGACCTGCTCTGCGGCTGCACGGACTTCAGCGATGCTGTCCGCCTGGTGCTGGGCGCCTTGGGCGATCTCTCCGATGTCGTCTGAGATCTCCCCGATCGCGCGGCCGGACTCGTCGGCGGCGGTGCCCGATTCGGTTGCCATCTCGGTCAGCTGGGTGGATGCGCTGGCAACCCAGTCGGCGGACTTGGCGATCTCCCCGATG
The DNA here is from genome assembly GCA_049976865.1 of Solirubrobacteraceae bacterium. Taxonomy (GTDB): domain Bacteria; phylum Actinomycetota; class Thermoleophilia; order Solirubrobacterales; family Solirubrobacteraceae; genus Palsa-465. Next base: position 13,736 of record JBMFHK010000026.1, on the reverse strand, counting down.
GTGTCGGTGAGTTCAAGGCGCGTGCGGTTATATGCAGTGACGGTCGTGTTTAGATCGTCAATCATCTGGTTGACGTAACCTGCGATCTGGCCGATCTCGTCGCCGGCCGGGTCGGGCAGCTTTTCTGTCGCCGGCTGGATCGCTTGGGTCAGATCGCCGGTTGAGATCGCCTCAAGCCCCGTCCTTACGGCTGCGACGGAGTGTTCGCGCAGCGAAGCAAGCGCGTCTCGCACCGGTGTCAAGGCTCGGCTCACGTAGGTTGCCGTGAACAGGGCGATCGCGACGCTGGCAGCAAACGCGACCACCAGCAGGATGACGATCAGCAAAACACTGTTGTTATAGGTGGAGGTGTTGGTGGCCTCCTGGGATTTCGCAAACCGCTGCTGGAGCCCAAGCCAGGAGTTGGTGTTTGCGGCCAGGGTTGCGAACGTGCTGCGGGTGGATTCGGCCAGCACGACCATTTGGGCGCGGTGGGCGCTGGGGTTGGCAATGTCAAGCCCGCTGCTCTGACTGAGGTATTGAGCCCACTGTGTCTTTGCCTGTCGCCAGAGTTTGGCGTCCGCTGAGCTTGTGACGAACGGACGGTAGGCGCTCAACGCTTTGACCACCGCACTCTGGTCGCGCCGCAGGTTGGCCATGAACAAGCTGGCGACCGTCGGATCGTCGGCAACCACGTTGGCAAGCTGGTCCTGGCGGTAGGTCTGTTCCGCCACCTGGACGCTGTAGATCGTGCTCACGCCGGGCAGGGCTACGTTGGCGATGCGATTCCCGCCGACCCGCACCGCGTGCATCTGCGTGACGCCGAGCACCCCGATGGCAGCGGTGATGACCAGGATTGCCGCGAAGCTGCTGAGCCCCTTGACCTTAATCGATAGGTCCCTGTGTCGATGCATGTCATTACCTTCTTGGTTACTTGCGTTTGTGAATGCCAGGCCCCAGATGACGGCGGTTCGCTCAAGGCAGGCAGAGTTCACATCGGCAGGCGATGCTTTTGGCTTTAACTTCAGCCACGGGTGTCCACGCATGCTGCAGCGACCGCACGCTTCCGGGAGGTCAGACGGTCCAGAACCGTACCGTGGCCCACATTTGGCAGCCACGTTTTTCATCTCCGTATCATGTGCATGCCCGTGGACCTGTTGGCCGAGCCACGCCGGCGGGATCGTTGACCAAACCACGCCCTGGGAACCGTTGGTCGGGCCACGATCCGGTAGCAGCGACTAGCGAAGGCGGCCCCGCCGCCGCGTCGCCCGCTCAGCCCAGCCGCTGTCTCGCCTGCTCGGCCTCGCCTCCGTTCCGCCCGGCCGACCCCGCCTGCTCCGTGCCGCCCGCCTGACCCCGCTGTCTATGCCGTTAAAGGCGGCCTTTATCGACGAGGGGAAGGAAATCCCCCGTGGGCGTGCATTTCCTTCCCCGGGTGCGGCGTCGGTGCCTGTCTGTGGCGTCGGCTGTGCCTGGCGCTGGCCTTCTGCGTGCGGCTTGACCAAGCAGCGGTCCCGGTCGAACCTGGGTTCAGCAGAGCGTGGCACCCGCAAGCCCAGAGTGGACCTCGCCGACAAGCTATATGCAATCCACCAGAAAGCGAAAAAACATCCAGATGCGAGTTCGCGCTCTGCCTGTCGCGACTATCACCAGTATATTCGCTTTCATCGTGCTGTCAGACGGTCTTTCCCGCAGGGCTTGTCGGCGTGTGACCGATAGGCCGGATTTCGGATCTTCGTCCGGGTTGATGGCCCCCCGATCTGGCGGTGAGAGACGGGATCGGCCAACAAGTCGGGGAGACAGGATTTGAACCTGCGGCCGCCCGGCCCCCAGCCGGGTGCGCTACCAGACTGCGCCACTCCCCGCAGTGAGTTGATCATACCTCTGGCGTGAGATGGGCGGCGGGTCCGGGGTCTGCGCCGGTGCGCCAAGCCTCAGCTGCCTCATCACGTCTGGCCGACCGCCCCGGTTGTCCGGTGCCGACGGCCCTGGTTTCCCGGGGGCCTGACGGGGCCCTGGCTGCCCGACGCCCGACCGCCCTGGCTGCCCGGCGCCCGACCGCCCTGGCTGCCCGGCGCCTGACGATCCTGGCTGACCGGCGCTGCGGGTTCTCCAGCGCCGCGCCCTTCAGCCGATAAAAAGAGCATGGCCAAAGCCAAGCGTGTATGCCCGCGCCTTGAGCGCGCTGCAGCGTATGTGCTCGGCGATCTTGACGCACGAACTGCACTTGCGTACGAGCGGCATCTGGGGGTGTGTGCTGATTGCCGAGAAGAGGTTGATCTGCTGTTGAGCGCTGCCGCAGCGGTCTCTATCCCCGCAAGCAATCCTGGTGCCGCGGACCCCGTCGCTTCAGCCGGGGCACTGAATCGCCCTCCGTCGCTGGCCGCTGCCGTGCACGCCCAGGCGATCGCGGCAGGCATCAAAAGCGCCACTGTCAAGCTGCCGGCGGGGCCTTGCCCGCCCGTCCGCCCGGTGGTGAAGGTCAGCTCCGAGGCCGGGCCGCAGTCAAACCCCAACGCCGGGCTGCGGCCGAACCCTGCACGCCAGCGCTCCGATCCTGCCCAGTTGCGAGGGCAGGCCTACGCCCAGCGCCTGGAAGCGGCCGCTCTGCGGCAGGGCTTCAACGCTGCCGATGCCAGCGCCCTGCGCCACGGCGCTCTGGCGCCCACGAGGCGCAACCGCCTGCGGCTGCTCAGGCGGCCCATGCCAGCACCGGCGATCATCGGCTTTCTTGCAGTTGGCGTGGTGGCGGCCGTCACGATCGTGCTGAGCCTCGGTGCGGCGAACATCCGCTTTGAGCGGGCCCAGGCCGGCTGGTCTCCCGGCGGGGCGGCGATCAAGCTTGAGGGAAACCAGCTGGAGCTTCTGGTTGAGCGTATGCCAGCACCGCCCAAGGGCACCGTCTATCAGGTCTGGGTGCAATCGCGCAACACCGGGACGCTCCAGCCGACGGCCGTGGATCTGCGTCCTGACCGGGCGGGGAGCGGCGGCGTGATCGTCCCTGGTAACTATCACGATTGGCTTGCGGTGGCCGTCTATGTTGAGGAAGCTGGTCACACGGATACCACGGCGGGGGGAGCGGTGGTGGTAGCGGACCTCCGGCACGTGCCATAGCGATCCGGTTTGCGCCTGAGCCATCCGGTTTACGCCGTAGACATACATCCTGCCTACAGTCTTGAGTGGAACGTTTAACAGCGCATGACTTTTGATTGTGGTTGAGCGTTTATCCTAGGACTTTGGTAAGAACATGGTCAAAAGGACTGAGAGGGCCGAAGATGACAAAGATCAGCGAGGTGGCACAGTGACCACAACAGGCGACCAGCTTTCGGTTGACGAGCTCTGCATCGACACGATCCGGACGCTGTCCATGGACGCTGTGCAGCGTGCCAACTCAGGCCATCCCGGCACGCCGATGGCGCTGGCACCGCTTGCCTACACGCTGTTTACGCGCGTCATGCGTCACAACCCCAAGGACCCAGCCTGGGCTGACCGGGACCGCTTTGTCCTGAGCGCCGGGCACGCCTCCATGTTGCTGTATGCGACGCTCTACCTGAGCGGCTACGACCTGACGCTCGACGATCTCAAGAGCTTCCGGCAGCTGGGGTCAAAAACGCCAGGCCACCCCGAGTACCGCCAGGTGCCGGGCGTTGAGGTCACCACTGGGCCGCTTGGCCAGGGAATCAGTCACGCGGTTGGCTTCGCGTTGGCCGAACGCATGCTGGCCGAACGGTTCAACCGGCCAGACCATCGGATCGTCGACCACTTCACCTACGTGATCGCCTCCGACGGCGACATGGAGGAGGGCATCAGCTCGGAGTCCGGCTCGCTGGCCGGCCACCTGGGCTTGGGCAAGCTCATCGTCTTTTACGACCGCAACCACATCTCGATCGAAGGCGACACTGTGATCGCCTTGACCGAGGACACGCCGTTGCGTTACACGGCCTACGGCTGGCACGTGCAGGATCTGGGCGAGGATGTTTCGATCGGAAGCCTCGAGGGTGCCCTCGCCGACGCGCAGGGTGTCACCGACCGACCCAGCCTGATCGTGGTTCGCACCCACATCGCCACTGGCTCACCGCACAAGCACGACACCGCTGGCGCGCATGGCAGTCCCCTCGGCGACGAGGAGATCATCGAGACCAAACGGGCCTATGGCTTCCCCAGCGAGGAGCCCTTCTACGTGCCAGCCGAGGCGCTTGAGCACTTCCGCCACACTGTCCTGCGCGGCGCCGCGCAACAGCGCGAGTGGCAGGCCCGGTTTGACGCCTACCGCGCCAACCATCCGGAGCTTGCCGACGAGTTTGAGCGGGTTATCGCCGGCCGACAGCCGGAAGGCTGGGCGCAGGACATGCCGACTTTCCCGGCCTCCGCGAAGGGCGAAGCGACCCGCAAAACGTCTCAGTCAGTGATCCAGTGGGCCTCCGAGAAGCTGCCCATGCTGGTGGGCGGATCGGCGGATCTGGCGCCCAGCACGCTGACACTGATCGCCGGGGCAGACAGCGTCGACACCAACAGCTACGGCGGGCGCAACCTGCACTTCGGCATCCGCGAGCACGCCATGGGTGCGGTGGTCAACGGTCTGAACCTCCATTACATGAAGGCTTACGGAGCGACCTTCGTGATCTTCAGCGACTACATGAAAGGCGCGATTCGTCTGGCGGCGCTGATGGGCGTGCCATCGACGTTTGTCTTCACCCACGACTCGATTGGCCTTGGGGAAGACGGCCCAACCCACCAGCCGGTCGAGCATCTTGCCGCGCTGCGCGCGCTCCCCAACCTCTCCGTGATCCGGCCCGCCGACGCCAACGAGACCGCGCAGGCCTGGCGCCACGCGCTTTCAGCCAGCGATCACCCGAGTGCTCTGGTGCTCTCCCGCCAGAACGTGCCGACCATCGATCCGGCACTGATTCCGGACGACGCGATCGACCGGGGCGCCTACGTTTTGCGTGATGCCGGGGCTGCTGGCCCGCTGGCCAGCAGCCCCGCTGAAGCGCTCCCTGACGTGATCCTGATCGGGACCGGCAGCGAGGTGTCCGTGGCGCTGGCTGGCGCCGAGCTGCTGGCGGCCGATGGCCTGCGCGCGCGCGTTGTCTCCATGCCGTGCGAGGACCACTTTGCTGTCCAACCGGTTGAGTACCGCGATCAGGTGCTGCCGCCGAGTGTGCGGGCGCGCGTTTCGGTTGAGGCGGCCGCCACGTTTGGGTGGCACCGCTGGGTGGGGGATTATGGAGAGACGGTTGGGATGAGCGGTTTTGGCGCCTCCGGTCCCGCCGAGCAGCTGTATGAGCATTTTGGGATAACCGCTGCGGCGGTGGCGACGGCTGCGCGCAGGTCGCTTGCGCGCGCAACGGGAAAATGAAAGGGCTTGGTTGATGAGCACGCTGGAAGCTGTCAATCCACGACTGGAGGCGCTCACCGATGCCGGCGTGAGCGTCTGGCTGGACCAGCTGGGACGTTCGCTGGTGGCGGGCGGCGAGCTGGCCAGGATGGTGCGCGAAGACAGCCTGCGCGGGGTCACCTCAAACCCCGCCATCTTTGAGAAGTCGATTCTCGGAAGCAGCGACTACGACGATCTGATCGCTGATCTCGCCAAGGCGGGCCGCAGCGCCCAGGAGATCTACGACACGCTGGCTGTCGCCGACGTGCAGGCCGCCTGTGACGTGCTGGCGGGGGTTTTCCAGTCAAGCGGTGGCCGCGACGGGTTCGTGTCACTGGAGGTCGCGCCGAATCTGGCGCGCAACCAGGATGGCACGCTGCAGGCGGCCCGCCGGTACTGGCAGGCGGTCAACCGGCCGAACGTCATGATCAAGATCCCGGGCACGCCGGAGGGGGTCGGCGCGATCGAGGAGGCGATCTACGATGGCATCAACGTCAACGTGACGCTCTTGTTTTCAGTCGATCAGTACGAGGCGATCGCGCACGCTTACATCCGCGGTCTGCAACGCCGCCAGGCTGAAGGTAAGCCGCTGACCGTAAGCTCGGTGGCGTCGTTCTTTGTTTCCCGCGTGGACACGCTCGTCGACAAGCAGCTTGACGCGATCGGCGGGCCGGAAGCGCAGCGGCTCAAAGGCCTCGCTGCGCTGGCCAACGCCCGTGCTGCCTACCGGCGTTTCACAGAGCTGTTCAGCGGGCCCGAGTGGCAGGCCCTTGCGGCCGCTGGAGCGGCATACCAGCGTCCGCTGTGGGCTTCCACAGGCGTGAAAAACCCTGTCTACCCCGACACCATGTACGTGGATCAGCTGATCGCGGAGCACACCGTGAACACCATGCCGCTGGCCACCTTGAAAGCCGTGGCCTACCACGGCAGCGTGGCCGGTGAGACTGCACGACTTGACCCAACGGCCGACCTGAAGGCGCTCGCAGCGGTTGGGATCGACATGGATGCGGTCACCACGCAGCTGCTCGAAGAAGGTATCGACCTGTTCGTCGACGCGATGACAACGCTGCTGGCGGGCATTGAGAAAGCCAGGTTGGCGGTCCTCAGCGGCCGGCCGCGGGCCCTCGACGCCAGCTTCCCTGACTCCTTGGCGAGCCACGAGCTTGAGCGCATGCGCAGCGCCCGCCAGCAGCGGGTGGCAGAGCGTGTGTGGCGTCACGATCCGGCCCTGTGGGGCGGCCCGGGCGTTGCGGAAATTGAGGACCGTCTGGGTTGGCTGGAGGTCACCAAACAGATGCGTGAGCAGCTGTCGGAGCTCACGCGGCTGGCTGCGCAGCTGCGCAGCGAGGGGTACACCGACGCGATCCTGTTGGGGATGGGCGGCTCCTCGCTGGGCCCGGAGGTGATTCGCAGGTCATTTGGTGACCAGCCGCAGGGTCTGCGGCTGCAGGTGCTGGACTCCACCCACCCGGACGCGATCCTGGCGGTGGAGCGCTCGGTTGAGCTTGAGAAGACCGTGTTCATCGTCTCATCCAAGTCGGGCGGCACGATTGAGACGCTCTCCCATTACCGCTACTTCAAGGCGAAGGCCAAACCGGAGCAGTTCATTGTGGTCACCGACCCGGGCAGCCCGCTGGCTGCTTTGGCTGCGGCTGATGGTTTGCGCAAGACGTTTCTGAACCCGCCGGAGATCGGCGGCCGCTACTCGGTGCTCTCCTACTTCGGTCTGGTGCCGGCGGCGCTCGCGGGTGTCCCGGTGAAGGAGCTGTTGGACAGCGCGCAAAGCGGTGAGCGGGCGTGCGCCCGGGCGGCCTCCGGCGAGTCAAACCCTGGCCTGTGGCTTGGCGCGACCGTCGGGGAGTTTGCCTTGCAGGGGCGCGACAAGCTGACCTTCATCGTCTCAGAGCCGATCGACAGTTTCGGGCTGTGGGTCGAGCAGCTGATCGCCGAGTCGACCGGTAAGCACGGCCGTGGGATCCTGCCGGTGGCGGGAGAGCCGCTCGGAGCCCCGGAGGTTTACGGAGATGACCGGGTGTTTGTGTATCTGCGCAACGCCGATAACCCGAACGCTGAGCTGGACGAGGCCGTGACACGGCTGGCTGATGCCGGATCGCCGACAATCACGGTGCCCACTCACGACAGCACTGATCTGGGACGTCTGTTCTTCATCGCCGAGTTCGCGGTGGCGGTCGCCGGCTGGGCGCTTAAGATCAATCCGTTTGACCAGCCCAACGTGCAGGAGGCAAAGGACAACACCGCCCGCGTGCTGGCCGCAGGACTGCCGGAGATCGTGTCAGCCGACGACGGCGCGCTGCGAGCACTGCTTGACGCAAAAGCGCCGCACTACGTCGCGATCCTCGGTTATCTACCCACCGCCGGGACGGAAAACGATGGGATCGACGAGGCTGTGGATGAGTTGCGTTCCGTGATCCGCCGGGCAACCGGGATGGCCACCACGTTCGGTTACGGCCCGCGCTTCCAGCACTTCACCGGGCAGGAGCACAAAGGGGGTGCGCCCGTTGGCCGTTTTCTGCAGCTGGTCAACGTTCCTCAGGAGAAGCTCGAGATCCCCGGTGAGAGCTATGACTTCGGGACTCTGATCGAGGCGGCGGCGGCCGGTGATTTGCAGACATTGCGCGACCATGGTCTTCCCGCCGAGCGCGTGGTTCTCGAGGGACGGCCAGACCAAGCGATCCGTGCGCTTACAGTACGGGTTGACGCCCTGCTTGACAGCGGCCTGAAAGGTAGGTGACCCGGCAACCATGGTGAACCTTGAATCTGAACTCATCGCTGAAAACCCTCTGCTGGACGGCCTTGAGCGCACACCCGTGCGCTCAACCGTGCTGGTGATCTTCGGGACCTCCGGCGACCTTGCTCGGCGCAAGCTGCTGCCTGCCCTCTACAACCTGGCTCACGATGGCGCTCTGCCTGAGCATCTTCAGATCGTCGGCGTGTCCCGCAAGGATCTGACTGACGAGCAGTTTCGCAACCAGGCCCGGGAGTCGATCGAGCGCCACTCACGCCGTTCCCCGGATCCGGCGGTTCTGGACGGGCTGCTGGCCAACGCCCGCTACGTCACGGGCCCGTTTCCAGATGACGCGACCTATCCGAAGCTGGTTCAGCACCTGGACGCTCTGGACGCGGACCTTGGCCTTAGGCTCAACCGGGTTTTCTACCTTTCCACTGCACCTGAGTTCTTTCCGGTCATCACCGAGCATCTGGGGCAGAACGGGCTCAGTAAAAGAGATGGGGCTGAGGTGCGGGTCGTGATTGAGAAGCCGATCGGCCATGACCTGGCGTCCGCCAAGGCTCTCAACCAGGCGGTCCTGAACTACTTTGATGAGTCCCAGGTGTTCAGGATCGACCACTTTCTTGGCAAGGAGACGGTTCAGAACCTGATGGCCCTGCGGTTCGCCAACGCGCTTTTTGAACCGTTCTGGAACCGCAACTTCATCGACCATGTCCAGATCACCGCTGCTGAGGACATCGGCATCGGCACGCGCGCCGGCTACTACGATGGCATCGGCGCGCTTCGTGACCTGGTTCAGAACCACATGCTGCAGCTGCTGGCGCTGCTGGCGATGGAGCCGCCCACCGCGTTTGAGGCCAACCGTCTGCGCGATGAGAAAGTCAAGGTCCTTGAGGCGATCATGGTACCCCGGCTTGAACACGTTGCGCGTATGGCTGTGCGCGCACAGTATGGTCCCGGCATTGTGTCCGGTGAACCTGCAATCGCCTACCTGGAAGAGCCCGGCGTGTCACCCGGCTCCCGCACGGAAACCTACGCGGCCCTGCGGCTGCAGATCGACAACTGGCGCTGGGCGGGTGTGCCGTTCTATCTGCGTACCGGCAAACGGTTGACGCGCAAGCTCACTGAGATTGCGGTGACACTGCGGCCGGTGCCGCACATGGCCTTTCAGAGCACTGACGGCGTTGGTATCGCTGCCAACCAGGTGATCCTCACCGTGCAGCCGGATGAGGGCGTGACGGTTTCACTGGGCGCTAAGGTCCCAGGAACCAAAATGCAGATCCGGCCGGTCAACATGGAGTTCCACTACGGAACGTCGTTTGAGTCGGAGTCGCCGGAGGCCTATGAGCGTCTGATCCTTGACGCGATGCAAGGCGACGCCACGCTCTTTACGCGCGACGACGAGGTTGAGGCGCTGTGGCGGATCATCGACCCGATCCTGGTCGCCTGGGAAGCGGACACAACCTCCCCACTGCCACAGTATGCGGCCGGGTCCGCAGGCCCTGCTGAGGCACTGGCGTTGCTGGAGGGACGGTCATGGCGGCGACTGTGAGCCTCATCGCCGAGCGTGTGAGGGCGGCCACCACGGTGTCGTACCCGTGTTCGGCGCCTCGCTGTCTGCTGCTGCACATGGGTGTCTGTGATGACAGTTAGCGAAGACCGCTGGGTCGAGCGAGACACGTCCCCCGACCAGATCGCGGCGGCGCTGCGCGAGCTGCTCAGGGACCGTCACGCCGCTGACGCCACCGTGGTTCCCGCGCGTGTACTGAACCTCGTGGTGATCGCCGACCGGGAGTGGAGGGGTGAGGTCGTCAACCGCCTTGAGCGGGTTGACCGCTACCACCCGTCGCGCCGGATCCTGTGCACGGTCCAAGACGGCCAAGACACGATCGACGCTTCCGCGACGGTCGGCGGCCAAGCCGGCAGCGAGGGCAGAATCGGGGTTCTGCGCGAGTCGGTGGAGATCACGCTCGGGCCAGACCACCTGGAACGGATCGGCGCGATCGTGGACTCCGTGTTGGTTTCGGGACTGCCGACCGTGCTGTGGTCACCGCACAACTTTGATGACGCCGTTGAAGCGCTGCTGCCGTTTGTCGACGTGATCCTGATCGACACTGACGACCCGGCTCACTTCGACGGTCCCCGGGCCGCGCTTGCGCGCGCCGCGGCGCTGTCTGACTCAAAAGTGCACGTCGTGGACCTCGCCTGGTTGCGGACCATTGCGTGGCGTGAGCGTCTTGCGGGGAGCTTCAGTGAACGCGGGCGAGTTGGCCTGCTCGACAGCCTGCGCAGGATCTACGTGCGTTACCATCGCGGCTCGATCGTCTCAGGGCTGCTGCTGACCGGTTGGCTGGCCTCGCGTCTGGGCTGGTCGCCCAGCGAGTTGGAACCGGCCTCCGGAGGCTCGCGCCGCGCCACTGCCAGCCGTGCAAACGGGAGCGGGTCGTTGCAGATCCAGTTTGATCCGGTTGAGCACGCCGTCCGTGGCCTGGCCGGTGTGACCGTGACCGGTAGTTCAGGCTTCTCACTGTCCTTTGAGAGAGCCAACGGCGGTCTGATGGCACGCGAGCAGCGGGCCGGCTCCAAACCACGCCAGTGGCAGCTGCTCGGCGCCTCACGCGGCGAGAGCGGCATCCTCGGCGAGGGCGTACGCCAGGCGCTCATCCGCGACCAGATGTATCTGCCTGCCCTGCAGGCGGCAAGGAGGTTCAATCCATGAGCGTTGAGATCCAGGTGGTGGGGGATCCGGCCGCTGTTTGCGCGCAGGTGCTCAGCGAGGCTGCGGCAACCGGCGGTCACGTGGTGCTGACCGGTGGCACGAGCCCGCAGCGCGCCTACACGCTGGCGGCATCGCAGGCACCGCAGTCATGGCAGGGCGCCAAGCTCTGGTTCAGTGACGAGCGTTGCGTACCGCCTGACGACGAGCGGTCCAACTTTGGGATGGTGAAACGCACGCTGCTTGACCCGCTGCACGCGGCCGGCGTGGAGGTTGGCTTCTGTCAGCGCATCAAGGGTGAAGATGGCCCGCAACAGGCTGCGCTTGAGTATCAGCGGGAGCTGGAAACGCTCGGCACAGAGGTTGGCGCGGTCAGTTTTGAGCTGGTTTTACTTGGCATCGGCTCAGACGGGCACATCTGCTCGATGTTCCCAAACCAGGCGTCCGTGTCGGATAGCACCAGGCTGGTTGCCGGCGTTGAGCGCGCCGGGCTGGCGCCGTTTGTGCCGCGCGTGACACTGACCTTCAAAGCGCTGAGCGCGGCGCGGCGGGTGCTGGTGCTGGCCACCGGCGCCGGCAAGGCTGACGCGGTGGCGGCAGCGTTTGCGCAGGACGCGCCCCACACCCCTGAGGTGCCTGCCTCTCTGCTGGTTGAGCATGTGGGTGAGATCGTCGTCTTGGTTGATGAGGATGCGGCCTCACGGCTATGAGCCGCGTGATTGGGATTGACGTGGGCGGCACCAAGGTGGCCGCCCGCGCACTCGAGTACGACGGTTCCAGGAGCCTTGGTCCGCACGTGCAAAGGCCCACCGAGCTGCGTGGCGCCGATCTGCTCGTGAGCCAGTTGGTCGACATTGTCGCGGAGGCGGCAGACGGTCGCCTTTATGACGCCGTGGGTGTCGGCGTGCCGTCGATCGTTCGCTTCCAGACAGGGGAGATCGCCGCATCGACCAACATCCCACTGCAGGGGGTCGCCTTGCGCAAGGTGCTCGGTGAGCGCCTCGGTGTGCCGGTGTATGTGGATAACGATGCGACCGTTGCGGCGCTGGCGGAGGCTCACGACCTGGAGCTGAGATTGGTGTCCGCCAACCTCGTGATGATCACGGTCGGGACCGGGATCGGTGGCGGGATCGTGATCAACGGCCGGATCTTCAGAGGCGGCAGCGGCGGGGCCGGCGAACTTGGCATGACCCTGGTGGGATTGCAGACAGAGCCTGACATCCAGGCGCCGAGCACGCACTTTCCGCAGCCCGGTTCACTTGAATCGCTGTCTTCTGGCCATGCGCTTGATCGTTTCGCGCAGGCTGCGGCAGCGGCGCAGCCGGGTTCGGCGCTGGCGGCGCTGGCTGCCAGCCAGGGCCAGGTGCTGGGCGCAGACGCAGTCCGGGCCGCCCAGCAGGGCGACACGACCGCAGCGGGTGTGGTGCGGCGTTGGGCGCACGCACTGGGTGTTGGCGTCGCCAACGCGATCAACACTTTTGACCCGGACGAGGTTGTGATCGGCGGCGGCGGGGCAGAGGCCGCGGGGATGCTGCTGGAGCCGGCGCTGCAGATAGCGCGCGGCTACGTGCATCCCGGTTTGCGGGAGCGCATCAGCGTGCGTCTGGCACGCTGGGGCACCGATGCAGGGGTGGTCGGCGCCGCGCTGCTTGCCGTGCACGAGCTGGAGCGTGATCGCGCATGACCGCGGCGAACAGCGAGCCACGGATCGTTGCGGTGCGGCACGGACGCACGGCGTGGAGCGAGAACGGCCGCCACACCAGCTACACGGATCTGCCTTTGCTCCAGTCCGGTGAGATGCGGGCGCGGGCGCTTGCCGGCGAGCTTGATCCGCGCAGTTTTGGCCTGGTCCTCTGCAGCCCGCGCCTGCGCGCCCGTCAGACGGCGCAGCTGGCCGGCTTTCCCGTCGAGCGGACCGAGATCATCGAGGACCTCCGAGAGTGGGATTACGGTGATTATGAGGGGCTTACCACAGTCCAAATCCGGGAGCAGTTTCCCGGGTGGAGCATCTGGACTGACGGCGCGCCCGGCGGGGAGAGCCCTGAGCAGGTGGCGGTGCGCGCTGACCGCGTGATCAGCCGGGCCATCGAGGTTCGTGACGGCGACGTGATCGTCTTTGCTCACGGCCACCTGTTGCGCATGCTGGGGGTCCGTTGGCTGGGTCTGCCCCCGCAGTCCGGTGGGATGCTGATGCTCTACCCGGCGACGTTCTCGCGTCTGGGCCACGAGCACGGCCAACGCACCATCGAGACCTGGAACGCGGAACCGCGCTGAGCGCGCCGCCGCGGGCCTCAGGTCGCCCGGTGGCTGAAAGCACGGCGGGCCGGGGAACGGGGCTTGCCGGTGAAACGTTGGGGGTCTGGCGATCGGGGTCTCAGGCCGCGCGCTGATTGCAAGCATGACGGGCCGGCGATTGGGGCTTGCCGATGAAACGGTGGGGGTCCCGCCTGCGGCGGGACCCCCACCTCATGCGGCTGAAGGGACTCGAACCCCCACGCCCTTGCGAGCACAGGCACCTGAAGCCTGCGTGTCTACCAATTCCACCACAGCCGCGCGGTGGGCTGATCAAGTTAGCAGCCCTGACGCAAAACGGCTCGCTCACATGGTACGTCAGCGGTTTGGTGAAACCGTGCTCGCCCAGGCCGGCTCCGCGAGCCCGCCAGGTAGCGTTGCGCTACCCTTGGCAAGCCCAGCGCGCCGCTATCGTCTAGGGGACTAGGACGCCGCCCTCTCACGGCGGTAACCCGGGTTCGAATCCCGGTAGCGGTATTCCCCCCTCAAATCGCCGAACGGGCCACTACCCCAGAGGCGACGGGGGGGTCGGCAAAGCGGGAGATGGTCATCTGGCCCCTCCTTGTCTCTCCTGGCGCCTGCTTCCCTGCATCTGCCTGCATCGCGCGAGCAGGCGATGCAGG
>JBMFHK010000025.1:0-28439 GCA_049976865.1 Solirubrobacteraceae bacterium | reverse complement strand
ACGCTTGGACCGGTCATAAACCAGCCTCGCGCAAAACCTCAGACAACACCAAGCGCAGCACACCGGTAGCAGTCACGCCCGCCGGTCTGCGCCACGACCACCGTGCCGACAGCCCGCAAAGCCAACAGACGACGTGAACAGTTACCCTGACCGCCACTAATCCGGCGGCTCCGCCAACTCGGAGAGCACGCCCAGAAGCTCGCCGACCCGACAGACCAAAAGCCGCTCCTCATCAACTTCAACCCAGGCTCCCGCCGACGCCGGGAACACGACGTGGTCACCCGGCGCAACCGGCATTTTGATGCCGACGTGATCCCACCAGTCCAGTCCCGGCCCAACAGCCAAAACGATGCCGTGTTGCGGGGGCGGTTCGTCGTTGCCGGGCGGCACGAGCAGGCCGGAGCGTCGCACACGGTCGGGGTCAAGTTCCTTGATCACCACCCGGTCAAAAAGGGGTCGGAGTTGCTGGCGCATACTGCGATGCTAACGGGGATCTGCTGTGATACAGCAATGGCAGTGTCCAGCACGATGCCTTCTCTGGATGACTTTCTGGCTCCGTTTGCCCTGCCACGCGCCGTAACGGTGGCGGTAATGGTCAGTTCCCTGGACGGTCGGGCAACGATCGGCGGTCGCGTCGGCAGGCTCACCGGTTCGGCTGACCAGCTCGTGCTGGCGACCATCCGCGAGCAGGCCGGCGCCGTGGTGATCGGCGCCGGCACCCACCGCACCGAGGGTTATGGGCGACTGCTTGATCCCAAGGCGCGCGAGCGCCGCTTGGAAAACGGCCTGCGCGAGGAACCGGAGCTTGTGGTGCTGCGCCGTAACGGGCCCGGTATCACTGATGTCTGGCGGGAGCTGCGCGAGCGGCATCCCGAGCGACTGATCGTCAGCGAGGGCGGTCCTACGATGCTGGGCGTGGAACTTGAGAACGGATTGATCGACGAGCTTGTGCTGGCTGTCTCGCCGACGCTGATCGGTGCTCGCCAGGAAAGCCGGGTCGTGGAGCACGCCACGCCGCTGGGCACGGCGCTTGAGTTTTTGGCCTGCGCAACGGCTGGCGGCTTTGTGTTCCTTCGCCACCGGGTGCTCCCATGACGCCCAGCCTGCACGGGGCGGAGCTTGAGCTGTTTGCGCAGCCGGCGCTGGTGGCGCTGCCATGAAGCTGCTTCTACGCGAGGTGGAGCTTGACCTGCGCCCGGAACAGCCGCTGATCATGGGCATCCTCAATATCGGCACCGACTCGGTCGCCGACTCAAACCTGCTGACCAACGTCGAGGACCAGGTCGCCCGGGGCCTGGCCCTCGCACGGGACGGCGCGCAGATCATCGACATCGGCGTGCTGTCCGGCCGCACCGACACCGAACCGATCCCGGTCGCAGAGGAAGCGGCCAGGCTGGAGCCGGTGGTCCAGGCACTGACGCGGGCCGGGGTCACCGTATCGGTAGACAGCTGGCGCACCGAAGCGATCCAGGCGGCCGTGGCGGCAGGCGCACAGTTTGTCAACGACACCAGCGGATTGATTGATCCCGCCGTGGCGGACATCTGCGCCGCCTCCGGCGCTGCGCTGCTTGTCATGCACACGCGGGCCGCACCCAAACAGGTGAACTTCCCGACCTACACGGATGCGGTGGCGGACGTCACCGCACTGCTAAAGGAACGGGTCGGACTTGCACTCAGCCGCGGGGTGACACCCGACCAGATTGTGATCGACCCCGGACTGGACTACGCGAAGGCGCCAAGCGAGAGCATCGAGGTGCTCAGACGGCTGGATGAGCTGGCGGTGTTTGAGCGGCCAGTGTTACTGGCCGTCTCACGCAAATACTTCATCGGCATGATCGCCGATGCGCTGCCTGAACAACGCCTGGCCGGCACCATCGCCGCCCTGGAGTTCGGGCTGCGCCGCGGCGCGCACATCCTGCGTGTGCACGACGTTGCGCATGTGGCCCAGTACCTGCGGATGCGCGCCGCCCTGCACGGCGACAGCCAGCCGGCGATGCTGGGCGACCGTAACGATGAGCGGCTGAAGTGGATCGCCCCGAAAGCCTGACTCACGCTCCCCTTGGCGTGGTGGCCTCAGCGCAGCTTCAGTGGTCCCAGCGGAACAACCGGATGGACAGCCGCGTGAGAACCAGTGTGTAGCCGGCCAGCACCAGCAGGTGGGTGCTTCCCGCCCAGCCGCCGGTCACGGAGTTCTGGATCGCGGGGACAGCCGCACCAAGCGGCGTGTACTGGCTGATCGAACGCAGCAGGCTGCCCATCTCCGCCTGAGGCACCCATAAGCCCGCGAAGAACATCAGCGGGAAAAACAAGATGCCGCCGGCGGCACCGGCGATGCGCGTGCTGGGCGCCACCGAGGCGATCAGAATGCCAAGCGACGCCATGGCCATGCCGGTCAGCACGATCGCGAGCGCAAAGCCACCGAAATCACCGGGCAACGGCACGCTGAATGCGAAGTGGGAGACCAGCATGATCAGAACCACCACGCCGACAGCCAACCCGAGGATCAGCACAATCTGGGCAGCAAGCAGCCGCATCGCCCCCACCGGCGTGGTCCGCAACCGTTTCAGATAGCCCTTATCACGGTATGAGGCAAGCGTCGCGGGCATTGCGCTGAGCGACAGCAGGGCCAGCGCAAAGACCATCAGCACGGGCGTGTAGACGACGATGAAGCGCAGGCCGCCAAACGCGGACCTATGCACGCCGGAGGTGGTGACGCCGATCACAACAAGCAGCCCCACGGGGAAGATCAGTGCCCAGAAGATCAAGAGCGGCTCTCTGAACAACAGTCTGGCCTCAGTCAGCAGCAACCGTTTGAACATGCCGCGGCGCGTCGGCTGGCCGCTGGCCGCAGGGACCGCGGTCATGGGCGCACCCCATCCGCGTGGGCGGCGGCGAGCTCGGCGTCAGCCTCCGCGGTCAGCGCGACAAACGCGTCGTCAAGGGTGGACTGCTCCACGCGGACCTGCTCGGGAACGACCTGCTGAGCTACAAGCTCCGCGATCACCGTCGTGAGCAGATCGCCGGGGCCCTCAATCACGGTTCGGTCGCCGTGGGTGGTGAGCTCTCTGATCTCAGGCAGCCGCCGCAGCGGTTCAACATCGAGCGCGACGGCGCTGCGGAAGCTGACACGCTGCCCGAGGCCGGCCCCCAGGTTCGCGGGCGTGTCCAGCGCACGGACGCGACCGTGATGAATCAGCGCCACCCGGTCACACAGATGCTCAGCCTCCTCCATGAAGTGTGTGACCAGGATCACCGTCACACCCTGAGCACGGATGCCCTCAATCAGCTTCCACGTCTCACGGCGCGACTGTGGATCAAGACCGGTGGTGAGCTCGTCAAGTATTGCCAGCTCCGGTCGGCCGATGAGCGCAAGCGCGATGGACAGGCGCTGGCGCTGGCCGCCGGAGAGGTTCACATAGCGGGTGTCGCGCTTGTGCTCCAGGCCGAGAAGGTCAAGCAGCCGGCCGGGGTCCTCCGGATCTGCGTAAAACGATGCAAACAGCTCAAGCGCCTCGGCAACCCTGAGCTTGTCGGGCAGCTCTGAGGTCTGCAGCTGTACCCCGATCCTCTCGTGAAGCTCCCGTGCGTGCGCGCGCACGTCAAGCCCAAAGACGGTGATGCTGCCACGCTCGGGCTGGCGCAACCCCGCCACACACTCAACCGTCGTGGTTTTACCGGCGCCGTTGGGTCCAAGGATCCCGAAGATCTCGCCGCGAGCAATGGACAGTGAGACACCGTCCACCGCGACGGTTTCACCGTAACGCACGCGCAGATCATCGATCGACACCACCTCCTGCGCCGTGCCGTAAGCCGGTGGTGGCTGGTGAGATCCCGGGCTCACAGAAGTGAGGATGTCAGCTGACGCGGCCGTTGGCGCGAGCCATAGCCAGCGCCACATCACCCAGACCCGCGCGTTGCATACCAACGATGGCGCCGTCAATGTCGGCGTCGGTTCGGTTCTGGCCGAGCTTGGCCTTTGCCTGCACGCTCACGATCCGAAGCTCCACGCCGATGATCCCCCGCAGCTGGTCCTCAATGAACTGCCCTGGCGCGTCGTCAACGCTCCAGGGGTGCTCCTGGACCGCTTCATGACGATCGGTGAGCAGCCGGACTGTCTGTTTTAGCCAGGCCGGGTCGTGGTGGATCACAAGCTGTCCGCGAACCTGAGCGATCAGGTAGTTCCAGGTCGGCACCACGCGACCGTGCTCACGCTTGGACGGATACCAGCCGGGGCTGATGTAGGCGTCGGGGCCATGCACAAGTACCAGCGAATCGCCATTGGGTTCAAGCTTCCAGTGGTCGTTGTTGCGCGCGAGGTGCCCGCGCAGCGACCCCCAGCCCGCGCCTTCCGGTGCGGGCTGGTAGATCAGCGGCAGGAAGGTGGCAAACAGGCCAGCAGTGGTCGGCGTGATCAGGTCAGCGACGGTGACACCGTCCAACAGATCGCGGGTCTGCTGCTCATCGGCCTGAAACTGTGTGGGCAAATACATGGTGCCTCTCCTTTCACCGTTGAGGCTAAACCTTCAACCCACAACGGAGGGCTCATGCGAAAAAACAAGCTGACACGTACGGCCCGCACGGCGCCGAGTCCATGTCCGGCGGCTCCGGCGGCTCCGGCGAGCGGGCCGGGCACCCGAACGTGGGCCACCTGTAGCATGCGATCCGTTTGAGCTGAGAGCTTTCACACTGAGCAGGAGACTGCACACATGGTCGGATTGAGTCGTTGGTGCATCGCTCGCCGTCGCTGGGTGGTGATTGCGTGGATCACGTTGGCGATCGCCGTCAACCTGCTTGCGCGGTCGGCTGGCAGCGACTACTCAACAAACTTCACCCTGCCGGGAACACAATCCCAGCAGGTCACCGACCTGCTGGCCCAGAAGTTTCCTGCCCAGAGCGGCGATGTGGACACGATCGTCTTCCGCTACCGCGACGGTAGTTACAACGCCCCTCCGGCAAGACGCGCGATCAGCGCACTGCTCGCCAGGGTGCGACACGACCCGTATGTGGTGGCGCTGGTCAGCCCGTATTCCCCCGCCGGAGCATTTGCGGTCTCGCCTCACGGCCACGTCGCGTTTGCGACGCTTGATTACTCCAAGCGCGCCGACCTGCTCCCCGACAGCACTGGCAAGACGGTGCTTCGGCAGATCGCCGCCGTGCGCGTTCCCGGCCTGCAGATCGCTGCCGGTGGTCAGGTGATGGAACAGGCTGAGGGCTTCGGCATCGGACCGGCGACGATCATGGGCGTGCTGGCCGCGATGGCGATCCTCCTGCTCACGTTCGGCTCATTGCTGGCCGCAGGCCTCCCACTGCTGACCGCCGGCGTCGGCTTGCTGGTCGGTACGGCCCTGATCGGGTTGGGCACACGCCTGGTCAGCATGTCCAACGTGACACCCGATTTGGCGCTGATGATCGGGCTCGGCGTGGGCGTTGACTACGCGCTGTTCATAGCCACACGCTTCCGTGAAAGCTATGCCCGCCTGGGCGACGTGGATGGCGCCGTCAATGAGGCGATGGACACCTCCGGCCGGGCGATCCTGCTGGCCGGAACGACAGTCATCATCGCCCTGTTGGGCATGTTTGCCACGGGCGTGACTTTCATGTACGGACTCGCGATCGGCTCGGCCATATCAGTTCTGATGGTGTTGACCGCCTCGCTGACACTGCTCCCCGCGCTGCTGTCGCGCTTTGGTGAGCGGGTGGCGGCCTCACATATGGCCAGGCGCCGGCAGCGACGCGGCCACGCGCCGCGGGAGTCCGCCTGGCGACAGTGGAGTATCGCGGTGCAGGCGCGCCCCAAGTCGCTGGCGGCGCTTTCGCTGGCCGTCATGCTGGCGTTTGCGGTGCCGTTTTTCGCGATGCGGCTGGACACCAGCGACGCCGGCAACGATCCGCCCAACACCAGCACCTACAAGGCGTTCAACCTCCTCTCTGAAGGGTTCGGGCCGGGCTTCAACGGACCGTTGCTGGTGGCCGTGGAGCTGCCCAGCCCCGGCCGCGCAAGTGCCTTGCCGGCCGTGTCCGCCGCCCTGCGTTTTACCAGGGACGTCGGCGCGGTTACACCACCACGGATCTCGCCTGATCACACCGTGGCTGTGATTGAGGCCTACCCAGACTCCGCACCTCAGGCCAGCGCCACAACCGCGCTGGTGCAGAGGCTACGCAACACGGTTCTCCCGCCGCTTGAGCACAGGCTTGGCGTGACCGTAGCGATCGGCGGGTTCACGGCCGGATCGATCGACTTCTCAAACGTGCTGTCAGCAAAGCTGCCACTGTTCATCGGGCTGGTCGTGGTGGTCTCAGCGCTGTTGCTGTTCGTGATCTTCCGGTCGCTGGTGATACCCGTGCAGGCCGCGGCAATGAACCTCCTCAGCATCGGCGGCGCACTGGGCGCAACCGTCGCCGTTTTCCAGTGGGGCTGGGGCGCGAGCCTCATCGACGTGACCCGAGGACCGATCGAGCCGTGGATCCCGGTGCTGATGTTCGCGGTGGTGTTCGGCCTGTCGATGGATTATGAGGTGTTCCTCGTCTCCCGAGTCAGGGAGGAGTGGGTCCACCGGGGGGATGCCTTTACGGCGGTGGCGGACGGGATCGCGTTCACAGGCCGCGTGATCTCTGCCGCGGCAGCGATCATGGTGTGCGTCTTTTTGTCGTTCATGCTCGGCGACGAACGAACCATCAAGGAGTTCGGGTTTGGGCTGGCGGTCGCCGTGTTCCTGGACGCTCTGGTTGTGCGCACGGTGATGCTGCCATCGGTCCTGCAGCTGCTCGGTGCCTCCACATGGAGGTTGCCGGGCTGGCTGGATGCCCGCCTGCCGCGCCTGAACATCGAGGGAACCTCGCCCGCCCACCTCAACGTCGCAGCACAAGCGGACCAAGCGGCTGTACCGGATGAAGCGGCGCCAGCGGACGGGGCGGTGCCAGCGGACGGGGCGGTGCCAGCGGACGGGGCGGTGCCAGCGGACGGGGCCCGGCGCGGCCAGCGGGCCGCGCCGGGCGAGTGAGCCCTTGACTCAGTGCTCTTTCATCGCGTGGTGACTGCGACGGATGATGCCGATCATCTTCAGGTTGATCACCGCAAAGCGCCAGATCTGCAGCGGCAGGAAGGTGCGCTGATAGACCGTAAAGCGGGTTGGCTTGCTTGCGTAGCGGATCTGATCGTTATCCATGTCTCTACTCCGGGATGCGATGCCAGCCGGGAAGCAAGCGGGCCTTGTACAGGAACAGGTGGTGCAGAAGGATCTTGATCCAGTGGCCGGCCAGGCCGATCTCAGCAAATGTGCGATCCATGTCGCGGCCGTAATCCGGATAGCGCTCGTAGTCTGGAACGATCGGATAGACGATCATCGACGCGGCGGTGCCGGTGAATGGGTTCGCGCCGGCGGACGCGACACAAGCGGCCCCCATGTCGGCAATCGACGCGCTGTGAGTCGGTTTTGAGGCACCGCCGATCATGTCCACTATCGAACGGGCGACCGCCTTGCCGATCATCGCCGAGGGCTGGCCGGTACGTGGTGGCGCGGGCGCAATGACAGTGCCGTTGGGGCTGGTGCGTGGCATCGAGATCGGATGCGGCGGCGCGAACGCGATACCAACGGCAAATATGTTCCTGTAGGCCGGCGACTGATACGTGCGAGGCCAGTCGGCAGGCTTCCACTCCGCGTAGGGCTTCTGGTTGTAGTCGGCGTCAACACGCATGAACTCGTTGGGCAGAAACAGGCGTTCGGTGATATCCGTGCCGTCACGGCCGTAAGCCTTCAGGCCGACCCCGCTGAACGGGGGCAGCAGCATCGCAAAGTCAAAGTCGCGCTCGGCCACGGTGCCATCCAGCGTCTCGTAGTGGAGCTGGCCCTCGTCCACCTTCTGGACGTGCGCTCGCGTGATCCAGTCGATGCCGCGTTCCGCAAACAGCGAGCCGTTGAAGGTGCTCGATGGGATCACGTAGCCCTTGTGGCGGATGTGCATGCCGGCCATCCCGAAGTCACCGAGCTCATACTCGTTGGTGATCCAGGTGATATCGGCGCGGTCACGCACGCCGCGACGGCGTAGCTCAAACTCGAGGTTGACGATGTACTCAAACGCTGCCCCTTCACAGGTGCAGGTCCCGTGTCCAACGCCGACGATGAACTTTCGGCGTTCACCGCGGTGCATGCGCTCAACCTCCTCGTTGAGCGCATCGGACGCCAGGCTCGCATGGCCGGGGGTGCAAACCGACATGCTGTTGCCGTTGTCAGGACCCAGACCGTCGGTCTTGTCAAAGCGCAGCGCCGGGCCGGTGGCGTTGATAAGAAAGTCGTAGGGCACCTTGTGCACCTTGCCGTTTGCGGCCACGGCGGTCACGTACGGGGTCTGTGACTGCTCGTCCCCCTCAGGATGGATTGACTGCGCGGCCGCCAGCACGAACTCAATGCCGGCACGCTCATAGATTGGCGCCAGTGGGACAACCACCTTGGTCGGCTTCAGCAGGCCCACGCCAACCCAGATGTTCGATGGGATCCAGTTGTAATCGGGTCGCGGGGAAACCACTGTCACGGTGTCACCCTTACCAAGCCACCGCCGCGCAAAGGCGGCCGCGGTGTGGCCGGATACGCCTGCGCCGAGCACCACGACCCGACTCATGCGCAGCGCTCCAGTGAGCTGCTGATGGGCTTGCGGTTCACATCTCCTCCTGGTCGTTGTTCGCCGAGCCGGCAGGTTCACACCAGCGCGTTACGGCGCCGCGTCTGGTCCCCGACCGGGATCAAAAGTCAGGGTAACGCGTACTTGATAACAAATGCCACATTATCACATCTATCCACTTGTGCAGTTGTTTATGAAGGCAGGTGTCGGGTTGCCAGTCCACAGTTGACCTGGTGCGACACTCGGCGCCAAGCGCTCAGCAGAAACGCAAACCGGCGGGCGGCCTCGTAACGCCAGAACGGCGGTCTAAGTTGGCCCCTGAGAACGACGGCTTCGCTTGGCCCCACTGTGGCGGGGCCACTGCAAGCTGCCGCTCTCGTAGCGCGGTCCCGTCGCGCGCTTGACGTACGTTAAGGTGCTCGTGGTGACAGCCCGTCGTTCATCAGGCCCAAGTCGATGTCCCTGACCAGCTCAGTCACCTCCTTCGCGCTCGTGGCCGGCTTGATCACCATCGTGCCTGGTCTCGACACGTCAATGGTTCTGCGGGCCGCCCTGCGGAATGGGCCTCGCCATGGTTTCGCGGCCGCTCTGGGCGTGAGCTGCGGGACACTGATATGGGGCGCTGCGGCAGCCGTTGGAGTTTCTGCGCTGGCCGAGGCTTCACATGTCGGCTACACGGTTATTCGCGTCGCCGGAGCGTGTTACATGGTGTGGCTGGGGGCGCGCCTGATGCTCGATGCAGCACGCCACAGAGATGGGACCGGCGTGGACAGCCCGCCCGGACAGACTGCCCCACCGCATGCCCGGCAGTCATGGACGCGGGGCTTTCTCACCAACCTGCTCAATCCTAAGATCGGTGCCTTCTACCTTTCCGTGCTGCCACAGTTCATACCCACCCACAGCTCCCACCTGGCTGTCGGTCTGCTCTTGGCAGGCATCCACGACGCGGAGGCGCTCATCTGGTTCTCAGTAATCATCCTCGCCGCCAAACGAGCGAGTGTGATCTTGGCACGGCACCGTACGCAGCGGGCGATCGACCTGGTCACCGGGTCGGTGTTGGTCGGCTTCGGTATCCGTCTGGGCTTGTCATCCCGGTAACACCGGCATCGAGGTGACGCCGGCATCCGGCTGCGCACAGACATCGAGGCGGCGCCACTATCCGACGGCGCACAGACACGCGTGGCTGCGCCCCGCTGCACACGAACTAGACGCTGGACCTACGGCTCCCGCAAGCCCGAGGCGGCGGGACTTTGAGGATGTGAGCCCGGCGCATATAGCGGTCGAATTGCGGGACAGTAAACGCCGCGGCCCCGTGCGCTGGCGTGAAGAGCAGACCCTTCTCGATGAGCCGGGCACGAGTCGGGCCGAGTTGCTCGGATGTCCGATTCAGCAGCAAGGCAACGTCTCTTGCCGAATGCGCACCTGGACCGAGTTCGGCCATGGCCCTCATGTACTGCAGCTCCAGCTCGGTAACGCGGCCGGCCCGCACCCTGAAGAAGCTTGAGTCCAGCTTGGCCTCAACCGCATCCCGGCTCGCAAGAGCATCCTCAAGAGTGATGGCCGGGCCGGCCGCCAGGTCCCACACGATCTTGCCGTACTCCTGGAGGAAGTACGGATAGCCCTCCGTGTATTCGGCTATCGAGGCGACGGCCTCATCCTCGTATGTGACCCCCAGTTCCGCCGCTGGTCGCGTGAGCGCGTCACGGGCCTGGTCCTGGTCCAGTTGGCCAATCAGCGGGAACTGGAAGAGCCGCTCGGCGTACGACTTGGCTTCTCCCGCCAACCGTGGGATCTGAGGGAGTCCGGCTCCAACGAGCGTCAGCGGCAGCTGACGCTGGACGGTCTTATGCAACGCGGCGATCAGTGCTTCCAGTTCTCTGGTCGACAAAAACTGGATCTCGTCAAACAAGAAGACGACACCACTGGCTTGCTCTTGCGCCGCCTCGCCGATCGCGACAAAAACGTCCGTGAGATCCTCCCCGAGGTTCCCGCTGTCGGCGACCCCTTCTAAGGCTTGAACATCGAACCCGACGGTCAACTCGCCTTGCGCCGACACCGTCATCTGAAACGACTTCAGGATCGACGCTGCGCGAGCCGCCCGCTCTTTCCATCGAGCCCGCGGCGCTACCTGCAACAGCGCTCGGCGAGCCAGCTGGGACGCGCGCGGCCCAAAATCATCGCTCTTGGTGATCTCCGCATCGACGGTCGTCCACCCTGCGGCCCGGGCTCGCTCCTCCAAGGCTCCCAAAAGAACCGTCTTGCCAACGCCGCGAAGGCCGGTGACGACCATGGACTGATCCGTACGACCACGTTTCAGCCGCTGGAGCAGTAGCTCGAACGCTTCCAACTCAGCGTCACGTCCCACCAACGCCGGCGGCCGGGCCCCCGCGTTCGGTGTATATGGGTTGTCCAGCGGTCTCACTGAGAGGGAACCTTATCAGTCTTATCGGATCTTTTCAAGTTACGATAAGATTCGATAAGACTGAAAAGTAGTCAGCATGGATGCAGGGGCTGGCACTTGATCGTCCCGTCCGAGCGCCTATGCGGGGAGTCCCAGCACTGCAGGCACATCACCCCGACCGCAGACGCCTAAACAGACCGTCGCCTGCTGCGCCTCACGCTACGCGCACGGCTGCGCAACGACGGTCGTCCCGGCTGACCGTCATACTGCCCCGTGTTGCGCTGACTGCCTGAGCCCGCCGACATCAAATGCACAAACTGCGCAGCGCAAAGCCAGTTTGCGCAAAAACCCGCCGCTTTTCGGTACCAGATGCACAAATCGCCTTCCAGGCACGCAGTTTGTGCATTCTGACTCCCTCTCACGCCGCTTTTAGGCTCACCGGCCAGCCCGAACGCCAGCCGCAGGTGCCGGCCGCGGCCTGGGGCCGATCCCGGCCCGCTCTGACAAGGCCCCAGCAACCACCACCACAACCAAACTCAGGGCAACCACTGAAACCCGGTCACGCCCCTGACATCGGCGTCCAGCTCAGGAGCGCCTCAGGCCTCGCCAAAGGCCGTAACAACCAGCCATCGGGGCCCACCGTGGTCACGATGCTCGCACAGGTAGATCCCCTGCCAGGTGCCGAGCGCCAGGTGTCCCTGGCTGAGCGGCAGCAGCAGCGAGGGCCCGAGCAGCGAGGCCTTAATGTGCGCGGGCATGTCGTCGGCGCCCTCGAGCGTATGCGTCCAAAAACGCGCCCGCTCGGGCACCGCATCGTCAAACCAGGACTCGAAGTCACGCCGAACCTCCGGGGAGGCGTTCTCGTTCAGCGTCAGCGAAGCCGATGTGTGCTGGAGCAGCAAATGAAGCAGCCCCACCCGGATCTGGCCGAGCCCGTCGATGCCATCCACAACCTCCCGCGTGATCAGATGAAAACCGCGTGGACGCGGTGCCAGCGTGATCCTACCCTGGACCCAGATCATCCGTGTAGCTCGACTCGCGACAGAGCACCGATAGCAAGCCAGCAGTAGAGGTCCGTGGCAGCGGACAGCTCACAGATGGCTACACCAACGTGGTCAGACACCGTTACGAGGCTATCGGGCGCACCGGCTGCGCAACCCCATGCACACAGCCGCAGGGCACGCGCTACGGTGTCTCAAGCGGCGTTGCGCGACCGAGGCGGAGACGGCGCCCACGGGCACCTGACCCTCTCCGGGGCTACCCCGGGGACACGGTATGGCCAAGGCAGTGCAGCGCGCGCCCTCTGGCTAGCCCGTGCCCTGCTCGCGGGAGAGTGGGATGAGCGGGCGTTGGTGAAGCGCGCGCGCGGCGCGCTTCACCAACGCCCGCCCTGGCTCGCCGAGCTGACGCGCGAGGTGATCTCCGCCTACCCGCGCGCGCCCACCGACCGCCCGCGGGGGCTCGCAAACCGCATCAACGCGCTGCTCGCCGCCATGCCGCCAAGCAAGCAGACCGAACCCACCTACCCGCGACCCCGACGCTGGCACACGCAGAACCCCGCGATGGCGCCCGGTCGCTGGCCCGTGCCGCCGATCACCACCACGGGCGAACTGGCAGGGCGCCTCGGTTGTAGCGACGGCGAGCTTGCCTGGCTGGCCGACGCACGCGGACTTGAGCGCACCGCCCAAGACCAACGCCTGCGCAACTACCACTACGCTACGATCGAGCGCCCGGGCCGCGCCCCACGCGTGATCGAGCGCCCCAAGCACCGGCTGAAGTCAGCCCAACGCAAGGTCCTACACGAGATCCTTGACTGGATCCCCGCTCACGACGCGGCGCACGGGTTCACGCCCGGGCGCTCGGTCGTGAGCCACGCGTTGGTTCACTCCGGAAGTTACGTGGTGGTCCGCATTGATTTGCAGGACTTCTTCGCCTCGATCCAGGCCGGCCGGGTCTACGGCATCTTCCGCACGGCCGGCTATCCCGAGGCGGTGGCGCACACGCTCACCGCCCTGGCCACCAACTCGGTCTCGGCCGACTTCTGGCACTCGCTACCGCGGCCGCAAGACCCAGCACAGCTGCCCGCCCACCACCGGCTCGGTCGCCAGCTCGCCACCGCGCATCTGCCACAGGGTGCGCCGAGCTCACCGGCACTCGCGAACCTCGCGGCCTTCGGACTGGACCGCTGCCTCGCTGGACTGGCACGAAGCCTGGAGGCCAGCTACACCCGCTACGCCGACGACCTGACCTTCTCAGGGTCACAGCGCCTCGTCCGCCAGGCGACGCTGCTGCGCCGCGCGGTGGCGGACATCGCCCGCGATGAGGGGTTCTCGGTCAACGAGGCCAAGTCGACCCTAGTGACCCAGGCGGGACGGCAGCGGGTCTGCGGCGTTGTTGTGAACCGCCACCCGAACCTCGGCCGCGACGAGTACGACCTGCTGAAGGCGATCCTTCACAACGCGGCCCTGCACAAGCCGGCTTCACAGAACCGCGAGCAGGTTCCGGACTTCCGCGCCCACCTGCTGGGACGCATCTCCTGGATCGCGGCGCTCAACGGTGCGCGCGGCGCCAGACTCCGCAGGCAGTTCGCGCTCATCGACTGGAATCGGTGAGGCGGCGCTGGAAGTCTCCGGAGTAGCTGACGGGAGTGTGCTGATCCATACCGATGCCGCTGGCTACAAGCTTCTGAACTGCGGCTAGCTGACCCCCCGGAGATCCTCGACCTCACACGGAGGATCTTCCAGCCCCAAGATCTCTGGATCTCCAGTCCAAAGAGTCAAACCGTGGGCGGCGGCCGTCGCGAGAGCGAAGCAATCTGCGAGCGCAATCGGGTTGGCCGCCTTCAGTCGCGCGGCTTGAACGCAACGGGCCGGAGTGGCTTGGTCCGCGACCACCTTGCTCCGGAGGTCAGCCAGCGTCTCGTCGGCAGCGTCGCGACCGTGCATACGCTCCAGCCTGTAATAGACCTCTGTGAGATTGATCCAGCTGACAGTTGGGCGTGCGTCGATGATTCCGTTGATGCGCGTGAGTGCAGGTTCACGCCCGCGCAGCCATTCGATCAACGCCCACGAATCGAGGCAGGCGCTCACCGACGGTCCCGGGCCAGGTCCTTGGCCACCTCACGAGCGTGATCCTCCATCAGGCCCGTGAGCAGGTCGGTGCCGGCGTACCGGCCGCCAAGCGGTCGCATCTCCCTGGAACCGCGAGACAACACGACCTCTCCGTCGCGCAGCTCAAACTCGATCGGATCGCCCGGCTGCAGCCCAACCTGATCACGGATCACCTTGGGCACGACGACCTGCCCCTTGGCACCCATCGTTGTAGTCATACCGTAGAAGTATAACCGTGCTCGTTGTCAGTGGCAGCCGGTACCGTTGACCTACTGATGCGACTAGTCGTTGCCAAATGCTCGGCCCAATACTCCGGTCGCCTTGATACCTATCTCCCCGAAGCTGTCCGCCTCATCATGGTCAAGGCTGACGGAACCCTGATGATCTGGGCAGATGGTGGGGGGTCCAGTGTTAAGCCCCTGAACTGGATGACACCGCCGACGGTCCTGGAGGAGGAGGGCGACCCCCCGCACCGGATGGTCGTGCGCAAACATGCCAGCAGGACTGAGGACCGGCTGGAGATAACCCTGACCGAGGTGCTCTCCGATGTCACCCATGACATGGGCACGCCGGATGAGGACGCCGGCTTGGCCAAGGACGGCGTCGAGGCGCACCTGCAAGAGCTGCTCGCCGAGCAGCCGCACTGGTGCGGAGAGGGCTTGCGGCTGGTACGCCGAGAGTGGCCGACAGACATCGGCCCGGTCGACCTGATGTGCCGCGACGCCTCAGATGAATGGGTGGCAGTTGAAATCAAGCGCGTGGCCGGCCTTGAGTCGGTTGAACAGATAACCCGCTACCTGGAGCGACTCCGGCGTAACCGGCAGTTTGCGAACTGCCGTGGCGTTTTGGCGGCGCAGACCGTAAAGCCCCAGGCGCGCGTTCTGGCCGAGTCACGGGGTATCAGCTGCGTAGAGGTGGATCTCGCGGTGTTGCGCGGCGACCGGCAACCTGAGCTGCGCCTGTTCAACTGATCCTCAGTCTGAGCGGCTGGAGCGCCGCTGACCAGTGTCGCGGCACCGCACAAATGATGGAGGTGCAGCATGAGCACCGCGCGGCTGTGTGATGATTATCACTGTTGCGACCCGGTACGCGTGGTGACTTCAGTGCTAATCTCGCCCGCACCCAGTCCAGTGTCGAGCGGGTTGAACGGTTGCCGCCGGAGATGATTGACACGAAACGCAGACGCGGATGGGGTGCTCGAACCGCCCTGCTCGGCACGGCCGCAACTGCTGCGGTGTTGGCCATTGCGGTGGGCGCCTCAGCATCCAACGTTTCCAAACTGAAAAGCCAGCTGGGCGCCACACGGTCTGAGCTGAATAGTAACCGTGCCCGCCAGCAGGGTATCGCCGCGAGCATCTCATCACTGAACCAGCAGGTCAACGCTCTCTCAAGCCAGGTGAGCCTGGTACAGGGCAGAGAAGCAGCAGCCCGGGACCGCCTCGCCCAGGAGAATGCGCAACTGGGCGATGCACGTGCCGCAGTGGCCGCTGAAAGAGTGAAGCTCAAGGCGCTGCGCAAGTTTCTAAAGCGGGCAAGACGCGCCCTCGCAGAGGTGCTGGTCAACCAGTACGAGCAGCCACAACAGTCCCTGGTCACCGTCGTGATCAACGCCAAGGGCTTCCAGCAGCTGCTTGACCAGCTCGATTACATCTCCAGTGTCAGCCAGCACGAGCGAACCGTTGTCCTGACCACACGCAGGGCCGAGCGACAGAACCTTGCAGCCGCCCGGCGCCTGGTCAAACTCGAATCCGCGGATGAGAGCGCCGCCCAGGTTGCCACGACCCAGACCGACGCGCTGGCCGGCATGACCGCGCTGCTTGGCTCGCGTGAAGCGGCGCTCGCCGACGAGCGGTCCGCAAAAGACGCTGCACTGTCCGCCACACAGGCCAGCGGAGCAAGCCTGACCGCCGCGCTGAGCACCATCAAGCATAAGGAGGCTGCGGCCGCAGCTGCGGCCGCAGCGATCAACAAGCCGCCGTCCGCCCCGGCCAGCACGCGCAGCTCTGCTAACCCGTCCGCCCCGGCCAGCACGCGCAGCCCTGCTAACCCGTCCACCCCGGCCAGCACCACCAGTCCTGCATCACCGAGTCCTGCAAGCGGCACTGGCACAACCGACGCGCCCGGCACCTCCAGCGTACCAGGCACGTCAGGCGGGTCCGGCGTGCCGAGCGGGTCCGGCAGCACAGGCTCATCCCAGCAGAGTTCAGGAGGCTGGGCGATCCCCTACGCCATTGTCCTGTGCGAGTCTGGCGGCCAGAACCTGCCGCCAAACTCTGCGGGAGCATCGGGTTACTACCAGATCATCCCCAGCACCTGGAAGTCAGAGGGCGGGACCGGGCCGGCCGCCTACCTGGCGTCAAAGGCCGAGCAAAGCTACGTGGCGGCCAAGCTCTGGGCGGGTGGCGCCGGCGCGTCCAACTGGACCTGCTCAAAGATCGTCGGGATCAGCTGACGCACCTGCCCACCTGACGCACCTGCCCACAGTGGCGGCGCGCGCCAGGTTAACGCTCGCCCGGAAGCAACAGCGGATACTTGGTGACCGGTCGTTTGACGTCAAGCGCCGTGACCACGATCCGGTGCTGCTCGCGCGCATGGGCGGCAGGGTATCCCTCACCGGACGCCGCGCGCTCAGGACGCCCCACGTACCCGAACCTCAGGTGGTCAGGCATGATCTGCTCCAGGCGCTCAGACATATACGAGCGGGCGCCCATGTTGCGCGGTTCCTCCTGTAGCCAGACAACCTCCTCAAGGTTCGGGTAGGAGGTGATCAGGGCAAGAAGCTCCTGCTCCGGGAACGGATAGAGCAACTCAACCCGACCGATCGCGACCTCGGGCGTCTGCGCACGCAGCGGATCGGCAGCTATGTCGTAGTACAGCTTGCCGGTGCAGAGCAACAGGCGCGTCACGCCGGCGGCCGGCCCACCGGTTTCCGCGAGCACCGGCTGGAACCTCCCGGTGGTGAGATCCTCAATGCGCGAGGCCGCCGCAGGCAGCCGCAGCAAGCTCTTGGGCGTCATCAGCACCAGCGGCCGCCGTTGCTCCAGGCGCGCCTGGCGACGCAGCAGATGGAAGTACTGTGCCGGCGTTGTCACGTTCGCAACGCGCATGTTGCCCTCGGCGGCGAGCTGCAGGAACCGTTCCAGACGACCCGACGAATGCTCAGGGCCAGCACCCTCGTAGCCATGTGGGAGCAGCAGCGTCAACCGCGAGGAGGAACCCCACTTCGCCAGACCGGACGCAATGAACTGATCAACCATGACCTGAGCCCCGTTGACGAAGTCCCCAAACTGGGCCTCCCACATCACCAGGGTTCCGGACGCCTCCTGCGCGTAGCCGTACTCAAAGCCGACACACGCCATCTCTGACAACGGACTGTTGTGCAGCTCGAAAGTCGCGCGCGCTCCGGGCAGATGCTGGATCGCGCAGTGCTCCCGGCCGGTTTTGGCGTCGTGCAGCACAAGGTGGCGGTGACTGAATGTGCCTCGCTCCGTGTCCTGCCCGGTCAGGCGCAGCGGTATCCCCTCAAGCAGCAGAGAGGCGAATGCGAGCGCTTCCGCGTGCGCCCAGTTGATCGGCCCATGCTCATCACCAAACGCCCTGCGTCGCTCAGCCAGCTGGGCAGCAAGCTTGCGGTTGACCTCAAAGCCGTCCGGGACAGCCAGCAGCTGTTCGTTGAGGATCCGCAGCTTGTCAACATCAACCGCTGTGCTCACCTCCTGGGCAACGTCACCGATGTCCAACTGGTATTCACCGGTCGCGGTGTCTGGGTCGC
The DNA here is from genome assembly GCA_049976865.1 of Solirubrobacteraceae bacterium. Taxonomy (GTDB): domain Bacteria; phylum Actinomycetota; class Thermoleophilia; order Solirubrobacterales; family Solirubrobacteraceae; genus Palsa-465. Next base: position 10,540 of record JBMFHK010000025.1, on the reverse strand, counting down.
GGCCCTTGGCGGCTTCAAGCCTGGCCTTGAGCCGGTCATGGTGGTCGGTGAGCTCCTGCCACGCGCCCTCAGCGTAGGACTTGGACTGCGCCTCGGTGATCGCCCCCGCGGTGATCAGCTGTTGGGCGAAGATCTCACGAACCGGCTCATGACGTTTGATCAGCTGGTACATCTCCGGCTGCGTGTAGGCCGGCTCGTCGCCCTCATTGTGGCCGCGCCGACGGTAGCCGACAAGGTCGATCAGCACGTCACGGCCAAACTGGTGACGGAACGCAAAGGCAAGTCTGACGGCGCTGATGCAGGCCTCCACATCGTCCGCGTTCACGTGGATGATCGGTACGTCAAAACCCTTCGCAAGATCAGACGCGTGGGCCGTTGACCGCGAGTCCTCAGGATCGGTGGTGAAGCCGATCAGGTTGTTCTGGATGATGTGGACAGTCCCGCCTACCGTGTAACCGTCAAGCGCCTGAAGGTTCAGCGCTTCCGCAACCACACCCTGCGCGGGGAACGAAGCGTCCCCATGGAGCACCACCGGCACCGCCGCGTTGGTGTCCTGGCTTGCATGCGAACCATGGCGGTTGGTCTGTGCGGCGCGCGTGGCGCCAGAAACCACAGGCGCGACAAACTCAAGGTGGCTTGGGTTCGACTGCAGTCTCACGACCACCGACTCACCGTTGGCAAGGCGGTAGCTGCCCGACGCGCCGTGGTGGTACTTGACGTCCCCCGTTCCGCCGTCCGGGATGGTCGTTACGGCGTCAAGCGTGTTGGCCCCTTCAAACTCGGCAAACAGCGACTCATAGGAGCGCCCAAGGTTGTGAGCCAGCACGTTCACACGCCCACGGTGCGCCATGCCGACCACAACCTCCCGGGCACCGGCTTCACCTGACAGGCGGATGATCTCATCAAGCATTGGGATGGTCATGTCAAGCCCCTCGATCGAGAAGCGCTTGGCGCCCAGGTAGGCGCGGCCCATGAAACGCTCAAAAGCATCAACGTCCGTCAGACGCTTGAGCAGCATCTTCTGTTCATCCACCCTAAGCGGCGTCCTGTAGGTCCCGGACTCAATCGCCTCCCTCAGCCACCTGCGCTCGTTACGTGAGGAGATGTGCTCAATCTCATAGGCGATCGGACCGCAGTAGGTCTCACGCAGGTGCGGCAGAGCGTCGGCAAACGTCTCGCCGGGGACATGCATTAGCAGAATCCGCGATGGGATCTGCGCCATCAGCTCGAGGGTGAGACCAACCACCGCGGGATCCATCATCGGGTCGCCCTCTGGCACGCGGCCCAGCGGATCCAGGCGCGCAGCCAGATGGCCGTTGACCCGGTAGGCACGGCGAACCTGCGTCGCCTTGTAAAGGGCCTGCAGGAGCTCTTCACTTGGAGCAGCGCCGACCGGGGTCGCCTGCGCTGCTTCTGAGAAGGCAGCCGCCCCCAACCTCGCCGGCTCAGGCAGCGGCGGCAGCTGAACACCAAGCGAGCTGAAGACCGTCTCGTAGAAGTTCATCTGACCCTGCAGGCGAGCCTCGATCACCGCCAGGAAGCGGCCGGACTCAGCTCCCTGAATGATCCTGTGGTCGTAGGTGGAGGTCACGGACATGACCTTCTGGGCGCCGATCCGTTCGCCAATCACCTCAAGCCCCGGGGGGTAGCCGATCTGGCCGGTCGCAACGATCGTCCCCTGGCCGACCATCAGCCGCGGCACGGAGGCGGCCGTGCCAAGACCTCCCGGGTTTGTCAGCGTGAGGTTGGCGCCGGTCAGGTCATCAGCGGAGAGCGTGTTGGTCCTGGCACGCTCGACAAGCTCGTTGTACGCATCCAAAAACTCACTGAAGCTGAGCCTGCCGGCGTCAGCGATGACCGGCACCATGAGCGTGCGGCTGCCGTCCTTCTTCTGAACGTCAACAGCCAGCCCGAGGTTGACAGCGCCGTCATCTATCCGGTAGGGCACGCCCTGCGACTCTGCGTAGTGATGCGCCATCACCGGCAAATCCTCAGTCGCGGTCAGCGCGATCGCATAGGCGATCAGATGCGTGAACGAAACCTTCAGACCCGCGTCCTTTAGCGCTCGACGACGGGCCTGAAGGGTTGTGACCGGCAGGGTCCTAAACGACGTTGCGGTAGGGATCGAGCGGCTCTCATCCATGTAACGCACCAGCGCCGCGGCCCCACCACGGATCTTCTGGGCACCGGCCGGCAGCTGCGTGCCGTTGGCGGTCGCCGCCAGCTGCGTGCCATCGGCCGCCGCCAGCACGTCATCCTTGGTGATCCGTCCGCCGCGCGCACTGCCGGCTACGTGGTTAAGATCGACGCCGAGCCCCGCGGCCACCCGCTGGGCAACCGGAGTTGCCCCGCTGACCGGCAGGGCGGCCCGCCCGTCAGGCTCGCCGAGGACCGGGGCGGCCTTTACACCAGATGCCTCCCCGACGGCCATGCGAGCGATCACAGCACCAACACCGACAGTCGCCCCGGCCTCAAAGAGGATCTCAGTGACCGTGCCAGCCGTCGGCGCGGGGATCTCCATGTCCACCTTGTCGGTCGAGATCTCGACAAGCGTCTGGCCATCGCTGACCGTATCCCCAACCGCCACCGACCACTCAAGGATCGTGCCCTCCGTGACACTCTCGCTGCCCCCGGGGGTGACGATGTCAATCAGACGCGCCGCACCGTCACCGGACCCTGAGGCCGGTGCTACAGCTGACCCGTCCGCCTGAGCAAGACCGGCCAACCCGCCTGCCGCGCCGTCACCAGCACCTATCTGCGACCCACCGCCTGAGACCGGACCGTCCGCGATGGCGATCTCCGCGAGCAGCGCTCCGACCGCAACCGTCTCACCCTCGGCCACATGGATCTTGACCAGCGTGCCAGCCACCGGCGCAGGCACCTCCGCGTCAACCTTGTCCGTGGAGATCTCAACGAGCGTGTCATCAGGGCCGACCGAATCACCCTCCCGCTTGTGCCACTCAAGCACGGTGCCTTCAACGACGGAATCACCCATCGCAGGCATGAGGACGTGAAAAGTGGCTGTCTCGACCGCCATCGAAAGCTCTGCGAGCTAGCTTAGCGGTCGTCCGACGCTGCCACGGCCAGTCCCGCCCGGCGGCGGCTCTCATAGATAAAGCCCGCCGTCCCCATGAACGGGCCGAGGCCGCCCAGCACCACGACCGCGACGGCAAGCCAGAACGGGATGACGCGCCAGCGGACCGCGGCGATACAGGTCAGTGACATGCCGATCCAGATCAGCCCGTGCGTGAGACCGAGCACGAAGGTGGCAGGCTCCGGCTTTCCCAGCGCAAACGCGCAGATCAAAAGCGACAGGTACACGCAAGAGTGAAATGCGGACACCGTCTCAAGCCGCCGGAACTTCACAATCCTCACGAACACCACTACCCCCTGCTGAGCCTGGCTGCGGGCGGCGTGGTGAGCAGCGTCGCAACATCGCGCAGCGGCACGTCACCCTCGGCTGGCCAGCGTGACAGGTCGGCAGGCCACCAGGCGTACCGGTCATGCTCGTCATCCGGTGAGACCGTCTCCCCGTCCGCCAGCCAGGCCTGGCCGACGATCATCACCATCCCGGTCTCCACCTCGATCAGCGCCTCCACCGACAGCCGCCGCGGCTGCACCGACCACTCCTCCTGAAGCTCGCGCACCATCGTGTCCACCGGGTTCTCATCAACCTCGACCGCGCCGGCAGCGCCCAGCGCCCAGCGCCCAGCCCAGGACGCCACCCACGCCGCACGTCGCCCCGCCAGCCAGCGTCCATCAGCATCCCGCAGTACACACTGCGCCGACAGGCTCCCAGCCGCCCGGTCAAGCAACCTCAGTGACCAGCGAATCGGCTGCAGGTCCAGCTCCAACCCGGAATCCGTGACCCGGAAGCCCGCCAGCCGTGCCGCCAGCCCGTCATAGGAAGGCGAGCCGCGCTCCCGCAGGCGATCAAGTTCATGGTCAGCCTGCATGGTGCTCTCAGCGTCGGCCTTGAACGGGTCGGAACTCCACTTGACCTTCACCTGGGAAGGGACCCACGGTCCGCGGGCTAGCAATTCAGTTGTTGGCACGAATGGAAAGGTATCCGGCCCGACGCCGGAGCAGCCGGCCCGTGGCCAGCGGGCCACGGGCCGCGCTCTAGCACCCGCTCAGAACGGTGGCCGCAGCGGCGGCGCGACCGCCGGCTCACCGCCACCAGGCTGGCCCACCTCAAGCTCGCGGTCCTGATCGGCGACAGCATCAACAACCTGCTCATCCGCCTCTTCCCGCGCGCCGTTGTGATCACCGTCGCAGAGCACACGGAAGGCACCGGTGGGGCCGTTGTCGGCTTCAAGCACGATCCCCGGCAGGATCTGCTCACCCTCTTCAAGGTCGAGCCGCTCAATGTCAAAGTGCGTCATCCCAATGCCCCAGGTGTGGTGGCCCGGGTTCTCACGGTCGTGGACGGCAACGCCCTGGGCAAGCCGTTGGAGCAGATGCCCAATCCTGCTGGTTTGATCCGTGGTCATTTCTCCCCTAAGGCTAGACCGTTCTGGCCGCGATTGAAAGCTGTCTCGCGCTGAGCCCCGGACACGGCTTGCGCCAGCACGTTTTGATGGCTCTATAAAGTCTTGAGCGGAGACGACCGTGGCCGACGACAGCAAGATCCCAAAATCACGCATGAGTCGTACTGCCAAGATCGGCACCCTGGCCGCCAGCCAGGCGCTGCGCCAGGCAACGACGGTCGCCACAAACGTGGTGCGCTCCCCGGAGGGCAAGGAGGCAGCGCTCGAGCGTCGCAACCTTGAAGCGGCCGAGCAGATCGTGGCCGCCCTGGGAACCATGAAGGGCGCCGCCATGAAGGTGGGGCAGGTGCTCTCCTTCCTTGACACGGGCCTGGTGCGTGAGGAGCACCGGGAGGAGTTTCAGCGCAAGCTCGGCGCGCTGCGCGACGCCGCCCCGGCGGTCACTTTCAAAGAGATGCGGCGCGTGATTGAGCAGGAGTTGGAGGCACCGCTGGCTGACAGTTTCGCCGAGTTCGAGCAGGAGGCCATCGCGGCCGCGTCGATCGGCCAGGTTTACCGTGCCCGCTTGCATGACGGACGGTTGGTGGTGGTGAAAGTTCAGTACCCGGGCGTGGCCGCAGCCGTCCGCGCTGATCTCCAGAACCTTGGCATGATTTTGCGTCTGGCCAAGCGGATCGCCCCCGGCCTGGATCCCAAGACCGTTGGCGGTGAAATCCGCATGCGGATCGAAGAGGAGCTTGACTATGAGCTGGAGGCGCAGAACCAGCGCACGCTCGCACGGCTGTATCGCGGCCACCCGTTCATAGTCGTCCCGGATGTGATCACATCGCTTTCGCGGGAACGGGTGCTGGTCAGCGAGTACGTGCACGGCGCCGGCTTTGAGGAGATCAAGGGCTACCCGCAGGAGCAGCGTAACCGGATCGCGGAGATCCTCTTCCGGTTTTACTTCGGCTGCCTTTACCGTCACCACCAGTTTTCAGGCGACCCGCATCCCGGCAACTCGCTGGTGATGGACGACGGCCGCGTGGCGTTCTTTGACTTTGGCCTGTTCAAACGGATGCCAGCTGAAGCGGTCGCCCTGGAGATTGAGATCGCACGCGCCATCATTGAGGGCAACACCGATCTGATCATGCGTCGCGGAGCGGAGGTGGGCTTCTTCCCTGATCCCGACAAGTTCGACCCAGACCGGGTCCTGGAGCACTTCCGCGCGGCAACAGCGTGGTACACGGTCGACCAGGAGGTGGAACTCACCCCGGACCGCGCTACACAGGTGCTGATCGACATGAGCGACCCCCGCTCTGAGTACTTCGGCCAGCTACGGATGGAGTCTGCCCCGCCGGACCACATTTTCGGACGGCGCATGGAGGTGCTGACCCTGGCCGTGCTCTCTCAGCTGCGCGCACGCGGGAACTTCCATCGGATTGCGCGTGAGTGGTTCTATGGCGACCCGCCTGCAACCGAACTGGGTGCACAGGAAGCAGCTTTCTATTCAGGGTCGGTCAGTCCGCGCTGAGCGCCAACACCGACGCGCTGTCAAGCGCCTCAAACACCAGTGCCTGCTGCACCGGAGTGATGCCGCCGGCCGAGAGTTCCTGCACCAGTGAGACCGCAGCGGCCAGGTTCGGGGCTGAGAAGACTGCTGAGATCAAATCCCGACATGTTGAGAACATAGGCGGGCGTCAGTCCGCCGGCAAGCCAACAGGGCTTTGTGCAAACGGATGTTTGCTGTTGAAAAACGCCGCTAATAGCGACCGCGTTCAGACACGCTGGATCTGCAGCAGGCTGGTGGTCCCGGGGTTGCCGCTGGGCAGCCCGGCGGTGATCGCCACGCGCTGGCCGTGTTTGACCCAGCCGAGCTCAACCACACGACGGGCCGCATCGGCAATGAGCTCCTCGGTCGTCTCGTGACGACGCATGGAAGCAGCCTGGACGCCCCAGATCAGCGCACAGCGGCTCACCGTCTCACGACCCGGGGAAAGCGCGTAGACCGGCACCGAAGGGCGGTGCGATGCAACCAGGCGGGCCGAGCGTCCTGAAAGGGTCGGCGTGACAATCGCCGCCAGTCGCAGCTCACGTGCCGCCACGCAGGCGTTGTGCGCCACGGTGTAGGCAGGGTCACGGGTGTCACGACGGACACGTGTGGCGATCCACTGCTCATACGGAAGCGCGCTCTCCGTCTCTTGCGCGATGGAAGCCATCATCGCCACCGCCTCCACCGGGTAATGGCCAACCGCGGTCTCCTGGGAGAGCATCAGCGCATCCGTACCATCCAGGATCGCGTTTGCGACATCGGTTGCCTCCGCGCGAGTTGGACGCGGCGAGGAGACCATCGAGTCCAGCATCTGCGTAGCGGTGATCGACGGGCGCGCCAGCTGGCCCGCGATCTTAAGCAACCGTTTCTGGGCGAGCGGCACCTCCTGGATCGGCAGCTCGATGCCCAAATCGCCGCGTGCGACCATCACGCAATCCGCAGCGTAGATGATCTCTTCAGCAGCGGCCATCGCCTGGGGCTTCTCAATTTTGGCGATCAGCGGCAGGCGCGTGTGCTTGCGCACGTCCGTGATGTCCTCGGCGCTGCGCACAAATGACAGCGCCACCAGGTCAACGCCAATCGACTCACCAAACTTGAGCATCTCAAGGTCCTCAGCGGGCACCGCGTCAAGACCCCGCGTCGAGCCGGGGATGTTCAGCCCCTGGCGAGACGTCACCGCGCCGCCCACCTCGACCGTGCAGTCCACCTCGCCGGCCCCGACCCGCACGGCGTCAACCCTCAGCCGGATCCGGCCGTCAGCAAGATAGATCACATCTCCGGGGTCAACGGCCTCCGCCAGGCCGGCCCAGCTCACCGACAGCACACGTTCGTTCCCAGGCTCGTCAGAACCACACCGCAACGTGAGCTTTGCGTCGACGCGAAGCTCGGCAATGTCCGCGGCGATGATCCCGATGCGCAGCTTCGGCCCGGGCAGATCCTGTAGGATCGCGACGTCACGTCCGGCCGCGTTGGCGGCCGCGCGTACTCGCTGCGCATTCTCAGCGTGCATCTCCAGGTCGCCATGGGAGAAGTTGAACCGCGCAACGTCCATCCCTGCTTCGACGAGCCGCGCTAGCACCTCCGGGTCACGCGAGGCGGGGCCGATCGTGGCGACAATCTTCGTGCGACGCATCAACAACGTACCGACTTTTGCAAGTTTGACATCAAAGGTAACCGATATTTTGACATTTGAACGCAAAACACGTTACTGAATGATCACCCCGTCTTGAATAAAGATCTCGCCGTCCACGGTCACGCTGCCGCCCTTGCGCAGGTCGCAGATCAGATCCCAGTGCAATGCGGAGACGTTGGTACCCCCGGTTTCCGGGTAGGAGTTACCCAACGCCAAATGGACCGTGCCGGCGATCTTTTCGTCAAGCAGCGTCGAGCCCGTGGCCCGGTCAATCCCGGTGTTGGTGCCGATCCCCAGCTCGCCCAGTAACCGGGCGCCGGCGTCAGTTGCAAGTGCCGCCTGCAGATGCCGGTCGCCAACCTGCGCATGCGCTGCCACAACCTCTCCGTCAACGAACCGCAGATCAACCCCGGAAACCTCCTCACCGCGGCCGGCGGATGGCACGTCAAAGTGGATCACGCCGTTGGCCGAGTGTTCCAACGGGCCCGTGAAAACCTCGCCGCTAGGCATGTTGCGCCGGCCGTCAGAGTTGATCCAGCGGCGACCTGCGACCCCCAGGCGCAGGTCGGTCTTAGCCGAGCGGATATGCACCTCACGAACGCCATCAAGCCGCGTGACCAGTGATGCCTGGCGGTCGCGCAGCTTTTCCCATGCGGCGACCGGGTCGGGCCGGTCAAGCATCAGCGCTCGCTGCACAAAGGCCGAGTACTCGGCGAGGCTCATGCCGGCGCGGTGTGCCAGCGCCTCGGTCGGCCAGATGCTTTGACACCAACGCCGACGGGCCTGGTGCAGCGGACGCTGGGCGCGCGCGTATCTGGCCAGCTGCCCGGGGTCCACGCCAGCCAGCGGGTTGAGGCTCAAAGGGGCCTGGATCCGTATGCTGGCGTCTGCCGCACCAGCCTCGTAGAGTTCAATCGGCGCAGGCTCGTCGAGCTGCGCACCATGTGCATGCCGATGAAAAGACGCGTCGGCGCCGGAGGGCGCAAGACGCACCAGCGGCCAGGCGCCGCGTTCCCACACGGCCTGCTGCAATGCCAGCGCCACGTCCTGCGCAAGCGTTGTGGTTTCAATCAGGATCTGCTGCGCGGGCCGCACCTCCAAACACCAGTCCGCGATCAGAACCGCAAAGGCGTCAGCGTCGATGCCTACCTGCTGCGCTTGCGTCATGGTGCCTCCAGTTCAGGGAAGTTATCGATCAGATGTTGCCGCAGGCTGTCACGGATAAACCGCCGCTCCTGGGCACTGGCCATCCGGTAGCGCGCAAGCAGCTCTTGGGGACGATCAGCGCTAACCCCCGCAACCGTCCAGCTCACCGCCAAACGCTCAAAAAGCAGCTCGGTGGCCCGCTGCCACGCGTCCTCCCGGTCGCCACCACCTGCCAAGGTGTGCGAGTACTCCGTGCGCGCCCGGGGCGTCAGCGAGCCGCGCAACCGCAATTCACCGCCATCCGCATCCGTGTACGTGCTCAACGGCGCGTGCAACCGTCCCCGGCTGGAGCGCTCACCGCTGGGGAGCGTCCCGTCCATGCGCCTGCGTCCGCGTTTGCCCATGCTCGCTGCGCTCAAGCCGCGGCGTCCGCCGCATCCAGCAACTGGCGTTCCAGCTGCTCGCCGCTCAGGCCAGGCCCGTACCCCGGCCAGACGACCCGCGGTCGCAGCGCGGCGATCCTCCGGATCGACTCGCGCGCCTGACCGACGTCGAGGCTGAAAGCCGGATGGGGAACACGGGGGGCGCAGCGCAACCCGGTCTGCGGATCAATCGTCAGCAACGCTTCGGACACCAGCACAAGCCTGTCACGCTCACGCCACAGGCCGATCAGCCCAGGCGCGTGGCCCGGGAGTGCCACAACCTGAAAACCGGCCAGCTCATCACCATCCTGCACCGTCCCGGTGATCGTCAGCGGGCCGCCGTCCCAGTGCCCCAGTAACCGTGTCAGCACCGGCCTGGACCAGGGTTGCAGCAGCCCAAGGTTCCAGTAGTCGCGGTAGGCAGACGGCGCCGCCGCCGCGGACCGTTCCAGCGGATGGCAGTAGATTGGCGTGCCCAACGCAGACGCCGCCCCCCGGCGCATCGCGTCGGCGTGACTGAGAACCACACGGACGATGCCGCCAAGACGTACGCCCGCAACCCGCAGCGCCCGCACCATCTGGACAGGACCAGGGTCATACACCGTCAGACCGTCCGGGGCCTCGATCAAAAACGCGTTGAACCGCCACGGCAGGCCGCCGCGCAGAACCCAAACCCCCTCGGCAACCGACTCCGGCTCGGCTCCGTAGAGCACATCGAGGACGCGCGTACGGGTATTGGTCAGCGCTGGCAGGCCGCCACCTCCTGGCACTAGCTCCAGCTGACGCAACAGCTCCGCACCATCAAGGAACGACTCGCTGGCCACGATCAGACCGCCTGCGACCGTGAGCACATCACAGCCGGTCAGCAGGAAAGCCGCCCCGTTGGGCAGGAAGCCATCCACTCGGCCCGGCCCGATGAAGGTACCAGCGATCCGCCAGCGGACCACGCAGCGTTCACGCTGCGTGGTGGTGTCAATGACCTCCAGCCACAGGTCCGGGAAAGCTGCCAGCAGCTCCGCAAAACGCTCAAGCGCCGGCGCCTCCGCACCCGTGGTCCAGCACAAGGATGCCGCGTGAAGGTCGTGGCGCGCAATTGCGTCAAAGTACCGCCTGGCGGTCACTGAACTCGAGGCCATCTCTTCGGCTCAGTCTATTCGGGGCCTTCGTGACTATTCAGATGTGGGCGGTTTGGTCCGGGCTGTGATCTGGCGGCAATCCGGGCCGGAGCGCTATGGAAGTGTCAGGGATCCGGTTGCGGGGGAATGGTGTTGGGCTCCTCTGCCCGCAACCAGACTCGCCGACGCCGAACGGCGGCGCT
>JBMFHK010000024.1:18254-28728 GCA_049976865.1 Solirubrobacteraceae bacterium | reverse complement strand
CCGGCTACCCCGGCTACCCCGGCCACCCCGGCTACCGGCGCCCAGCCCGCTACCCCGGCTACCCCGGCCACCCTGGCTACCGGCGCCCAGCCCGCTACCCCGGCCACCGGCCACCAGCTGGCAACCCCGGCGGCCCCGGCAACCCCGGCCACCCCGCCCACCGGCAACCAGTCAGGCACGCTCTTCGCCAGCAGGCCAACCACCTCCGCCACGCCCACCACCGATTCGTTTGCCGCAACGTCGCTGGCCGGCGCCACCACGAACACCGCTCTACAGAGCGGATCTCCAGCCGCAACCGGTACACCGTCATCAAGCCCTGCGTCTGCACCCGGTTTGACCTCACCGCTGAACCCGGCGGCGTCCGGGTCGCTGCCTGCGACACCACCCTCAGGTGGAGGCTCCCAGAGCACCGGCTCCGGGTCACACAGTGGCACGCAGAGCGACACCGGTGCCACAGGCGAGGCCGTACCACAACCGGTTTCAAACACGGCAAACGGTGCAAGCACCACCGCGACCGCAAGCTTCGGATCCCAGATCTCGGGCACCCAGAACCAGTCGGCTCTGGGCGCGCCAGCGTCGGCCGTCCCGACCCGAGCAGCCGCCCCCGTGACGCTCGCCAACGTGATGGCAGCGGTGCAGGAGACCGCCACGGCGTCCAGCCAGGCCGGGATCTCCACGGCTCGGATCACGCTTTCCCCAGCGTCGCTCGGCGGCATAACCATCTCGCTCTCACAGACTGCCGGAGGTCTGGTCGCCCGGGTGATCGCGGATCACCCGGAGGCAGCCCAAGTGCTTGCCCAGAACGCGCCCGACCTGAAGCGCTCGCTTGAACAGACCGGCATGCCCGTGTTGCGTCTTGACATCAGCGCCGGCGGACAGCAGACGCTCGCCTCATTTTCCGGTGATCAGCCAGGCCATCTTGCCACGCCGGGCACGCAGGCAGCTGCCATCGCGGCCGAGGACACCGTCGACACTGACGGCGCCCAGACGACCAGCCGGACCGGCCTGTCAAACCGCAGCGCCCTCATAGACGTCATCGCATAGCCAATCGACCAACGAAAGCGCACTGATCACGTTGAGTACGACAGCACCCGTCAGCACCGACACAAACGGCAACACGATCACTGGCACGTCCGGTACGCAGATCAGCAACCCCAGCGCCACCAGCCTGTCCAGCACTGAGTTTCTGGATCTGATGATGGACGAACTTGAGAACCAGAATCCGCTTGACCCGTCGTCCAGCGATCCCAGCCAGTACCTGTCCGAGCTTGCGCAGATGACGAGCGTCGAGCAGGAGACCGACACCGCACAGTCAACCGCTGAGTCGGCCACGGAGCAGGCTGTCAGCCAGGCGGTTGGCTTGATCGGCGACACAGTCACCTACGTGGATCAGACCACCGGCGCACCGGTCACCGGCACCGTCAGCAGCGTCCAGATCACCAGCAGCGGACCGACGCTGACCGTGGCCGGCGTGACCGGAGTGGACCCGAGCACCATCACCAACGTGACCGCCGCAGCTGCGGCCGCCGGCTCAAACAACAGTGCGTCGTCGAGTGGCACCTCGACGAGCACAACGTCGAATGGAAGCGAGGCGTGAGCGACCTGATCTCAAACCCGGCGCTGATCCCACCCGGGGCGGCGGCCGGTCCGGTTGCGCCAGGCCCGGGCACACCCGGTCGGGACGCGCAGCAGACCGTCGCCGGCCCGTCGTTCGCAGACGTCCTTGCCCAGCAGACCGGCGTAAACGCCGCCCCGGCATTCTCCAAACACGCGCTGGAGCGGCTGAACCGTCGTGGCGTCCAGATCGACAACGCCACGATCAACAGACTGACGGACGGCATCCAGCGGGCAGCCCAGAAGGGATCGCGCAACTCAGTCGTATTCGTCGAGGGGACGGCCTATGTCACATCCGTCCAGAACAACACCGTGATCACCGCAGTCACCCCCGAGGCCATGCGGTCCCACGTTTTCACCAACATCGACAGTGCCGTGATCGCCTAGCGGTGACGGACTCAACCAAGCACTTGAACGTCAACGGCGGCCGGACCTCCTCGAGGAAGCCGCGAAAGGAAACGATCTAAAGCCATGATGCCAGCAATCTATTCCGCAATCAGCGGGCTCGAGGCACACCAGACGATGCTCAACGTCACAGCCAACAATCTTGCCAATGTGGACACGATCGGTTACAAGGCCGAGCGCACCACGTTTGAGTCAGAGCTGTCGGAGCTGATCTCCGGCGGCTCCGGCCAGACCGCCTCCAACGGCGGCACCAATCCCGAGCAGGTCGGGCTCGGCGTGCGGGTGGGATCGATCGATCAGATCATGAGCGCCGGCTCAATGCAGAACACCGGCAACGCCCTGGACGTCGCCATTCAGGGAGACGGCTTCTTGGCGGTTGGCTCAAGCTCCACCACGGTCGCCGCACCCACTGCGAGCACCGCCACCACCACCGGCTACACGCCCGGGCTGGCGTCGAGCACCGCCGGCGCGGTGCCGATCAACAACACCAGCTCAGCGCCAGGCGTGACGACGGCTGCCCTGCCGACCAACATCACCTACACCAGGGCAGGCAACCTGACCACCGACGCGCAGGGCTACCTGACCACCGCCAGTGGTCAGTACGTCCTCGGCTTTGCGACCCCGCAGCAAAGCTCAGTGAGCGGCATGACCGCCGCCAACTCGGCCACCTACATTTACATCCCGCCCGGATCAACCAACGTGTCGATCGGGCCAAGCGGCGAAGTGACCTACACCGACAGCAACCCCAACGACTCCACCTACGGGAACACCTGCACGGCAGGCTATCTGGCGGTCGCATCCTTCCCCAACGAGGCGGGCCTCACCCGGGATGCAGGCACAAGCTGGACACAGTCAGCCAACTCAGGGCCCGCCAGCTATGGCACACCCGACAGCGGCGCTTTTGCCAGCACCCAGACGATCTCCGGCGAGCTGGAGCAATCCAACGTCGACATGGCAACCGAGTTCACCAACATGATCCAGGCCGAGGACGGCTACCAGGCCAACTCAAGCGTGATCCAGACCTCTGACCAGATGATGCAGACGCTGATCCAGATGGTGCAGGCGTAGAAAAGCTACCTGGCGCGGGCCGTGCCAGGTAGGGGGAGGTGCTGAGCTCGGCACCTCCCCCTACCATCATGTGAAGATCCTGCATGTAAACGGCGCGAGCGAAGGAGCTGGCGATGATCTCGCTGCACAGGCTTGGACATCAGGCCGAGGAGTTCCACCTCAACCCCGACTTGATTGTCACGGTGGAGGCCAACCCGGACACGGTGATAACGCTGACCACCGGTACAAAGATCGTCGTGTCCGAGCCGCCAGAACGCGTGGTTGCTGAGATCCGGGACTACAGGGTGGCGGTGCTGTCCGGCGCGCTTAGCAACCGTCGCTCGACCGGCGAGCCGCAGCCGCATGCAATCCATGCCCGGCGTGCCGCCCAGGGGATGCTGCTGTCCATTGAGCGGGAGGAGCACACACTCCAGTCAAGTGACCATCCGGACGATGAGCAGGATGACCAGGACGTCAGCTGATCTGCGCCCTGGCCCGTAGGTCCGGCATGGGCCGCTCGCCGAATTAACGGCGAGCTATTGAGGTATCCCAGAGTTCGGCCGATGTAATGGAATATGAAGCCGGCAACGGGTATCGGGATGGTGCTTGCGTTTCTGGGCATCCTGATGGGCGCACTGATGGAGGGCACCAGCCCAACCACGTTCATCGACATCCCCGCCTTCCTGATCATCATTTTGGGTACTGCGGGCGCGACGCTGGCGAGCGTCGGCATGGAAACCATGAAGATGATCCCGACGCTCTACAAGCGGGTGCTGGACGGAGCACCGCCGGACTACACGGGACGCGTGGAGCTGCTTGTCTCACTGGCTGAACAGGCACGCCGCGAGGGCCTCTTAGCGTTGGACCAGAGGGTCGGCGAGATTGACGATGACTTCACCCGCAAAGGCCTGCAGCTGGTCGTCGACGGGATCGATCCAGACCTCGTACGTGAGGTGCTTGAAGCTGAAATCGACGGGATGATCGCGCGACACCACGCTGGAGCGTCGATGTTTGAGAAGGCTGGCGGCTTTGCCCCGACCATGGGCATCATGGGCACGGTTATGGGTCTCGTGCACGTGCTGGCCAACCTGGCGGCGCCATCAACGCTCGGTCCTTCGATCTCCAGCGCGTTTGTCGCAACCCTTCTGGGCATTGGCAGCGCCAACGTCGTATACCTGCCGGTCGGCAACCGGCTGAAAGCACTCTCCCAGGAGGAGGTTGAGTTCCGCACGCTGACGCTCGACGGAATCCTCGCCGTGCAGGCCGGCGATAACCCACGCGTCGTGGCTGAGAAGCTCAACTCCTACATCGCCCCTGCTGCCCGTATCGGCGATGAGGCCAGGGCCGCTAGCAGCAGCCAAGGTGACCTCCGCGATGCCCAGGCGGCCTGACGATGAGCCGGACCAAACATCACGGTGCCGAGCCGGAGAACGGCGAGCGCTGGCTGCTGACCTACTCAGACATGATCACGCTGCTGATGGCGCTGTTCATGGTGCTGTTCTCGATCTCCTCGGTGAACATCTCCAAGTACGTGACACTCCAGCAGTCCCTCAAAGCGGCGTTCTCCGGAGCGATCCTGTCGGGCGGCTCGAGCATCCTCAACCAGGGCTCGGACTCGAGCTCCAAAAACTCACCCAACACCACGGTGATCCCTTCCATCGTGGCGCTCAACGCCCAGATCGCCCAGCCCGGCACCACCGGGCTGGGCTCCGCCAAGGCCGTACAGCAGGCGCTGCTCAAGGAAGCGCAGGCGGCCTCGGCAGAGAACTCGGAGTTTGCCGCGCTCGAATACCGGCTGAACGCCTATGCGCGAGCGCACGGCTGGGCCAACCAGGTCCAAGCCCAGATCCAGCGCCAGGGCCTGGTGATCACCGTCCTGACCGACAATCTGCTGTTCGCGTCCGGCCAGGACGCGCTTTTGCCTTCCGCCGACCCGCTGCTTGACGAGATTGCGACGCTCATCATGCTCGACACGCAAAAACATCCCGTCGTGGTCGAAGGCTTCACCGACAACGTGCCGATCGATACACCCCAGTTTCCAAGCAACTGGTGGCTGTCGACCGCCCGTGCCAACACTGTCAACCAGTACCTGCTCTCACGCGGGGTGCCCGCGGGCCGTTTGAGCGTGGCCGGCTACGGCGACCAGCACCCGATCGCCTCAAACGCCACTCCCCAGGGCCGTGCCAGAAACCGCCGCGTGGAAATCGTTTTTGAACGCCAGAACCCGACTCCCTTATCAGGCTCGTGATCCCATGAACAAAAAGATCCGGTTGCTCACCATCGCCCTTGTGGTCATTGCGGTCGGAGGCTTTGCGGCCTACAGTATCGCCAAGCCCAAACCCAAGGTCACCACCAAGATCAACGGCAACATCTACTGGCTGCAGCGGCAGTTCACGCTCAACCTCGCCGGCGGTCAGTACGCGACGCTGTCCGTGGCGCTGCTTTTGCCACCCACGCAGAGCCTGGGCAAAACCAGCCCCACCGACCCGCCGCCAACAGGCATCGGCTCGCTGACCGACGAGGCGGTGATCCGGGCGATCATCACCAACGACATCACCGGCGTGAGTGCAACTGAGCTGTTGACACGTGGCGGACGCGTACACCTTGAGTCAGAGATCCTCAAGAACATAAACGCCCAGACCGACACCAAGGTCACCGCGATCTACTTCACAGACCTGGCCGTCCAGTAGCTACGCTGTGGCCAATCGCCATGTCAGAACCAGTCGAACTCCAACAGCTCAGCGCACCGGGGACACCAGCCCCGCCTCCCAGCTTCGCCGACCTGCGGCGCCTCAGCGACGTGCCAATCGAGCTCACCGTGGAGATCGGACGCACCCACATGACGGTCGGGGCGACGCTGGACCTGCACCCCGGTTCGATCGTCACGCTCAACCGGATGGCTGGCGAGCCCGTTGACCTGCTGGTCAACGGGATGGCCATTGCACGAGGTGAGGTGGTCGTGATCGATGAGCAGTTCGGTGTCCGGATCACCGAGGTCGTCGGGCAGGGCGCCGACACCGAGCCCCCAGCCAACCAGCCCGAGGACGCCGGTCCCGCGCAGCCGTAGCCGCGACCCGGTGCAGCCGCGACACGGTGTTGCGTGACAGCGGAAACGGTCAGCACCGCCACGCAGCGCTAAAGCTCACCGCCCGCAGCGCCGAAGTTATAGGCAACGGCGCGCGGACAGACCAGGTCGCAGTCCGCCGCTATCCGCCAGAAAGGATCCCGATGCCCGACGAAACGCATGTACGACAGCTGGTTGTCTTCACGCTCGGCCAGGAGCAGTACGCGCTGCCGATCGAGCATGTCCACGAGATCATCCGCTATGAGGCGCCGCGCTCGGTCGCAGCTCCGATCCCGTGGATCCGTGGCGTGATCAGCCTGCGCGGGCACATCGTCGCAGTGCTGGATCTCTCAGCTCGGCTGGGTGTCCAGTCAGAGCACAACGAGAACGCGAAGATCGTGATTGTTGAATCCGGGTCTGAGGCGGTGGGCGTCATTGTCGACGAGGTTGAGGAGGTCCTTTCAATCGGCGAAGGCGCGTTTGAGGACGTGCCCGGCGCCGACGCCGAACTCGTCGACTCAATCGTCAAAATCGGTGACCGGCTGGTGGTGCTGATCAAGCCGGAGATGATCTTCGGAGCGTTCACCAGCACGGCCGCACAGGTCGCCTAGCAGCCCAGGCAGCGAACATGTCCGTGACGGTTGGCCCCACACGCGTAGACGTAGCCGGCGACAGGCCAACACGCGTGGTCGTAGCCGATGACAGCCCCATGATGCGCCACATTGTCAGTGCGTCGCTGGCGCGCGCGGGCATCCAGATAGTCGGAACCGCCGGCAACGGTGATGAGGCGCTGAGCATCTGTGAGCGCGAGAAGCCGGATGCGCTGGCACTGGATTTGACGATGCCAGGGCTGGACGGCATCGGAGTTTTAAGGGCGTTGCGTGAACGCGGGCGCGCCGAGATGCCCGTGGTGGTTGTCTCCTCGTTCTCCCCGTCACAAGGGGCGCGGGCAGTGGACGCGCTCGCCGAAGGCGCGTTTGACCTGGTCGCCAAGCCTGCAACCAGAGGTGATCTGGACGCCTTCGCTCAAGCGCTGGTGGAGAAAATCACCGCCGCCGCCGAATCGCGCCTGCAGCGCGCCTCCGGCAGCGTCAGCTTCAAGGTCAGCGTGAGCCCGTCGCGCTCGCGTGTGGCCAAGGCCGTGCTGATCGCAACCTCCACCGGCGGGCCCAAAGCGCTTGCCGAACTCATCCCCCAGCTGCCCTCGCCGCTGGGAATCGGCACGCTGATCGTGCAACACATGCCACCGGGCTTCACGCGGTCGTTGGCGGCGCGCCTCAACGACGCCTCACGTCTGGAGGTTCGCGAAGCTCAGGGCGATGAGATCCTTGACCCTCGCGTGGCGCTGATCGCGCCCGGCGGGCGCCACCTGCGCCTGTCAGCAGACGGCCGCACCAGCCTCAGCGACGAGCCTGAGATCGGCGCACTCCGGCCGCGGGCAGACCTGATGATCGCCGACGCGGCGCAGGTGTACGGCGACCGCACCGTACTGGTCGTGATGACCGGCATGGGCAACGACGGTCTCAAAGGCGCGGAGGCCGTCAAAGCACACGGCGGACGTGTGCTGGTCGAGGCTCAATCAACCTGCACCGTTTATGGAATGCCAAGGGCAGTCAACGACGCACACCTCGCCGACGCCGTGTTGCCGTTGCCCCAGCTGGCGGATGCGATCAGACAGGAGGCAACGGCGTGACAACCACCGTTGTTGACGACTACGTTGAGTTCTGCACGCTCGTGCGCGGACTGACCGGAGTTGACCTGCTCCAGTACAAGCGGCCCCAGATGGAGCGCCGGCTGCGCTCCTTTTACGCCAACCGCGGCGTCGACAAACTGACCGACGCGCTACCGATCCTGCGCGCCGATCCGATGCAGGTCGAGCAGCTGCTGGACCGAATCACCATCAACGTCTCCCAGCTCTGGCGCAACCCCGAGCAGTGGCAGCTGTTGCAGAGCGACGTTCTGCCGCAGCTGGCCGAGCGCGGCCAGCTGCGGGCGTGGAGCGCCGGCTGCTCATACGGGGCCGAGGCCTACACGCTAGCCGCCATCTGCCAGATCACGATCCCCAACGTGCACACACGAATCCAGGGAACTGACATTGACAAGCGGATGGTCCAGCGCGCCCGGCTTGGCCAGTTCAGCGATGATGACGCCCGCTCGGCGCCAGCAGACCAGCTGCGCCATGGATTTGAGCGCATCGACGGGGGCTGGCAAGCCAAGCCGCAGTTGCGCTCCATGACCAGCTTTGACAGCGGCGATCTGCTGCGCATCAAGCCCACGGCCAATGCCTACGACCTGGTGCTCTGCCGTAACACGGTCATTTACTTTGCTGAACCGATCCGTGACGAGCTGCACGCCCGCCTGGCCACCTCACTGCGCTCGGGCGGGTACCTGGTGATCGGCTCAACGGAGCGCGTCGCGGATCCGGCTGGCCTGGGACTGACCATGCAGCATCCATTCATCTACCGCAAAAGCTGATGGATACCTCCGAATACATGCCGATGTTTTTGGCGGAAGCTCAGGAACACCTGCAGGAACTGAACCTGGCGGTCGTATCGCTGGAAGAGGACCCGTCCAACACTGAGACGGTCGACGGAATCTTCAGGATCGCCCACACCATCAAGGGCATGAGCGCAACAATGGGCTTTGAGGCGATCGCCGAGCTCACCCACGTGATGGAAGATGTCTTTGAGCTTCTGCGCCAGCGCGAAGGGGGCCTCAGCCACGAAGCGATCACCACCGTACTGGCCTGCCTGGACGCGCTCGAGGCGTCATTCGAGTCGATTGAAAGCACCGGCCAGGAGCACCTTTCCCCTGAGCCGCTCATCGAGCAGCTTCGCTCGCTGATCCGTGTCGACGACGCAGAGCGCGAGCAGCAAGCAGAGGCCGGGCAGAGCTCAGACGCAGCGCGCGAGCAGCAAGCAGAGGACCTGCAGGGCCCGGACCCCGCGATCCTCGCGGCGGCTGGTGCTGACGGCCCCGTGCTGCACATCCAGGTCCAACTGGATGAGGAGGTCGCGATGCCGGCCGTGCGCGCCCACATGGTCTTTGCAGCGCTCAACCAGCTTGGCGAAATGGTCGCCAGCCGCCCCTCACCAGATGTGGTTGAGCACTTCCACGGAACGGAGCTTGAAGCCTGGCTGAGAAGCGACCTCGAGCCGGTCAAGGTCGCGCAGGCGGCAACTCGGATCTCAGACGTGGCGAGCGTCGAGATTGAAACCCTTGACACCAACAGCCAGACACCGCCCACGCTGCCGTCAGCATCAGAGCATGCCCTGACCAGCTCAGACGCAGCGGACCTGACCAGCGGCAGCCAACGGCCGGCACAGGTGAAGCCGGATGCAAAGACGAGCCCACCAGAGCGCGGCGCGAGTGACCCCGCAGCGAGCACGGGCACCCCGAACCACGCTTCCGCACGCACCGTGCGAGTGGACGCAGAACGTCTGGACACGCTCATGCACCTGATGGGCGAGCTGGTCATTCACCGGACGGCCGTTGAGGCCCACACCGCCAAGATTGACTCCCCTGAGCTGCACAGCGCCATGCAGAACCTCACCCGCAGCTCCCAGGCGCTGCAACAGATGGTGATGCAGGTGCGGATGATGCCGGTTGACGTGGTCTTCATGCGCTTTCCGCGTCTGGTGCGCGACATGTCCACGAAGCTTGGCAAGCACATCGAGCTGGAGCTGGTCGGCCGTGCCACGGAACTTGACCGCACCGTTGTGGACGCGCTGGGAGACCCGCTCGTTCACCTCGTGCGCAACTCCCTTGATCACGGGATCGAGTCACCGCAGGAGCGCTTGGCGCTGGGCAAGCCCGCCACCGGCACGCTGACCATCGCGGCCCGCCACGCCGGTGACAGCGTTGTCATCGAGGTACGCGACGATGGTCGAGGCGTCGACCCGGCACGGATCGCGAGCAAAGCGGTGGAGCGCGACATGATTGACGCCGCCGCCGCCGAAAACATGGACATGCGCACCGCTATCGATCTGCTCTTTGAGTCCGGCTTCTCCACCGCCGAGGTGACCACCGACCTGTCAGGACGCGGTGTCGGCATGGACGCGGTCCGTGAGAAGATCCGCGGGCTTGGTGGAGAGGTACTGATGGACTCGGTGACCGGCCAGGGCACCACCGCTCAGATACGCCTCCCGCTCACGCTGGCGATCGTCTCGGCGCTGCAGGTGGGGGTGGACGGTGCCCCGTTTGCCATCCCGATCGACAGGGTCGAACGCACCATGCGCCTCAGCGAACAGACCGTCCGTCAAATCTCGGGACGCCGGCTGCTGTCACTCAGTGACGGGATCATCCCACTGGTCGAGGGAAGCACAGCGTTTGGGCGTCCAACGG
>JBMFHK010000024.1:0-18244 GCA_049976865.1 Solirubrobacteraceae bacterium | reverse complement strand
TCCGCCAACCATCTCACTGGCGCAGCCGGTATCCGGCGGGGCTGTTCTATCAGACGGGCAGATCGCCCTGATCGTCGATTGCGACGCCCTTTCAGGACATCTGAAGACCAACGGCAAAACGCCATCTGAGACAGGAGACGAAAGGTGACACTCCGCTACACCGAGATTCAGTTGGACGCGCTGCGTGAGTTGGCGAACATCGCCTCCGGCACCGCCGCAACATCGCTCTCACAGCTGCTCGGCCACGAGGTCGGCCTCAGCGTGCCCAACGTCGTCGCCCTGGATCTCGCCGACGCCGTCGACGCGGCCGGGGATCCCGGTGAGACCGTAACCGGCGTGGCCCTCGGTTTCCAGGGCGACACGACCGGCGTGATGCTGCTTTTGCTGCGCCGGGATGCGGCGGCCATGCTCTGTGCCATGCTCGACGTCGAGCCCGGCAGTGAGGTGGGAGATTCAGCGCTTGGTGAAGTCGGCAACATTCTCGGCGCCGGCTACCTGACGGCAATCGGCGCAATGACCGGCGTGGGGATGGAGCCCAGCACGCCGTTTGTTCAAACTGACCTGCTGGGCGCGATCGTCGCGTCGCTTTTGGCGCAGACCGCCGGCAGCGAGGAATCCGGCCTGCTCATCAACACACGTCTGGACATCACGGACGAGTCCTGCACAATCACTTTCCTGCTGTTGCCCGAGGAGGGCGGCGTGCATGACCTACTCGCGCCCCTGGGACTTGCTGAATCTGTCGTCTAACAGCCATGGTGAACGTGCGCATGGGTGAGGTAGCGGTCTCCAACACACCTGGCGATGAACTCGTCGCGATCGGGCTGGGATCGTGCATCGGCCTAGTGATCGCCGACCGCCACGCCGCGGTGGCCGGGCTGGCGCATGTCGTACTTCCTGACGCTGGCGGCAAGACAGGCGGTCCCGCCGGAAAGTTCGCGGACCTGGCGGTCAGAGACCTTGTCTCCCGGATCCTGGGCGCCGGTGGCTCCAAACCACGTCTGCAGGCTGTGATGATCGGCGGAGCCAGCATGTTCGCGGTTGGCACAAGCATGGACATCGGCGCTCGCAACTGCGCCGCCGTACTTGCCGAGCTCGACCATGAAGGCGTCCCCCTGGTGGCACAGGAGATCGGTGGCAGCCGCGGTCGCACTGCCCGCGTGGTGGTCGGTGAGGAGGTCAGCTTCCAGGCGGCCGGTGACCGTCGCACGCTGATCCTGTCGTTGTCAAGAACTGGGACCGGGTCACACGCTCGCCGGCCGTCCGCGTCCGGACACCAAGTGAGGGTGCAGACAGCATGAACGAACCACTGAATGATGACCAGATAGCAGCGCTTTTTGAGGCTGCTAAGCACGGCGAAACCCCCGACGCAGCGCCGCGCACACCCCCTTCCAGGCACATGCCGCGGACCCGCCCCGTTGACTTCACGCGACCCACCAAGTTCACCGCCGACCACCAACGCCGGATCGTGCGCACCATGGACGCCTTTTGCCTGGGCGCAGCCGGACGCCTGACCGCTGAGCTTCGTAACAGCGTTGAGTTTGAGACGCTCAGCACCACGCAGGTCACCTGGGCTGCCGCCCAGACCTTGCTTCCGGTCCGTTCGCTGGCGGCGACGATCTTGGTCAAGCCGCTCGGCACGCGTCTTTTGTTGAGCGTGGAGGCACCTTTCGTGCTCACCGTGATTGAGGGCATGCTGGGCGGCACCACCGACCACCCGGCCAAGATGCGGCGCTTCACAGAGATCGACTGGACGTTGAGCCGCCGGATCATAGAGCTGATCGTCCATCAGCTCTCCGCGGCCTGGAACGATCTTGCCAGCGTCAGCTTCGAAGTTGAGGAGATCGAGGAACAGACCGACGCCACCTCCATCACCACCGTCAGCGAGCCGACCTTCGTTGTGCTGGTTGAAGCACGCATGGCCTCACAATCCGCCACACTTGGCTTGCTCATCCCGTGGAACTCGATTGACCCCATTGCCGATCTGATCGCAGGCAAGGAGGACACCCCTGCCGGTGCGCGGGTGTTCACCGAGCTTGATCGCGCACTTGCCGCCGCGCCCGTGACTCTGCGGGCTGAGGTCGCCGCTCTGCGACTGCCCGTGGCCGACGTGCTGTCGCTGAAGCCCGGCAGCGTGATCCGGCTCGGCGTGGCCGCCACCGACGGGGTGACCCTGCACATTGAGCACATCCGGCTGGCACGCGCACAGCCAGGCGCCAACGGCGTCAAACGGGCCGTGCAGATCCAGTACCACGAGCCGGAGACCGGTGGCGATGGCTGGTGAGGTCAGCCCACGTGAGGCCATAACCCAACTGGCCTCATCAACAGGGGAAGCGGTCGCGCGGGTGCTCGACACTTTCCTACCGGGTGGCGTGGAGCGCAGCTCGGTGACCGTCATCGGTGAGCGTCAGAACCCGTTTGCCGCGCTGCCGCTGGGCGGCGTGGCGGCGTCGGTCCGCTACGTGGACGGCGTTTCCGGCGCCAACGTGTTCATCATGTCCGCCGAAGGTGCACGGGCGCTCGCTTCAGCGATGGGTGCCGCCGAGAAGGATGAGGGCGCGCTGACCGCGTTTGAGCTCTCAGCGATCGGCGAGGCCGCCAACCAGATGCTGGCCTCCGCAGCGGCGGCCATCAGCGTCGTAATCGGCCAGGAGATTGACATATCACCGCCGGAGGTGCGCGTGATCGATGAACGGCTTGATCCGGTCGACGCCTGGGGAACGGCACCGCACGCTTGCGTCAGCTCCCTCTACCTGGCCGGTCAAAGTTGCAGACTCGTGCAACTGATACCAAGCGCCTTTGTGGTGCGCATGGCACGCGCCATCGACGATCTGGGCATGGCGAGCGTCTCCGGGGCGGACTCAAATGCCACGCCGCCCGACGACATCGGCACGCAGACGATGCCGCTCTCCGAGCGGATGGTCAACGTCGGGGTTCGTGTCTGGGCCGAGCTGGGCAGGACCGACCTGCCGATCGGCACCGCGCTCAGCCTGCCGTCCGGCGCCATCATCGATCTGGACCGGACCGTTGACGCGCCGGTTGAGCTTTTTGTCAACGGACTGTGTTTTGGGGAAGGCAGGCTGCTGGTTAGCGACGATGGTGAGTGGGCCATTGAGGTCACCTCCATCCACAAACCGTCAATCCGCAAACCCGCGTTGGTGGGTGGCGTCGGCGTCGTCGACCGCGCGTCGGCCGCCCTTCTAACAACCTCAAAAGGAGCCCCGTGAAATGGCCCGTGTACTGATAGTCGACGACGCCGCATTCATGCGCAAGCTGCTCAGCGACGCGCTTGCCTCCGGTGGCCACGAGGTCGTCGGCGAGGCGGGCAATGGTAATGAGGCCGTGAGCCGCTGGCAGGAGCTGAAACCCGACCTGACTACGCTTGACATCACCATGCCCGAGAAGGACGGCCTGAGTGCACTGGCTGAGATCATGGCTGCCGACCCGTCGGCCAAGGTGATCATGTGCTCCGCGCTCGGTCAGGAGGCAAAGGTCCTGCAGGCCATCAAGCTCGGCGCGAAGGACTTTGTCATCAAACCATTCCAACCAGCCCGTGTACTCGAGGCGGTTGAGAAGGCGCTCGCCTAAAGCCGCCTGTCCGCCTCCCCGCTTTTGCTTACAACGCCCGCGGGGTGACACATATCTGTGCGCGATGCCACGTGCTGTGAATGACGCCTGCTGGTGCGCGTCAACAAATTTCACGCATCCCTCCAAGATCTTCACTCACATCTAAAGCTTCACTCTGATCAGCCGATGAGTGGGTCAGACCCTGTGCCAAGGGTCGTCCCTCGATGAAGTCGATCATTTTCACTCGCGGCTCACGCCTGACGTGGGTCTTTCTATTGCTCTGCTCGGCCTCGCTCTACCTGAGCGCGCCTGCACAGGCGGCCGCCGGATCCTCACCATCCTTCGGGGCCAACACCGCACTGCATCTCTCCTCTTCCCGGACCTCAGCCCACACAAGTTCCGGTTCGCTCAGCGCAACGGTTGTCCGCACCATCGTGGGCCTGCTGGTTGTGATCGCCGTGATCTACGGCATCGGCTGGCTGATGCGCCAGGCAAAATCCGCACGCAACCCGGCAAGCGGCGACGGCCTGGTACAGATCGCCACGCTGCCCTTGGGGACCAACCGGTCGGTGGCGCTCGTGCGTGTCGGCGCCGAGCTGCACCTGCTCGGACTGGCCGACCATGGGATCACAAGCATCCGCGTGTTCAACGAGGAGGAGGCATATGAGCTCGGTCTCCCCTTCGAACCCGAGGAGACCCATTCAACGGTTCACGCCACGGGCATCGCCCCGATCCAAAGCGTGATCAACACGCTGCGACGGTTGACGGTCAGGTAGGCACACGGTGAAGGTAACCTCAAACGCAGTGGAGGTGCTGCTGCTGGTCGGCGGGCTCTCACTGGTGCCAGCTTTGCTATTCACCGTAACTGGCTTCAGTCGCATCCTGATCGTGCTGGGTTTCATCCGCACCGCCATGGGCACCCAGAACACACCGCCCAATCAGGTGTTAATCGGGGTCGCCATGTTTTTGACCCTGTTTGTGATGATGCCGACCATCACCGCGATCAAGAACGTCGCCTACGAGCCTTACGAGCATCACCAGATCACGTTGACCACCGCCATCGACCGTGCCGACGGTCCACTGCGGGAGTTCATGTTCAACCAGACCGACGGTCAGGAGCTGTCTCTGTTCGTCAGCCTCGCCAAAATCCCGCAGCCGCGCACCGAAGGCCAGGTGCCCACCTACGTGCTGATACCGGCGTTCATCATGAGCGAACTGCGCACCGCCTTTGAAATCGGCTTTTTGATCTTCTTGCCGTTCATGATCATCGATCTGATCGTCTCCTCAACGCTGATGAGCATGGGCATGATCATGCTGCCGCCGACCTTCATATCGCTGCCGTTCAAGATCCTGCTTTTTGTACTGATCGATGGCTGGGATCTGGTCGCCCGGGCACTGGTGGCGAGCTTTCACCCGTGAGCTGATGAGGTCTAAAGCATCGCCATGAACCAGGACATGGTCGTCAACCTCGCAACACAGGCAATGACGCTCGCCTTTGAGGTGGCTGGCCCCATCCTGCTGGTCGGCCTGGTGATCGGCCTGCTGGTGAGTCTCTTCCAGGCGGTTACCCAGATCCAGGAGCAGTCCCTGTCTTTCATACCCAAGGTGCTTGGACTGGCGGTGCTGGTGGCAATCCTTGGACCATGGATGCTTGACCGGATGGTGAGCTATGCGACAAACCTTTACGTTGCCATCCCAACACTCATCGGCAGATGACCGCCGCGCAGGTCAATCAGCTGCTGAGCTCCATCAGCACACAGCACGTATACGCGTTTTTTTTGGTGCTGGCGAGGGTCGCGCCCCTGTTTGTGCTGGCGCCGGTCTTCTCTTCACAGATGCTCATTCCCCAGGCGCGCATGGTGATCGCGCTGGGGCTCGCGCTCGGCCTGACACCGCTTGCACAACACGGCCAGGACATCCCAGCAGGCGTGCTCCCGCTCGCGGTCATGGTTGTGCAGAACGCCGTGGTCGGCTTGGCGCTGGCCTACGCGCTCGCAACCGTGTTCGCTGCGGTTCAGAGCGCCGGAACGTTTGCGGACGCGTTTGGCGGCTTCTCGTTCGGCTCGATGATCGACCCCGTCAACGGCAACCCCGGCGGCTCAATGACCAACCTTTACACCATGGTGGGGCTGGCAATGTTCCTTGTGATAGGAGGCGACGCATGGACAGTGCGCGGACTGAACGGAACGTTCACTGTCGTGCCGCTTACAGGTGCGCCGGCGATCCGCTCGATGGTGGGCTATGTGGAGTCCGCGTTCACCTCAATGCTCGTCAGCGCAGTGGAAATCGTCGCACCCGTGATCCTCGCGGTGCTGGTCACCGACGTCGCCTTTGGCATGCTGTCGAAGGTCGTGCCGCAGCTCAGCGTGTTCTCCGTCGGGTTTGTGGTGCGTATCGGCGTCACCCTGCTGATCGTGAGCGTGTCACTGCCGTTCATCGGCAACTGGATGTCAAACGCTCTTTACAGCACCGTCGGGACAGCCGTGCAAACCGTCGGGATCAGATGAGGAGCTAGACGGTGGCAGCCCGCGACGACAAGACCGAGCCGGCAACACCCAAACGCCGCGACGAGGCGCGTTCACGTGGCCAGGTCGGAAGAAGTACGGACCTCAGCGGCGCCGGAGTGCTGCTGGGCGGCTTTTTGACCGTGCTGCTGACCTCGGGACAGGTTATCAACGCCACCGCAGCTGCGATGTCATCGATTTTCACCGATATCGCACGCCCTCACGACGTCCTCTCAGGCGCCGGCTTGCACGGCCTTGTGTCACTTGTGGAGTCGACACTGATAAAGAGCGTCGCCCCGATCGCAGCGGCGTGTCTGGCTGCCGCACTGGTGCTCAACTACCTGCAGGTCGGCCTGCGGTTCACACCCCGCGCGCTGCGTCCGAAGTTCACGGCGATCAACCCTGTGACCGGCTTTAAAAACCTTTTCAGCCCGCGCACGACTTTCAACCTGGTCAAGGACCTGCTCAAGGTGGCGGTGATTGGGACGCTGGTGGCGATGGTGCTGATCCCCGCCATTGAACACCCCGGCGCGTCCGTTGGCACCAGCCCTCTGGCGCTTGGCACGCTCATGAAATCGGGCGCGAAGGCCATCGCCATACGCGCGATTCTCGCCTATCTGCTGATCGGGATCGCCGACTACGTCTGGCAACGGCACCGCTTTGAAAAGGGCATCAAGATGACCAAGCAGGAGGTCAAGGATGAGACCAAGCAGCGCGACCTGCCGCCCGAGGTGAAACGGGCCCTGCGCCGCCGGCAGTTCCAGATGGCTCGCGCACGGATGATGGCCGCCGTACCGCGGGCTGACGTGGTGGTCACCAACCCAACGCACTATGCAGTCGCGCTGGAGTACGACGGTGAGCATCCCGCTCCGGTTGTGATCGCCAAGGGAAAGGACCACGTCGCCACGCAGATCCGCCGTATCGCAGAAGAGAACAACGTGCCGTTGGTGCCCAACCCGCCGCTGGCACGCGAGCTGTACCGCCTCGTTGAGATCGACCAGATGATCCCGGCTGCACTGTACGCAGCCGTGGCACAGGTGCTCGCCTACGTGTACCGCATGGCCGCGCGCAGAAAGGTGGCTGTATGAGCGCAACAAAAACTCCCTCCCACACATCTCAGCCGGGACCCACAACCTCCGCCGGCCAAGGGATCCTCAACCGGATCCTTAGTCACACCGACCTGATGGCGGCGGTTGCGGTCGTCACTGTCGTCACAATGCTGATCATCCCGCTGCCACCAACGGTGCTGGACTTCATGATCACGCTGAACATTTCCGGCGGCCTGATGATCGTGGTGGCGTCGATGTACATGAGCAACGCGCTTGAGTTTTCCGCGTTCCCCAGCCTGCTGCTCTTGACAACGATGTTCCGGCTGGCGATCAACGTTTCAGTCACCCGCCAGATCCTGTCCACGGGTAACGCCGGATCGGTCGTTAAAGCCTTTGGCCAATTCGTGGTAAGAGGCGACGTGATCATCGGTTTGGTGATCTTTTTGGTACTGGTGGTCATCCAGTTCGTGGTGGTCACCAACGGGGCCGGACGCGTGGCGGAGGTCGCCGCTCGGTTCACACTGGACGCGATGCCCGGAAAGCAGATGGCCATTGACGCCGATCTGAACGCCGGCATGATTACAGACACGGAAGCCCGGGCCCGCCGTGCTGACATTGCCCGCGAAGCGGACTTCTACGGGGCCATGGACGGCGCGTCGAAGTTTGTGCGAGGCGACGCGACCGCAGCCGTGCTGATCACCGGGATCAACTTGATCGGCGGCATCGTTGTCGGCGTGCTGCACAGGCATCTGACTTTCTCACAGACGATCAACACCTATTCGATCCTGAGCATCGGTGACGGGCTGGCCGCCCAGATCCCAGCGCTGCTGATCTCTGTCGCCACCGGGATCATCGTCACACGCAGCGCCTCCGAGCATGACCTCGGCTCGGACATCGCCAAACAGATCCTCTCGCAGAAGAAGGCGACACTGGTAGCCGGCGCAGTGATCACCGCCTTCGCGCTGGTTCCAGGCCTGCCGAAGCTGCCTTTCCTGGTCGTCGGCGCCGGCCTGCTGCTGGTCGGCAGATCCGTGCGCAACGGGCTGCCGGACGCGCTGGCCAGCCCCACACCACAACCCGCCAAACCTGAGCTGCCGGCCGGAGACCCGGTCGCACGCGACACGGTGCTCAAGGAGCTGCCCATCGACGCCCTGGAACTGGGGGTCGGCTTTGGACTGGTGCCGCTGGTGGACCGCCGGGCCGGAGGCACGCTTGCGCAACGCGTCTCAATGATCCGGCGGCAGATCGCCGGCGAGCTGGGAATGGTGATCCCAAGGGTCAGGATTCATGACGATGTGGACCTTGACTCCCACGAGTACGTCTTCAAGGTGCGCGGTTCGGAGGTGGCGCGCGGCAAGGTTATGGCCGGGCACCTGCTGGCCATGGATCCCGGCGAGGCATCCGGTCGTCTGCAGGGGATCGCAACCACTGAGCCGGCCTTTGGCCTTCCGGCCGTATGGGTGCACCAGAGCATGCACGCCGAAGCGGAGGCACAAGGGTATACGGTGGTTGACGCCGAATCTGTGATCGTGACACATCTGACTGAGACGATCCGCGCACACGCGGCCCAGCTGCTGACCCGTCAGGATGTGCGACAGCTGCTGGACCAGCTCAAGATCAGCAACGAGGCCGTTGTCAACGAGGTCGTACCAGATGTGCTCACACTCGGTGAGATCCAGCGGGTGCTTCAAGCTCTGCTCGCAGAGAACGTGTCCATCCGGGACCTCGGTGCGATCGTGGAGGCCATCGGCGACAAGGCACGCTTGACTCGTGACCCGAACCTCCTGGCCGAGTACGCACGACAGGCGCTGGGACGAGCCATCACCGCGCCGTACCTGGATGGAAGCCGCACGCTGCATGCCATCACACTTGACCCCTCGATCGAACACGAGGTGGTGAGCGCGATCACTCAAACAACTGAGGGCGAGTATCTGGCGATGGAACCGGCCCGGGCCCAAGCCGTGCTCACCGCGCTGCGTACACAATCAGACCATGCTGCGTCGCAGGCAGGGGCGAGGCCGGTGCTGCTCTGCTCGGCGCGCATCAGACGACATCTGCGGCGGCTGGTTGAACAGACCCTCCCCCACCTGGCCGTATGCTCCTATAACGAGATAGCGTCGGGGATCAGCATTGAGACGATAGGGGTCGTCAGCACCTGAGCTCAAGGGTGACCGACTGAGGAGATCCAGCCCATGACCACTGAAAGCCACCTCACCGCGTCACACGCCGGCACCAAAACCTACCGTGGCCGCACGCTTGCGGAGATCCTGCCCCAGATCCGGGAGGAGCTCGGACCCGACGCGGTGATCATCCGCGAGCGTGAAGGGCTGGTGGGCGGTGTCGGCGGGTTCTTCGCGCAACGCGTCATCGAGGTTGAAGCCAGGCGCCCTGATGGCCAGACGATCGACATCTACGACGACTTGCCGCAGGATGAGCCGCAGGCCCCATATGAAAGCCCTGATTCAACGCTCCAGAACCAGCCATCGGTGCACGAGGAGTCCCTTGCATTCACACAGGAGGCCTCTGAGACAGAGCAAACAGCGCAGGCCGCTCCGGCCCCAGCCTCCACAAAGGCTCCCGACGTCACCCTATTCGTTCCCCCAACTGTGGGCAGCCGGCAAGCCGCACCCAAGCTGACCACAGCGCATCCGGCTGAGAAGCTCCTGCAATCGCAGCCGCCCCCGGTACCCACAACCACGCGGCCCACGACCACCCGGCCGTTTGAGGCTGGCATCTTCATGGAACGGCTGCGTCAGGCTTCCGCCATGCTCCCAGACGACGAGCTCGACGGTGCGCCACCGTGGCCCGCCGTGCCGTCGGAGCCCTCCGCCGACCCGCTGGCACAGCTCGGCGCGGACATCGACGCTGAAGAGGTCATCGCCGCGCTGGGCGCCGCGCGCCCGGGCAAGCGACCGTCGGCCAGCCGGCCGGCGCGCAACTCCTCCTCCCGGCGTATAGAGAGCTCATCCTCACCCAGACCCACTCCACGCGTGTCCCCTGGGCGCAGCATCAATGGCGAAGGGCCGGCCAGGCCAACGCGATCATTGTCCGCAGCACCCTCAGCTGATCCGTACGCGTCAATTCGCCGTGGGCCGGCACAGGAGGCAACGCCGCGCGTCAGGCGGCCGGCGGTCCGGCGCTCCGGCCCAGGCTTACAGGAGCCATCTCAGCAGACCGGCGAGACGCCGGCGGTGCGCGTCTTGCCGGACCGCAGGACGGCCCAGCACCAGTCGGCCCTTCAAGAAAGCAGAGATGGGGCGCCAGCACAGACCGGCAGCGTGTTGCGCCAGCTGATCTCCCGGCTTTTCAGCGGCCGGCGTGACGCAGCCCGCAACCTGACGACCGGCAACCCGCTTGACAGTGCTGCGGCCGCCGCGTTGAGCAGCGAGCTGGTGCTGCACGGGGCCAGCACCGCCTGGTCTCAGTCGCTGATCGGCTTAGCCAGCGCCCACGGAACTCCGCTTGCCAGCGGTTTGAGGGAAGCAACGCTCGCGCAGATTGCCAAGGGAATCCTCCCGGCGGCGCCCCTGCCGGCAGCAGGAGCCGCAATCACGTTTATAGGCGCCGGAGGGTCCGGTAAGACCCTCTGCAGTGCAGCCTTGGCAAGCGCCTACCGTCGGGCAAGCACCCTGGCGGTCAGTGTCGTTGTGCTGGATGACCCAGCGGGAGCCCGTGAACTGGACGCAATCCTCCATGACGAAGGAATTCCCGTCCTGTCACCAGCGCCAGATCAGCTGAAGCGTGTCATCGACCAGCGCCGTCAGGGAGGCCTTGTGATCGTTGACACACCCACCGTCACACATACCGATGGGGCTGCTGTCCAGGCGCTCACTGTCAAGCTTGGCCGTCTTGAACTTGACGCCATCTACCTTACCCTGCCTGCCACCCTTGCACCCGGCGTCGCGCAAGAAGCCGTTTCCGGTCTGGACAGTGTGCGCCCCAGCGCAATTGTTGCCACTCACACCGATGAGACCGACCGGCTGGGCATGATCGTAGAAGTTGCCGCCGCGCAGCACATCCCGTTGGCCTACCTGTGTTCAGGCACCAACCATCGTCAGGCCCTGGCTGCAGTCGATCCGGTGTCACTCGCTCGAAGGCTCCTGCCGTGACTCACACCTCCGGCCCCACCGCACAAAGCATCCGTCACGGCGCCCTTGGCCAGCTGTTTGCGGCAGATGGATCCAGTGTGCCGGTCAGCATCACACACAGCGGTGATGACCTGCTGGTGTTGATCCTTGACGCAACCGGACAGTTCACCCGCAGCCCGCTGACCAACCTCACACTCGAGTCAACCAGCGGCCGCGGCGTGCTGCGTACTCCCGGCTTTGCCGAGCACATCGGGCCGAATCTGCTGAAGTTCATTGTCGACGACGCCAGGCATGTGCTCCAAAGACGCGAGTTTGTCCGCGTCCAGGCTGCCCAGCGTGTGCGGCTAGAGAACGCTGAAGGCATCTTCCTGTTTGAGGCCTACACCATCAACATCAGCGGTGGAGGGATGCTCATACGGCCGCCACGCCGCGCACCGACCCCTAGCGGTGAGCTGCTCTTCACGATTCTCCTCAACCATCCTCCGGCCGACATGCAGGTCGTCAGCGGCGCTGGCCGCGTGGTGCGCACCCGGGCGCCTGATGAGGCCGCGATCAACTTCACAGCCATCTCACACGCCGACCAGGAACGGTTGATTCGCTTCATTTTCGATGCGCAGCGCAAAGCGCTGGCGTTCACTCGCGGTGACTACGTGTGACTCCCTACAGGTAGGCGATCATGGCAAAGAATCCAGCGCCAAAAGGCAAGGACAAGAGTCCCAAGCGCAGCAAGCGATCCAGGCCGGATCAGAACACCGACAGCCAAACCGCGCCGTTTTCAAGCATCGCCACACACCCGCGTGCCCTGGCATCGGTACACAAAGCCCGTTCATGGGCGGGGCTGATCGCCTTTGCGCTCGCGGCTGCGCTGTCGATGAAAGCTCACGTCCCCCTCACTGCCGTTGGCGTCCGTGCACTGGCTGCCGGTTGCGTAGGCTACCTGCTCGCTTGGTGGGGCGCCATGAAGATCTGGCGGCATCTGATGATCGCCGAGCAGAGGGCCGCCGTCGCAGAGATCAACCGTCGGCGCGCGGAACGCCGCAACGGCAATGCCACCCCCGGCACCTGATAGCGCTTGGCCGATCCGGCCTCACGGGCTCAAGACGCCCGCAAGCACCAACCAGATTGAGAACTGATGGTTGATCCGCTAGACGCCCTGCCGCCAATCCCCAGCGGGTCAGCGACCCCGGCGGCTCTGGCACGCGTCCGGCGTGTCGAACGCAGCGACCGTCGCTCTTTCAGGCGTGACGGCGAGCCAGCGGATCATGAGACACAAGATGGGCCCGATGGTGACCTCTCAGACCCACCGCAAGACGATGACGATCAGGGGTTTGCGCACGACGCCTCCGAGCACATACCTGCAGATACGGTCACACTGAGCGGCGTTTCCGAGCCTGAGGATGGCGTCTGGGATCCCGCGCGTGACGGCGAGCGGCGGCGACCACAGAGCTCTTCAGCACAACCGCAGGAAGAGCCGGGACCGCACATCGACATCATCGCTTGACGGCGGGACCCATGGGCCAGCGCCCACCCCGCTACCCGAGCAACCAGCGAGCATGTAACTCGCTCAAGTCTGCAGCGCAGACGCCGATTACTGGTCTGGAAGAGGCCGACATGGAGTCGGCCGGGACGAACAACCACCAGCCATCAAGGAGATAGGCATGTCCCTTTACGTCAATACCAACACTGAGGCGCTGATCGCCCAGAACAACCTGAACTCGACCGAATCGGCGCTGAACACGTCGATGACCGACCTGTCCTCAGGCCTGCGCATCAACACCGCAGCTGACGACGCCGCCGGTTACGCCATCAGCGAGGATCTGACCGGTCAGATCAGTGGCCTGAACCAGGCGAACAGCAACGCTCAGGACGCAACGTCACTCATCCAGACGGCTGACGGTGCCCTAAACGACGTGGAGCAGATGCTCCAGACCGTCCGTGAGCTGGCGGTCCAGTACAACGGCGGCACGCTGGACGCGACCGACCAGAACGCGATCGTGTCCGAGGTCACACAGCTGGTCTGCCAGATCGACCAGATCGGCAACCAGTCGCAGTTCAACGGCATCTCGCTGTTCGCACCGACCGGCACCATGAGCCTCAATGGCGTGACGGTCGGCAGCATCACGTTCCAGATCGGTTCCAACGACGGTCAGACGATCAGCGTCACGCTGCAGGCACTGACAGGCTCAAGCGGTCTGCTTTCCGTGCTTGACCAGATCAACGCTGGAGGGACAAGCACAACCTTCAGCCTCGGAGCGAGCGGTGTTTTGGCCACCATCGACGGCCTGATCAACCAGGTCTCCACCCTGGCGGGGCAGTTCGGTGCGGTTCAGAACCGTCTGAGCTACACGATGGACAACCTGTCCACCTACTCGGAGAACCTGACCTCTGCGAACGCAACCATCGAGGATGTGGACATGGCTTCCGAGATGACGCAGTTCACGCAGCAGCAGATCCTCGAGCAGTCAGGCATCTCGATGCTCTCACAAGCGGAGCAGAACCCGCAGCTGATCCTCAAGCTCCTGCAGGGCTAGTTCTGATCCAGTCTGGATGGCTGCGCTTGCGTTCCGGGCGGCGTTGACCCGCCGCCCGGCGTGAGCCCGCAAACTCGGCCGCGCCCGACGGCACTCGGGCGCGGACCGGACCACAGCCCGCAGGCTGCACCCTCGGGCACAGGCAGCAGATCCGATCCATCGAGGGACACGGATTACGGGGGCGAGGCACAAACCTCGCCCCCGTTGCTTTTGCAAAGCACCGACAGCGACCGGTGACACCGTGCATCACTAAAGTCTGCTGCGCGATGACGTCAGGCACAACACGGCTGATGATCACCGCCTTCGGGTGGGACGATCCCGGCGGCGGCACAACCGTGCCGAGGCTCGCAGCAAAGGAACTGGTGAGACGTGGATGGGATGTCACCGTCTTTCATGCTGCAGTGCCGCCAACTCCTTCCGGACGTCCGTATGAGACGCGTGAATGGGAACAGGATGGCGTGCGCCTGATCGGCATCCACAACCGGCCTTCCACTCTGTTTGACATGACGAACCCCGCCCGCGAGCTGGACGACCCGATCATCACACGGCTCTTTGCCGATGCGCTGGAGAGAGTGCGCCCTTCAGCTGTGCACTTTCACAACCTCCACAATCTCGGCGCAGCGCTGATCGATCAGGCGGCACTCAGAGGCTTGCCGGCGTTTTTCACAACCCACAACTACTGGCTTATCTGCCCACGTGCCTACTTGCTCAACGGTGCCGGCGAGATCTGTTCGGGGCCCGCTGACGGCGCGCGCTGCGCCGCCTGCGTCGATAGCGCCGACATCAGCGCTTACCAGCTCCGTCTGGCCTACATCCGAGCACGCGCCGAATCTGGCCTGACCCGGATCCTGGCTGTGTCGGACGCCGTGCGTCACGCTCTGCTCGGAGCCGGATATCCATGGGAGGCGATCGACGTCGTCCGCCAGACGATGCCCCACGAGCAGCACATCTGGCAGGAGGTCGGCAGACATCGCGTTCCCGGTCGCCGGACTGAGCGTTTGCGCGTCGCTTTCCTCGGCTCCGCCTACCCGCACAAGGGTCCCCAACTGCTGGTGCAGGCCGCCCAGCGGACCAAAGCCACGTTGGATGTGAGGATCATCGGCGAGATTCACGACCGGTTCGCCGATCACTTGAGGGCGATGGACACTCGCGGTGTGGTCAGCTTCCATGGCCCCTTCACGCCTGCGGAGATAGGCGGCCTGCTCAGTGACGTGGATGTCGCGGTGCTGCCATCCATGTGGTGGGACTGCGCGCCGCTGGCGGGGGCCGAGTGCCTGGCCGCAAAAGTGCCGCTCGTGGTCCCCCGCCTGGGCGGGTTGCCAGAGGCGATCCAAAATGAAGTAGACGGCCTGGTCTTTGACGCGCTGGACCCAGCGTCACTGGCAGCGGCGCTGGACCGCCTGGCATCTGAGCCGGGACTGCTTGAACAGCTGCAGTCAAACATCCAGCCGCCGCGAGCGTTCGCCGAGTACGTCGATGAGCTTGAGCGTTACTACATGGCTGACGGCGAGCCGCCAATTGAGCCCAACCCCGGCGCGAGCACAGCGGCAACCAGCTTCACAAGCAGCCTGGCGGTCACCTGGCAAGGTGACGTCGGCCTGCCCAGCAGCCTGTCAATTATCAACGATGAAATTACCGCCCATCTCGGGCTCACCGTGACACGACTTCACTCTGACGGCACCCTGGCCTCCGGCACGCCCCCACACCCGGCCAACGTAGAGGTACGCCACCAGTGGCCACCGGACTTCTCTGTACCAGCCTCCGGGGCCCTCGCAACGATCCTTCCATGGGAGTTCGGTTCGATCCCCGTGAAATGGCGCGATCAGATCGGCCAAACGGTAGATGAGGTATGGGTTCCCAGCCAGTACGTGCGCACCATGTTTATTGACAGCGGAGTCGCCCCGGACAGTGTCCGTGTCATTCTCAACGGTGTTGACCTCAACCGCTTCCGACCGGCAGCGCGTCCCGAAGACGGTCGGTCACCGGTACGGTTTTTATTTGTTGGTGGCGCAAATGTACGCAAAGGGATCGACATTCTCTTGGCCGCGTGGGATGAAGCGTTTCCAGACCGTAGCGATGTCAGGCTCACCATCAAGGCTGCGTTGGCGGCAGGCGCCTACCCGGGCCCGGGCAAAGACCTCATCAGCCGGTCCCAGGACGACCTGCGCCCGCCGGTGGACCTGATCACCGAAGACCTTGACGCTGAGGGCCTTGCGGATCTCTACCGCGCCTGCGACGTGATGGTCCTGCCCTACCGTGGGGAGGGGTTTGCGATGCCGGCGCTTGAAGCGATGGCGTGCGGGCTGCCGCTGGTTCACACCGCCGGTGGCCCCACAGAGGAGTTCTGCCCGCCCGCAGCCGG
The DNA here is from genome assembly GCA_049976865.1 of Solirubrobacteraceae bacterium. Taxonomy (GTDB): domain Bacteria; phylum Actinomycetota; class Thermoleophilia; order Solirubrobacterales; family Solirubrobacteraceae; genus Palsa-465. Next base: position 2,146 of record JBMFHK010000024.1, on the reverse strand, counting down.
ATGGACGATCAGGTCAGCTCGCCGCCCCATGAGTCCGGATCTCCTGCCCGGATTTGAGACTGTGAACCCACCGTGGATGCTTGAGCCGGATCGCAAGCATCTGGTGGAGGTACTGCGAGAGGTGGCGGAGAATCGCCCCGCACGGCTGGCAAAGGGTGCAGCCGCCCGTCAGGCCGCTGAGCGGCTCTCTTGGGAGGCCGTCGCCGCCTCCTACCGCGACCGCATCACCTTTCTTGCACAGCGCCCCCCCAAGCGCGCCACGCTCATGGCCGCGTTTCCCTTCGCCGAACCCGCGAGCTTGCGGGTTCTGGCCACGCCCGCATGGCTCGGCCAGGACAGGCTTGCGGAGCTGCTCACAGACTGGTCCTGTTTGCCAGCGAGAGCTGACGCCTACCTGCACCTGTTGGCGGACGCCAACCTCGACGCAGCCGCGCTCGAGCACCACGTGCTGCAGGCAGCAGCTGCGGCAAGCGTCGACCTCGACACATGCGCTGACGTTGACATCCTGGTCAGCGCCTTCCGGCCCGACCGCGACCGTGCGATTCATCAAGGCACCGACATCTATGTGCCGCTGCACCCAGGTTGCGTGGGCCACAGCCGGCTTGCCCGCCAAGCGGGTTCACGCGTGCTGGCTGTCGGAAGTGCCGAGCTCAGAGCCACCCTCGAGCGCTGGGCTGCGGTCAGCTGACAGCTTCTGGCGTGCTGGCGGCGGGGCGGCCGCCAACAGCCAACTCCGATACCCCCGGACACGGGCACCGGGTCAGCGGCAGCGAGCATCCGTGGCATCTTGCCCCGATGCTGCCACTACACCGACGTCGCGCCCCTGGAGACATGCAGCCTTCCACCCACCACAAGGCCATCCAGAGTGCCGGAACCGACGTGTGGCAGACCTGCCAGTGCAGGCCGGGGCGGTCGCGTGCTGAGCACAGCCTTCGACGGTGCGCGCAACACCGCCGCCAGATCGGCCGAGCAGTAAAGCACCATGTCCGCTGTCCCGGTCCCGTCCAACCCACACGCCCCGGTCAGCTCAGCCACTGAGTTCACCAGCTGGTCGTCCTGTGCACTTGACCATATGACTAAAGTGATGTCATCGTGTCCGGTCACCGCAGCGCCGTAGCGCGCCAACAGGACCGGGTTATCCAACACCTCCTGCGCAAAAGCCAGGACCACATCCTGGCGCAGCGCGGGTAGCGCAGCCGAGCCCGATGACACACCCAGCGACCGCAGTGTGTCAAGCAGGCCCTCATCCCATGGGTCGGCGGCAAGAGCGAGCACCAGCTCACGTCCCGCCTTCTCTTGCAAACCTTCGGCAAGCGCCGCCTCGGCACTTTCGCGGTGAAGCTGCGCGGCGATGCGATCGGCCGGCGATACCGCAAGCACATCTGTCATGCCGATGCTCAGTTCACCAGCCGCGCGCACCGCTTGGTCGCGCATCTTCACGACGACGCGCGTGAGGTCGCTAATCTCAACTGCGTCCGTCCGCAGCTGAGTCAGCATACGCCGCTGTACATTGACGTTCTTGGACATGTCTTTATAGAACTTGCCACCGACGCCGCCAAGACCCATGTTGGCTCCGTGCAGGCGGTAGACGCTCACCGACTGGTCACAATGGTCGATGTCCGCGTACTGGGCAATCGTCGTTGCAAAGTGCCAGTCGGGAAACACCGCTTCTCTCGGGACGGGTCGCACCTGATCAAGAAAGCAGCGACGAAACAGGATCGCACTGGCCGTGACAAAGTTCGGCCCGAGCATCAGCTCTCCAAGCACGCGTCCCCGTGCGGGCCGCAACCCCGTCCAGGCGAAGTAGGACGGGTGCAGGGTCGCGCCAGCCGCATCAACCAGTTCCATGTCACCGTGCACAAGGCCCACCTCGGGGTGACGCTCAAGTATGTTTACCTGACATCTCAGCCGCCCGGGCTTCCAGGCGTCATCTGCGTCCAGAATCCCGATGAGATCGCCTTCGACATGGCTGAGCGCAACGTTCGTTGCTGCGATGAAGCCCGCATTCTCCTGGTTTATGACACGCACGCGCGGCTCGCTATCAAACGCATCGGCGAGCACTGATGCGGTGTCATCGGTTGAACCGTCGTTGACGACCACAACGCTCAGACGGTCATCCGGATAGTCTTGCGTGAGCACACTGATA
>JBMFHK010000023.1:0-29271 GCA_049976865.1 Solirubrobacteraceae bacterium | reverse complement strand
GAGTCGGGGCGACGGCGCTCAAACCACAGAAAACCACCCGCCAGACCGATGGCGAGCACACCAAAGGCACCGAGCGGCCAGCTCAAGCGACCATCCCCTGCCGACACGGCGTGCACTTTTTGAGCAGTTCTGCACCCTGCGTCGGCAACAGCGCCGGACCAGCGCTTGCCGCGTCAGGGTCGCCGACCTCCAGGATCACACCGCTGGTACGCAGACCGGCGAGGATTCTCGCCGTCTCGGTCGTGAAGTAGTCGCCGCCCGTGAGGATCTCGGCGGTCGGCCCATCCGCAATCACACGGCCTTCCGCAAGCAGCACCACCCGGCCGGCAAACTCTGCCGCGAACTCAGCGTCGTGCGTCGCCACCACGACCGCGCCGTCATAGGCCTCCAACATCGATCTCAGCTGATCCCGTGCGACACGATCCATGCCGCGTGTCGGCTCATCAAGGCACACGGCCGCCGGATGGTCGGCGGGGTCACCACCCAGCACCACCGCCAGCGCGAGCCGCTGCCGCTCACCGCCGCTGAGATCCCGTGGATGGCGGTGAAGCAGCGCATCAAGGCCAAAGCGCTCAAGCGACGCGATGTTGCCGTCCACTTCCCCGCTCACCGTGTCTGAGACCAGGTAGTCACCGGGGTTTTGCAGCAGCAACGCAACCCGTCCAGCGGCTTTGACCGAGCCTCGCGTGGGAGCCATGAGCCCCGCGGAGTGGCGCAGCAAGGTCGACTTGCCGGCACCGTTGCGCCCCATGAGCGCAACCCGTTCCCCAGCCGCGAGCGCCAGTGTCACGTCGCGCAGGATCACAGGCCCGTCACGGAGCTCGTGCCAGACGTGACGCAACGCCAAAACCGGCTGCGCCGCAGGCCGTGCAGAGACCCGCGGCGCAGTGGGCCGCCTTCCGGCCAGCACGCTACCCGCAGGGTCCAGCCGATACCCAACCTGCCTCAGTGCGGCGCGCGCAGCCTTCACGCCGGGCCGGGGACGCAAGCCACAGTCCGCCAGCAGACGCGCTCCCGGCGTGACCAACCGAACAGCGTTAATAAGTGCGAACTCCAGAAAATCCGGAGCGCTGCCATCGAAAATCAGCTGACCGGCGTCCAGCGCCAGCACCCGGTCGGCGGCCGGCAGGCACCGCTCGAGCCGGTGTTCGGCCAGCACCACAGTCAGGTCGGTATCCTCGTTGAGACGGCGCAGCAGTCCGATCAGCTCCTCGCCCGCCACCGGGTCGAGCTGTGAGGTGGGTTCGTCCAAGCAGACAACCGCAGGCCTTGCCACCAGGGTCGCGCCCAAAGCGACGCGTTGAAGCTCCCCTCCGCTCAGCGTGTCGGTAGTCCGGTCCAGCAGCCGCTCGATGCCAAGCGCAAGCGCGGTCTCTTCGACGGCCCGTGCGATGGCGGTCGGCGCCCACCCCCGGTTCTCCAGCGGAAACGCCAACTCTGACCTGGGCGTGCCAAGAATCACCTGGGTTTCCGGATCCTGGAAGAGCGACCCGACATGCTCGGCAAGTAGCGCTGGACCGCAGAGCCGGGCGTCAAGCCCGGCAATCCGCACATCACCACCAAATTCGCCGCCGTAGAAATGGGGCGCCAGACCGTTCAGTACACGCAGCAGCGTGGACTTCCCTGAGCCGCTCAGCCCGGCAAGCACAACCAGCTCACCCGGCTCGATCGTCAGCTGCAGATCGCTCAGCGCGGGCGTCGACGCACCCGGATAGGTGTAGCTGACGGCGCGGCACTCCACCAGGCTCACCGCAGGATCCCCCGCCTGTCCGCAAATGGCAGCAGGGCCGCGAACCCCAGAACCGCACAGGCCGTCAGTGTGCCATCCAGGGCCGGCAGGGAAAGGCCCGGGTAGGCGCTGAAGGCCGTCATGCCCGCCACGCGCCCCAAGACGGAAACTGACGCGACAAAAACTGACGCGACGCTGAAACCAATGTCATGCCGGTCCCAGGACCCAACTGACGCCCAGCGCAACCGCCACCACGGCGGTCTGGGGTCTGACGGCCAGCGCAACCGCCGCCACGGTGGCCTGGGGCCTGACGGCCCACGCGCGGCATCCCCTGACGGCCCCCGCGCGGCCTCTCCTGACGGCCAACGCGCACGCTCGCCCGGCGGCCTGCCACGCGCAAACCAACGCCAGACGCCCCGCAACGATCCCAAAGACCTACGCCGATGCCGCGCTGGTGCCAGCGCGTAGCCGCGGACCTCGAGTGTCGCAGCCACGTCCAGCGCCCGATCGACCACCCCGGACGTGGTGGCCTGCAGGATCGCGAACCGTCCGGGCGGCCGCCCGGGACGGCATCGTTGCGCGTCAGCGAGCCTTCGGGAGTCACGCATCAAGACCGGCATCATGCGGTTTGCGATCGTCACGGCCAGCGCCGAACTGAACGAGCGGCCGCGCAGCAGGCGCAGCACCTGATCAGGATCGACGGCCGCTGAGTACAGGCTGGCGACGGCAACCACGGCGACTGCACGAATCCCAAGTGCTGCCCCGTACACGGTCGCCTGCAGCGTGACATCGGTCTGACCAAGGATCGGCAGATCGCCGAAGCGCCAGATGACCGTCAGCCCGTCCCGCGTGACGAGTGCGTTGATGACGCAGATGCTGATCCCGAGCGGGACGGCAAAGCGCAGACTCCTGCGCACTTCAGTCAACACTCCGGCCCCCCAAGCCGCAACGACCGTGGTCAGCACAACCGCTGCCAGCCAGACCGGATTGACGGAGACCATCGCGGCCAGCAGCAGCGCAAGACACCAGAGGATCGCGCTGGCCGCACCGGCGGCGTGCAATGGGCTCGAACGGAGCCTGTAGCTCACAGCCTCACCTGCCCGCACTGCCGGTGACTGGGAGCGGGATCACCCGCCCAGCGTCCACCGCCACCGCAAAGTGCCCGTCCAGATGGGCCTTGGTGAACGCTCCCACGGCAGCCCTGACGCCGGCGGCGTCGGTGCCGGTCACAAACCAGGTTGGAGCGCTCAGCGTGCCGTTCCCGGTGGCGGCCACCAGCCCCACGCTGCCACGCAGCATCCGTGCCAGGTCACCTAGCGGGTTCTCAAGCCGCAGCGTGTGGCCGCCGCCGCCAAACTGTGCGAACACACCGCTTTGCTGGGGGCCGGCGCTGATCAGATGGGCGGCAACGATGTTGTGGACCTGAGTCCAAGTGCCGACGACCACAGCCAGCGAGTCTGAGCCGGATCTGGTGGCGAGTGTGTGGTCGGCTGCCTTCACGCCAAAGTGGTGTACGTCGCTGCCAATCGCGTCACACTCCTGCTGCATGCCGGCGGCACAGTCCACCAGGATCGAAAACTCTTTACCGCCGATGCCGTTGGTGAACGGTTCCGGGTAGGACCCGACGACCGCGGGAGTCGTTTGCGTAGCAGCCCAGCTGTGCAAATCCCACCAGATGTGATCGCCCGCGTTTACGGCGGTGCCGGCCGCACCCTTGGGTGCCTCGATCCCGTTGACGTAGTAAAACCAGGCGGTACGGCCAGAGCCGCCAGCTCGGCCGTTGATCGAATCTACAAAGCCGCCACCGTAACTGGTCGTAACTTTGAAATGCTGCTCGAGCAGCGACATGACCGTCTCTGAGCCCGGGATCCGACGCTGCCCCACCTCTCCGACCCGGGAGGCCCCGAAGTTGGCCGTGACCAGCACGCTGACATTGCGCGTGCCGGGACCGGCACCGGCACCGCAACCGGTGATCGCCGCCGAGGCAGCGATCACCAGCGCGCTCGCAAGCAGCACACGACGTTGTGTCCGCAGGCCGCCCATCACGCCTTCTAGGCCCTGGCCACCTGCACCGTCGTCTCGGTGCCAACATAGTGGCGCTTTGAAACCGTCACGGTCTGGACTCCTGCGGCGCGGAACGTGACCTTCGATGTCCAGCCGTGGCGCGTCGTGGTGACGCTCTGGCCGTCCAGTTTGACGGTCGCTCCCGCCACCGGAAACGCCTTACCGACAGCGCTGTAGGCGACCACCCGCAGCCTGTAGGGCCGCCCCGCCCGGGCGGGAGCGGCATTGACACCAAGCAGCTTCTCGGTGGCCCCCTTGGCCGGAACCGCGGCGAAAACTACGCTGGCTCCGCGGGTCAGCTTCTCTTGGCAGGCTCCCGACGTGGCAAAGCGGTTGTCAACGTACAGTCCCCAGTAATACTTCTTTCCGTTCTCCGGCAGTCCAAGGATCTCAGTTATGAAGTACTCGCTGTAGGAGGAGTACCAGCTCCCCTGCCAGTTGCCGTGTGTGGCAACCGCCAGCGCGCCCTGCGCACTGGCGGCGCTGCAGGCGCCGGCTGGCGCGCCACCGCGGGTGATGGAACCGCTGGGCAGCACAACCTTGCGGGTTGGCAACATCGTCTTTCTGGGACCCTGGACGCGCACCGTCACGGTGACAGCAGCGGCGGCCGGCACGACAGCAAGCGTGCCGGCAAGACTGACAACAAGTGCGGCGGTGCGCACAAAACGGCGGTTAGGCATGGCCACCCCTTTCCACGAGGGCTGTTCGGCTTGGGGCCGGCGGTGGTCTCCTGGCTCCCGGGACTACTTTCGGCGCCTTCCCAGCTCGATCGTGAGCCAGTGGCATATTGCCGCAAGCATCCCCGGTCACAGTGGCGGGTCCGCCCCGGTATCGCACCGGGTTCCCATCACACCGACCTTTTTGTTTGTGACGGCCATGCTACCGCGTCCTACACTGCGCAGACGGTGACCATCAATCTCACCCGGATTTACACCCGGCTCGGCGACGATGGCCGCACGCACCTTGGTGACATGAGTCGCGTCCCAAAGACTGACGCACGCATCCGGGCAGGCGGCGACGTCGACGAGCTCAACGCTCAGCTCGGCGTCGTGTTGGCGCTCGAGGAGACTGTCGAGCCGCTGCGTCCGTGGCTGGCTCGCATTCAGAACGACCTCTTTGACCTCGGCGCCGACATCTGCACGCCACCCGATCCAGCACGGACCCAGCTCAGGGTCCTGCCCACTCAGACACGGTGGCTTGAGGAGCGCTGCGACGAGGTTAACGCCACTCTGACACCGCTTCACTCCTTTGTGCTGCCCGGCGGCAGCAAGCTCAGCGCACAGCTGCATGTCGCGCGCACGGTATGCCGACGCGCCGAGCGTGCGGCCGTGGCCTGCGGCCAGGATTGCAGCCCGGAGGTGGTGCGCTACCTCAACCGTCTTTCTGACCTGCTTTTTATTCTGGCTCGCTTTGCCAACACGGCCGCTGAACCGCTTTGGCAGCCCGGTCAGTTCACAGACGGCTGACTGTCATCTCAGGTACCACGCCCGTCCGCCGGACGTGGTCGTAATGCTGGACGTCCTCGAGCGCTGCCACATCCACGCTCAGCTCGGCTGAGAGCCTGACACGCACCGCTTCATAGACCAGCTCCTGGTAGGACGGCGCACCGACGGGGCGACCCTCAATGTCCAGATCGTACTGGCCGCAGCGCAGCGACCAGCGCTCCGGGCGGACAAACATCTTCGACGTGAACCGGATGGCCGGCTCGCGCGGCGGATTGGTCGCTTGAAGCAACACGTGGTCAGACCGTAGGCGTGCCTGCGCGACGGTCAGCGTCCGTGCCAGACGATCCAAATTGCGCGCGTACGGCGCGGGCACGATCGCTACAGGACCAGACGCCGCAGGTTCAAAACGCAGGGCACGAGCGATCGCCCCGACCAGCACGAACTCAACCCGCGAGGCTGTCAGCCAGCTCAGCACCGTCAACGCCGACCCCGGGATGTGCTCAAAGCCTGCGGCGGGTGTCGGTGAGACATCCGTGAAAACCGGTGGCCGATGCTTGACAAGCATGGCACCTGGGTTCGCGGCGGGAGGACAAACTCCTTCCCCGCCGTGCAACAAACCGGCGCTGATGCGGACCAGCCCCGCGCCTGACACCATCTGACTGCTTGAGCGCCTGGCACATCATCATGATCCTGGTAGCTGGCATCGCCGCCGGGACGATCAACACAGTCGTTGGCAGCGGCACGCTGATCACGTTTCCAACGCTGCTTGCGTTCGGCTATGCGCCCGTCACCGCCAACGTCTCCAACACGATCGGTCTGGTGCCTGGCTCAGTCAGCGGCGCGCTGGGCTATCGGCGCGAACTGGACGGGCAGCGTGAGCGTCTGGTCTCACTTGGCGTCGCCGTGGTGCTCGGCGGCGTGCTCGGCTCGATCCTGCTGCTGGTCTTGCCGGCCGCCGCCTTCAAGACGATCGTGCCGTTCTTCATAGCACTGGCGCTCGTGCTGATCCTCAGCCAACGCCAGATCAACCGGTTGCTCGGCGGCCGCCGCCGCGGACACGGTCAGGGAGTTGGCCCGCTTGCACTGGCCGGAGCGTTCACCTGCGGCGTTTACGGCGGCTACTTCGGTGCCGCTCAGGGGATTCTGATGCTCTCAGTGCTGGGGCTCAGCATCGATGACTCACTGCAGCGCCTGAACGCCGTCAAGGTCGTGACCACCGGACTCACCAACCTGGTTGCCGGGATCGTGTTTGTGCTGGCCGCGCACGTTGCATGGGCGCCAGCCGGTCTGATCGCCGGCGGCTCGGTCCTCGGCGGCGTACTCGGCTCCCGTTTTGGGCGGCGCCTGCCACCACCCGTGCTGCGCGCTCTGATCGTGATCGTCGGCGTGGTTGCGATCATCCGGCTTGTCTGATCCGCGCATCGCCGGATGACCTGTTAAGCAGTCTGGAGACGTCTTGCGCGAGCAGCCGTCCCAGCCGCGCGACAGACCAGGATGCCCGGTCAGTGGTGAACACACGGCGGATACGCCCCTGCGGGTCGATCAAATAGAGCGTCGCCACACGCTCAATCACACGCCGGCCAGCAGCCAGGGCGGTTTCATCAACGCCATAGTGCTGCCGCACTTGCTCAAGCGCAGCCGGCGATCCGGTCAGAAAGTTCCAGTGACCGGCCATGTGGTGCAACTCGGTGTACTTCAGGACATCCTGAATCCGGGTGGCGCCGCGGTTGGTATCCACGCCAAGCAAAACCAGGCGGGAGGCGGTACGTCGAAGTTCCGCCTGCGCGTCAAGCATCGCCGCGGCGCTCGGCGGGCAGCTCGTGTGGCACTCAGGGTCTATGAAAGCAAGCAGCACCACCCGGCCGCGGTACTGGCGCAGTGACACACGCTGGCCGGTCTGGTTGTAAAGCGTGAAGTTGGGTGCCGGCCGTGCCGCTGTCATCGCGCCGCCAGGACCAATGGTTGGATTGGCGGTCAGCGTGGCATTCTGAGAGCGAGCCGCCCTGCCGCCGGTGCCCCCAAGCGCGATCACCCCCACCACCAGTGCCAAAAGCAGGGTCGGAACGGCCGCCGCCGCCGTTACGCGCACACTCCGCCGATGCTGTCGGCTGGCCGCCGTCAGCCGCATCGCGCCGCCCAGCCGCTTGCCGATCCTACCCAGCGCGCCGACACGCCACGCAACATAGACCGCCAACAGCACCAGGATCACCGCCAGCAACACGCCCGTCGGCATCTGGTGCGCAGGCTTGTTCAGATGGACGCTGGCGTACCCGGACGGCTGACCGCTGACCGTGACCTTTTCTGGACCAGCCGCAGCAAACGCCAGAACCCCGCTGATGGCAGCGACCCACACAGCGCTCCAGTTTAGGCACCGCATGTGGGCCTATGACCGTCTCCTGGCTGGCGCCGTGGCGAGGCTGGAAAGCCTATGCCAGACCGGATTAGTTGCCCTGACGCCACCTTCCGGGCTACTCTCGGAGGCTGTGAGTTCACATGATGTTCACAACTTGGCTTGCCCGAGCGACGCTGCACCGCTCGCATCCGAAGGTGCCCTCCATTGACGGGAGCGCGATTCATCCGCACGCCCAAGCTGGCCCCGACCCTGCGTGGCTACCGCCGAGGGTGGCTCTCCCACGACGCCCTGGCCGCAGCCGCCCTGCTGGCGATCTCACTGCCGGGGCAGATAGCCACCTCACGGCTGGCCGGGATGCCGCCCACCGCTGGTCTGTATGCCTTCATCACCGGCGCGGTCGTGTTCGCGCTGCTTGGCAGCAGCCCGCGGCTCTCGGTGGCCGCCGACTCCACGATCGCACCGCTGTTCGCCGTCGGGCTCGCAAGCTTCGCAGCCACCGGCACCGGCCACTACCACAACCTGGTCGCGTTGCTGGCCGTGGTGACCGGCGCGATCCTGGTCTGCGTCTGGCTGCTGCGCCTCGGCTGGCTTGCGGAATTGCTTTCAGAACCGATCATCGTCGGCTTTCTGGCCGGCATTGCGGTTGTGATCATCGTCGACCAGCTTCCCGACCTGCTCGGCATCCCTACTGGAGGTATATCCACACTCGCCCGACTCTCCCACGTGGCCCACTCACTGGACGCGGTGAAACCGTGGGCGATCGTGGTCGGACTGAGCGTCTTCACCTTCGTCTTCACCGCCCAGCGCGTGGCCCGGCGGCTGCCAGGCCCGCTGATCGCGCTGCTGGTCGCCACCGCCCTGGTGTGGGCGTTTGGCCTTGACCACCACGGCGTGGCGGTCGTAGGCACGATCGGCTCAGCGGCGCCCCGGTTCTCGCTGCGCGGCATATCGCTGCACGCGCTTGGACAGGTAGCCCCCGTGGCCTTCATCGTCGTGGTTGTGACGATCAGCCAGACCGCCGCCACCGCGCGCGCCTTTGCCCCGCCGCCGGGAAGCGACCCCAGCTTTGAGATTGATGTTGCCGCCGACTTCATGGCCGTGGGGATGGGAGACGTGGTTGCCGGTTTGATCGGCGCGTTTCCGCTGGACGCGAGCCCTCCCAGCAGCGCCGCGATCGCCGAAGCCGGCGGCCACACCCAAATGACCAACCTGCTGGCAGCCGCGGTGGTGATCGCCTTGCTGCCCGCCGCCGGGCTGCTGCACGTTGTGCCGGTAGCCGCCCTGGCGGGGATTCTGGTCTTCATCGCAACACGGATTGTGCGTGTCCATGATCTGCGGGCGATCGCCCGCTTCAGCAAGGTGGAAATGGCGTTGGCGCTGATCACCCTTTTGGCGGTCGACGTGATCGGCGTCGAACAGGGCATCGCCGTTGCTGTCGTACTGGCGATCCTGGAGCGCACGCGGATCAGCGTGCAGCCGAAGCTGCACGTACTGGGCCGGCTCCCAGGCACGACCAGCTGGGCGCCGCTCTCCACCGCCGAGGCGGCCCGGCCAGTGGACGGCGTGTTGGCCGTGGTGTTCGCAACCCCGTTGTGGTACGCAAACTCGACTCGCTTCTACCGGGAGCTGCTCTACGCCCTGGAGCATCGCTCGCCAACCAGGCCCCGCGCTCTGGTTCTGGATGCAAGGGGGCTGACAGATATTGATTACACCGGTGTCACGTCGCTGGCCACGGTCCTGGATGAGCTCGACCGCGAGGGCATAAGCTTCGGGATCGCTCGCGCCAGCAGACGGATGAAAGAGGGCCTGGAACGCGCCGGCCTGATGCCCGACAGGATCCCCAGGTCAATGCTCTTCCCGACCGTTGAGGCGGCGGTCGTCGCGCTCGCACCGGCGTCGGAACCGGGCCACGATCTGGATGCGGGACGCAGGCGTGGCAGATCACCGAAGTTGGCGGCCAGCGGGCCGCCAACCGCTCAGAGCGCTCAGAGCGTGACGGTCCCCCCGGACGCGGCGGACGAGTAGAGCGCCGCAAGCGCCGCCGCCTGACCCACAGCGTCAACCCTGCCAAGCAGCTGGGGGCGCTCGCCGCGCACGGCCGCGGAGAGGTCCGCAACCTGGATCGCGTATGAGTTTGCGTCTGGCACCAGGACACGCTGCGGCTGCTGGACACCGTCATGCCAGATCTCAAACGTGCCGGGCCGCGGCTGCCATGGGTGCGCCACGGTAACCGTCGCCCTCGCCCCGACGATCTCAAGCCCGCTGCGGTCCGGCATCGCCAAACCGCTGTCGAAATGTCCGATCACGCCGCCTGAGAAGCGCATTACCGCAGCTGCGACCACGTCCACACCGTCACCACCGGTCAACTGCTCCACGCTGGCGCGCACAGGCTCACCGGCAAGCAGCCGGAACATGCTCACCGGATAACAGCCGACGTCCATCATCCCGCCGCCGTCCAACTCCGCGCGCAGCCGCGGGTCGCCGGGATCACAACTGAAGCTGAAGGTCGCACGGAGCAGTCGCAACTCACCCAGCTCACCACTGTCCACCAGAGCCTTGAGCGCCGCCGTCTGAGGGTGGTGACGGTACATGAACGCCTCACTGAGCACCAGGCCCCGGGAGTCCGCCAAATCAAAGAGCGCCGCAACCTCCACGGGCGAGCGGCTGAGCGGTTTTTCACACAGCACGTGCTTGCCGGCATTCATTGCACGACGTGTCCACTCCACGTGCATGCTGTTGGGCAACGAGATGTAGACGATGTCCACCGTGGGATCAGCGAGCAGCTCCTCATAGCTGCCATAGGCGGTTTCAATGTCGCGCGCACGCGCGTACGCTCGCGCCCGCTGCGCGTCGCGACTGGCGACCGCGACAGGCCGCGTCTCGGCCACCAGCGCCATGCCCGCCAGCAAGGCGTCGTTGATACGGGCGGTGGACAGCAAACCCCAGCGCGTCACAAGTGGCACATTACCCGATGTATGGGATCTGCCCCACCCAGCTTTGTGACCGCGTTTGCACCCGGCCGGATCAACCTGATCGGTGAGCACACCGACTACAACGATGGCCTGGCGCTCGCCTTCGCGATCAGCCAGGGAGTCAACGTCACCGTCACGCCTGCGCACGATGGACAGATCTCGGCGCGCGCGCTTAACCTAGGTGAGCAGGACCGCTTCGCGCCGGAGGACCTAACCCCAGTGACAGGCTGGCGAGCCTATGTGCGCGGAGCGCTCGCTGAGCTGGGGCTGCAGGGTCTAACCGTCCCTCCCGCTCGGCTGGAGATCAGTGGTGATCTGCCGATCTGCGCCGGACTCTCATCTTCGGCGGCGCTTGAGGTCGCGCTGCTCATGGCGCTGCTTGAGTTCACCGGGGCCTCCAGCGCAGATCCCGTATGGCTAGCCCAGCTCGGCCAGCGCATTGAACACCGCTGGGCCGGTGCTCAGACCGGATTGTTGGACCAGCTCGCCTCACTGACCGGCCGTAGCGGTCACGCGACGCTGATTGACTTTCGCGGCCCGACCCTGACCGCCGTGCCGCTTGAGCTTTGCGGACACAGGCTGGTGATCCTTGACTCAGGCGTGCGGCACACACACGCCGACTCCGGCTACAACCTGCGCCGCCACGAGTGCGCGCAGGCCGCCCACCGGGCCGGTGCCGAAGCGCTGCGTGATGTGGTGATCCAAGACCTGCACGTGCTGCCTGAGCCGCTGCGCGGACGAGCACAGCATGTGATCACCGAGAACGACCGCGTGTTACAGGCGGTCGCCTGTCTAAAGCGTGGTGACATGGAACACCTCGGCCGTCTGCTCGACCTCTCCCACACGAGCCTGCGAGACCAGTTCAGCGTCTCGGTGCCCGAGGTGGAGGAGACCGTCGATCGTCTCAAGGCGGCGGGCGCACTGGGCGCCAGAATGATCGGTGGGGGCTTTGGCGGCAGCGTACTTGCCCTCATGCCGCCAGGCGCCAGCGCCCCGCCGGGCGCCATCGAGGTGCAGCCCGGCCCTGGTGCCCGGCTGCTTGCCGGCCCCGACGCGCAGTAGTCTCAAGTGGTGCTGAAGGTTACGAACTTGACCGTGCAGTTCGGTTCGGTGACCGCTCTGGCAGGCGTGAGCCTGGCCGTCCAGGCAGGCGAACTTTTGGCCGTGTGCGGCGAGCCGGGCGCCGGCAAGACCGCGCTTGTGCGCTGTGTCAGTGGCGATCTCACGCCTAGCGCGGGGACGATCACGATCGGCGGAGCGCCATTGGGCGCAAGCCTGCGCGCGACCGAGCGCCAGGGCATCTCGGTCGTCTGGCAGGAAACGCAGCTTTGTGAGACGCTGGATGTCGCCGGCAACCTGCTGCTCGGCCGCGAGTCTGCCAGGGAGGTCTTCTCCGACAGGCAGCTCTACGCGCGCGCTGCCGAGTTGATCGACGACTTGCAGCTGCCGATCCGTCGCCCCACACAGAGCGTGGCGAGCCTGACACCCGGCGAGCGCGGCCTTTTGGCGCTTGGCATGGCGCTCGCCAACAACCCCAGGCTGCTGGTGCTTGACGAGCCGACCTCCTCCCTGGGCGTAAATGAGATTGTGGCCATGGAACGCCTCGCACGGCGCGCACGCAGCGCCGGGGCGGCCGTCCTGCTCACCACGCGTGACGTAAACCAGATGTTCCGGATCGCCGATCGCATCGCGGTCCTGCGCCGCGGCCACATAATCGCACACGTTGTCCCGTCCTCCTCGCACCCCGACGACGTCAACGCACTGATGGCGGGGGGCAACGTCGATCGCTCGGCCAGGCGCCAGCTGATGCGCCTGCACGGCCTGGCCGACAGCCTGGCCATAGCCGAGCCGAGCTCAGGGCTGATGCTGATCGTGGCCGCCCTGGCCGCAGCCCTGAACATCGACCGTTCAAGGATCGAGCTGGTCCGCAGCGAAACCACGGCGGCAGCCGGTGAGCGAGTGATCGTCAATGGCAAAACCTGGCTGGTGCCCGTGGCGGTGGCAGCCGGCGGCGGAACCATGCTTGCCATCCACCGCAACAGCAACACGCCGCCAAGCCGTGACGAGCTTGACCTGCTCGGGCTGTATGCCGGTTACGCAGCTGCGGCACTGGAGCGTCAAGAGTCTGAGCAGGCGCAGCGGGACGCGTTGGCGCTGCGCCGCTCGCAGGAGCTGCAACGCCAGTTCCTCTCACGGCTCAGCCACGAGCTGAGAACACCGCTGACCGCGATCCGCGGCTACGCGTCCAGCCTGCTGGCACCCGACATCACCTGGGACGGTGACTCCAAGGACCGTTTCCTTCAGCGGATCTCTGCGGAATCAACGCGGCTTGGACGCCTGGTTGATGACCTGCTGGACTTCTCGGCGATCGAGTCCGGCGTCATGCGCATGCAGCTTGACTGGTGTGAGCTGGAGCTCGTTGTGCAGGCTGCCGTCGAGTGCCTGCCGGAAGCCGCGCGCCAACGCGTGACGTTGCGCATGCCAGACGTGCCGCCAGTGATCTGGGCCGACCATGACCGTCTTGAGCAGGTGTTCGTCAACCTGCTGACCAACGCGACCGGCCACAATCCGGCGAGCACCCGTGTCACCGTCGACGTGCAACCGGTCGCGCAGCGATCCGTCGAGGTGACGGTCAGCGACAACGGCCGAGGCCTACCACCCGAGCTTGCCGAAGCTCCATTTGACTCCGGCCACAGAGCCAGGACCAGGACCGCCGGAGCTGGTCTGGGATTGTCGATCGCCCGCGGCATCGTCCAGGCGCACGGGGGCACAATTGAAGTGGTGCCAACCACGGTTGGCACCACTTTCCGCATCCGACTGCCACTGGAGGCTCCAGGCGCTGCGCCAGAACCAGCCCCGGCGGCGAGCTCAGAAGCCTCCAGCACAGCCCCCGACTTCCCCGCCATGGCAAACGACGTAACCACCGCAGGTTCCGCGACGGGCGGTCGACAGGTGGTTACCAATGGCTGAGCCACGCCTGACCCGCGCCCTGCTGGTCGAGGACGATCCCAACATCGTCGATCTGATCCGCTCAAACCTCGCCGTACGGGGCTTTGACACCGTCGTCTCCATGGATGCCAGCCATGCCCTCAGGCTCTTGGAGACTGAGGAGCCTGACATCGTCCTGCTCGACCTCACCCTGCCAGACGCGGACGGCATGGACCTTTGTCGGGACATCCGTGAGCGCTCGAACGTCGCGGTGATAGTGGTGTCGGCCAGAGGCGGCGAGCGGGACAAGATCACGGCTTTGAACATGGGGGCCGACGACTACATGACCAAGCCCTTCAGTGTTGACGAGCTGCTGGCCAGGATCACGGCGACACTGCGCCGCACGCGCTCAGTCACCGAGTCCGAACCATCCCATCTGGTGATCGCTGCTGGCGAGATCGTCATTGATTTGGCAAACCAGCAGGTCACGCGCAGCGGAGAACCGGTCCACCTGACACCAACCGAGTTTGCGCTGCTGCGGGAGCTGGTCCTCAACCGTGGCAAACTGCTAACCCACGCGCATCTGCTGCGACGCGTGTGGGGGCCAGCCTACCAGACGGAAACCGAGTATCTGCGTGTCTATGTGCGCCGTTTGAGAGCCAAGCTCGGTGATGATGGCGCGCAGCTAATCGTCACGGCGCCGCGGGCAGGGTATCGGTTCACGGCCGAATAGGGCCGCCGCGCAGCAGGTCCAGCTCATATGCGTTGCGTACGTGCTGTTAACGCAATATTTATGCGCGTCGCCCATTTGTTCACGCCTAATTCACACTGCCGAGGGTAGGCTGTCTGACATTGGGGGGCAAAGCGGCGTAACAAAGCCCAAGCCCCAGGAGCGAGGACCTAGGAGGTAACAAGTGAACTTGCTGCGCAACAGCAAGATAGTGGTCGTTTCTTGCACCATAGCCACCGGTGTTGGCGTCGGGCTTGCCAGCTCCAGTGCAGCGGCGCGAACGGCCAATCGGCGCGCATCATCGATCTCCAGCTCGTCATTCACGACGAACTTCAGCGCCCTGAAGGCGCTGAGGCCTCTCGCCAAGGCTGGCACAGGCAAGATCGCGGCGATCTTCCCGGACACGACCAGCTCGACACGTTATGTTGAGTTCGATGCTCCATACGTCCACGCTGCCGCGGCAGCCGCCGGACTGCCCGCATCGGATGTCATCACGCAGAACGGCCAGGGTTCCGACACCAAGTTCATGGCGGACGTGAAGGCCGACATCGCCAACGGCGTCACCGTGCTGATGCTCGACCCCGAAGACCAGGGCACCGGCGTGGAGGCACAGATCTACGCCAAACAGCACGGCGTCAAGGTGATCCAATATGACCGCCTGAGCCCCGGCAAAGGTGCGATCGACACCGATCCGTATGTCTCGTTCAACAACGTCGTGGTCGGTGAGCTGATCGGCAAGGGCTTTGTGGCCTGCACCCGGTCATGGCTGCACGGCCAGAAGGCGAAGTTCATCGAGATGCACGGCTCACCCACGGACAACAATGCGACCCTCTTCACCGAGGGTTACAACAAGATCCTTAATCCGCTGGTGAAGTCCGGCAAGATTATCCGGGTCGCCAACACGGCAGGTACGTGGAACCCGACCTCACCGTCCCCGGACGCCCTTGATGAGTTCAAGGCCGCCCTGCAGGCGCACCCAAACGCCAACTCAGCAGTCATCCCCAACGATGAGAACGGCGCACCGATCATCACCTACCTGCGGAGCCAGGGCGTAAAACCGCACACCTTCCCAACGACCGGTCAGGACGCGACGCTCACAGGTCTGGACAACATCCTGTCCGGCTACCAGTGCGGCACGGTCTACAAGCCGATCTACAAGGAAGCTGAGGCGGCTGTGGCTCTCGCGCTGTTCATGCGCGCCGGCCAAAAACCGCCGAAAGCCCTGGTCAACGGTCATGTGACCGACCCGATCACCAAGAAGAGCGTTCCGTCTGTGCTGCTGACCCCGGAGTGGGTTACCGCCAGCACAATCAAGAAGACGGTCCTTGCTGACAAGTTCGTCCCGGCAAAGCAGCTCTGCGCAAGCCCTTATACGGCTGACTGCGCCAAGTACGGGATCAAGCCGTAAAGTCTGACGCACCCAACCACGGTTGCGAAAATCCCGCCCGCCGGGACCCACGGTCCCGGCGGGCGGCTTTTACTCAGTTTTCAAGTAACACAACGCACCGACTATGAGTACAAGCGAAAATCACACTGGAGCTCTGCTCTCGCTGCGCGGGATCAGCAAGCGGTTTGGCCCCGTTCAGGCTCTCAGCGACGTCACCCTTGACATACCTGCAGGGCAGGTGACCGCGCTGTGCGGCGACAACGGCGCTGGCAAGTCTGTGACCATCAAAACGATCTCCGGACTGTGGACGCAGGACGGGGGCGAGATGCTCTGGGAGGGCAAGCCAATCCGTCACAACGGTCCGCGCGAAGCTGAGGAGCTTGGCATAAAGACGATCTACCAGGACTTGGCGCTGTGTGACAACCTTGACATCGTCCAGAACATGTTTCTCGGACACGAGCTGCTCAGACACCGCATGCTCGACGAGGACACCATGGAGAGCCAGGCTCGTCAGACGCTCACGGACCTGTCTGTCACGACGGTGCGGTCAATCCGTCAACCTGTAGCCTCGCTGTCAGGAGGACAGCGTCAGTCTGTCGCGGTTGCCAAGGCTGTGCTATCAAACGCCAAACTGGTGATCTTGGACGAGCCGACCGCCGCGCTGGGGGTCGCGCAGACACGTATGGTGCTCGGCCTGATCAAACGGCTTGCCGCAAGCGGCGTGGCGGTGTTGCTTGTATCTCACAATCTCACAGACGTCTTCCAGGTCGCGGACCGACTGGCGGTCATGTACCTGGGACGGTTGGTGGTTGACGGCCCCGCTTCAGAGTTCACGACTCAGAGCGCGGTTGAGTACATGACCACCGGCATGGCTGAGCAAGCCGTAAGAGCGTCCTGACTGGAGCACAAGACAAGTGAGCACCCCGCAGACCGATTTAACACCCGAGGAGAGTCCTGAGCCCGCACTGAGCGCCACAGAGATGGCTGCTGCGGCGCCCGAGATTTTCGCTCAGACGGTTGGCGAATACCTATCCGCCTGGTGGCGGCGAATTAAAAACGGCGAGAGCGGCGCCATGCCGGTGCTGCTCGGCATGGTCGGGATGCTGATCTTCTTCCAGATTGAGCGTTCCGCTTTTCTGAGCGCCGGTGACATCGTCAACATGCTGGTGGAGGCGGCTCTGTACGTCATCATCGGCGCTGGCGAAACGTTCATCCTGCTGCTCTCAGAGATTGACCTGAGCCTGGGATATGGGGTCGGCATCGGCGGCTTCGTCATCACCGAGCTGATCGCGGCCCCAATCAATTTGCCCTGGTGGCTGGGCATCCTCGGCGCGATCGCAGCGCTCGGCATGCTCGGTCTTTTGCAGGGCCTGCTTGTCACGCGATTAGGACTACCGTCTTTCATCGTCACACTCGGGGGGCAGCTCGGCTTCTTGGGGCTCATGGAAGAGCTCGCCAGCGTCGACAAAACCGCCGTGGGCGGCGTCATGCAGCTGTCGCCGTCAAGCCCGATCGCCAAACTCGCCACGACCGACATGAGCCCCACGCTCACCTGGGCGGTGGTGCTTGTATCAATTACGTTGTTTGCAGCCTTCACGCTGAACCAAAACCGCTCCCGGCGCGCCAGAGGCCTGCATACGACACCGGTCGGCGTGAGTTTGCTTACAGTCGGAATGGTGGCCGTCGTCGGGGTGGTTCTGGCCCTGATCACCAACACCAACCAGAGCGCCCTTGGCGTGATCAAAGGGATGCCATGGGTCATACCGTATGTGATGCTGATCGTGCTGGGCTACACGTGGCTGCTCGGCCGCACGCGCACAGGCCGCTACATCTACGCAGTCGGCAACAACAAGGAAGCGGCCCGGCGGGCAGGCATCAACGTCAACTGGATCGTCACGTTTGCGTTCATCATGTCCAGCGTGACGGCTGCGCTGGCCAGCGTCGTCTACATCTCAGAACAGGGATCGATGGCCACCGACATTGATGGCGGCCAGCTGGTGCTGTTCGCAGTGGCCGCCGCCGTGATCGGTGGCACCACTCTGTTTGGCGGTCGAGGCCGCATGGTCAACGCGTTGCTTGGCGGCGTTGTCATCGCCGTGGTGTTCAACGGTCTGGCGATCATGGGAGTCGGTGCGGCAGTACAGGACATCGCCACGGCCGTGGTGTTGCTGGCCGCCGTCTCACTCGACGCGGTGGTGAGACGCCGCTCCATCGCTCACTGAACACTGCACCGCGCGTACAAGCAAGGACAATCGGGCATCGGTCTACTGAGCCGCGCTCAAAGACGCCACGTGTCGGTGGCGCACGGTACGCTCCAGCCGTTAGGTATGGATGAGTTTCCTACGCCACCGACCGACCAAGCGGCAGAGGTTGTGCACGGCGCGCTTGAACGCCTCGACTGGCTTGACAAACGCGCCGGTCAAGGCGCGCCAGGTTTTTCCTTGACTCGGCGACGAGCGTTGACCGGGGGCGCCGCCGGTCTTGCCGCCCTGCTGCTTTCCGCTTGCGATGAGAGCGCAAGGGCGAAGCAGGCCGCCGCCCCGCCCAACCCCGTCAAAACGATCTTCGGCGTCAGAGGCGGCTACCGTTTCACGTTTGTCAACCACATGGTGGACAGCCTGTTTTTTGTGCCCACCATCGCCGGTGTCGCAGACGCGTGTGCGCTGCTTGACTGTTCCTATGAGTGGACCGGCTCGGCTCACAGCGCCACGGCCCAGATGGCCATGGCGATCAACGCCGCGGTCTCCGCGCGCGTCGACGGGATCGCCACCACGCTGCTGGCAGGCGACCTTGACCTGCCGGTGAAAGCGGCGCTCAGAGCGGGCGTGCCGGTGGTTAGCTACAACGCTGACGAGCCCGCCAGTGGCCGTCTGGCCTACGTTGGGCAAGACCTCCTGCACAGCGGGCGCATACTGGCCCAGCAGATCCGCAAACTGCTGCCCCATGGCAGCAAGGTGGCAGTGTTTGTCGCTACCCCGGGCCTTGCCAATCTGGCACCACGCTTGGTGGGCATGGCAAAGGGACTGGCCGGCAGCGGCGTGCACGCTGACATCCAGGTATCGGGCGTCTCCCAAACCCAGGAGATGAAAACGATAGGCGCCTTCATCTCCCAGAACATGACACGCTACCAGGGGTATTTCGCCGTCGACGCCGGCAGCACCGCTGCCGTGGCCGCATCGATCGCAAGCAACGGTCTGACCGGTAGAGTGGCCGGCGGCGGCTTTGACCTACTGCCCAACACCCAGACCCTGCTGTCGAAGAATGTGATCCAGTTCAGCATCGACCAGCAACCCTATCTGCAGGGCTTTCTCCCGACTCTGGAGCTGTTCCTGCACCGCGCGACCTATGGGCTGACCGGGACAGCGGACGTTGACACCGGCATACACGTGCTTGATCACAGGACCATCGCCCCGTACGTGCACTCAAGCAGCCCCTACGAGGGGACCAGCCCGGTGGCGGGCGTGCAGCGACCATGACCATCCCGCGCGCCACTCAGACATCGGCCGCGCACGCAGCGTCATTGCCGTGAGCGAACACGATGAAACGCTGCTGCGCCTGATCGATGTCGGCCAGGCACTGGTTGCCGAGCTTGACCCGGAAGCCGTGCTGGACCGCATCCTCAGAGAGGCCCGTGAGATGACCGGCGCTGAGTTTGCCGCGCTCGGCATCCTGGGCGAGGACCGCCAGTCACTGACACGGTTCCTCACCTCCGGCGTGGACGACGCGACACGTCGCGCGATCGGCGAACCCCCCGTTGGTCGCGGTGTGCTTGGCACGTTGATCAAGGATCCCCATGCTCTGCGTCTGGCCAACGTCACAGACCACCCTCACAGCTACGGCTTCCCGTCGAACCATCCGCCGATGCGCAGCTTTCTGGGTGTTCCGATCCTGATTCGCGGTCAAGCCTGGGGCAACCTCTACCTGTGTGACAAAGCAGACGGCAGTCGCTTCACCGACGCCGACGAGGACGCCGTCACGATCCTCGCCCAGTGGGCAGCAACCGCGATTGAGAACGCGCGTCTTTACGCTGACAGTGAAAGCCGCCGCATCCAGGCTGAACGAGCGGTCAGGGCACTTCAGGCAGCTCAGGACATCGCTGATGCCATCGGCAGTGTCGCCGAGCTCGAGCGAGTCCTGGAGCTGATCGTCAAACGCGGCCGGGCGCTCGTTGAGGCCCAGAGCGTCCTGATTCTCCTGCGGGAGGGAGACGAGCTGGTGGTAGCAGCCTGTGCCGGCCACGCGCCCGCCACGATCGGCAGCCGCCTGCCGATCAGGACAAGCATCGTCGGCCAGGTTCTCAAACACGGACAGCCGCAGCGGGTGGCCGGCACCGCAACCAACGTGCAGCCCGTGACGACCGAGCTGGGGCTGCCCAGCGCACAATCCGTGCTGCTGGTTCCAATGTTTCACCGTTCCGCCGGGATCGGTGTACTGATAGCCGTCGACCGAGGCACCAGCGGCGATTACTTTCACCTGGCCGACGAACAGTTGCTGCGAACGTTTGCGGCGTCGGCCTCCAACGCGGTGGCAATCAAGCGCAGCGTGGAAGCGGATCGTCTGCACGCAGCGATCGCGGCCGCTGAGGCAGAGCGCCGACGTTGGGCCCGGGAGCTTCATGATCAGACCCTCCAGGCGCTGGCCGCGTTGCGCCTGATGCTGGCCGCGGCTGCCAGGCATGGCGACGCGGACGCTAGCCGCCAGGCAGTCCAACAGGCGATCAAAGACATTGAGGCCGAAACCGAGAATCTGCGCGGGATCATCATGGACCTGCGGCCGTCCCTGTTAGACGATCTGGGCCTGGCGCCGGCGCTTGAGGCGCTCATCGACCGGCGTCGGCAAAACGGTCTGCAGATTGAGGCTGAGCTTGACATACCCACACCGGGGGACGGGATACCGTTGCTTGAGGCGGAGCTGTCCACGACCATCTACAGGCTTGTGCAGGAGGCGCTGACCAACATTGTCAAGCATGCTCACGCCACCACTTGTCTGGTGGTGGTGCGTGCGGACGAGGATCTCGTGAAGGTTCAGGTCACGGACGATGGCCAGGGTTACGACACTTCCTCACGGGGCGGCGGATTCGGTCTGGCCGGCATGAGAGAACGGGTTTATCTGGCTGACGGGACCATTGATTTCCATTCCTCAGAGCACGGCACGACCGTCAGCGCGCGGCTGCCGGTCAAACACCTCGACGCCGGCGTTCAGGACGCTTGAGGGCCTCTTTTGCGCCCAGCTTCGATGATCGTCACCACAGCGCCAGGATCACCGGCCAGCTGCAGGCTGTCAACGTCCGCCGCATCCAGACGACCGTCGGCGACAGCGTAACGGCGTAACCAGTCAAGCAGCCCATCCCATTCCCCGTCACCGACCAGCACCGCCGGAAAGTGCTTGACGGTGTGGGTCTGGATCAGGGTCAGCACCTCAAAGAGCTCATCGAGTGTGCCGAATCCGCCTGGCGCGATGACGAACCCCTGTGCGTAGCGCACGAACATCACCTTGCGTGCAAAGAAGTGCCGGAACCGCAGGCCGACGTCAACGTACTGATTGAGGTGCTGCTCGTGTGGCAGCTCGATGTTGCAGCCCACTGACAGCGCGCCAACGTCGCGGGCCCCACGGTTGGCCGCCTCCATGAGCCCGCCGCCGCCACCGGTGATGATCGCGTAGCCGGCCTCTCCCAGGCTTCTGGCGACCGACCGCATCAGCACATAGGAAGGGTGCTCCGGCGGTGTCCGGGCCGACCCGAAGATGGTGACCGCCGGGCCGATCCCGGCCAGCGCGTCAAAACCCAATGCAAACTCCTCAGCGATCGTCTTGAGCAACTGGGCATCATGGACTCGCTGGGGAGCCTGCTCGTTGACAAGCAGTTGCAGCAGCTGCTGGTCAAAGGTCGGTTCCATACGCTGGGACGGGTCACCTCTAAAGTTCATTGGTGACACATTAGGTTAGATGGCCAGTCGCACAAAGGCCGATTTGAGGGCTCAGACCGAATTTCATAAGACCCAATCCACGGCAGGTCTTTAGGGCCTGTCTTGCCAACCGCCGTGGCGTCAGAGGACCACCCAGAGCAAGCCAACCGGGCCGATCGGCTAGCGGTCTTTACCAGCTATCCCCATGAGCTTGAGGCAGACATCGCTCTGCGCGACGGTTCTACGCTGCGCGTACGCCCGGTGCGTAAGTCAGACTCAACACTCGTCAGAGCCTTCTTGGAGCGCATCTCAGCCGAGGCGATGCAATACCGGTTCTTTGCGGCGCCGAACCTTGACTGGGTGGCTGAGTGGTCGGTCGACGTTGATTACACCGATCAGCTGGCGCTGGTGGCGTTGACCGGCGAGCCAGCCCGCATCGTCGCTCACGCCGCTTACATCCGCAGCAGTCAGACAAAGGCGGAGGTTGCGTTTCTGGTGGCAGATGATTTCCAGGGGCATGGCATCGCCACGACGCTTCTGGCGCATCTGGCCGTGGCGGCAGAACGCCACGGCATCACCACCTTCACGGCAGAGGTGCTGCCCGCCAACCACAAGATGGTTGAGACGTTCCGTGAAAGTGGCTTCCCGGTGGACATCCGCTCCTCACCGCAGTCTCTGGAGATCGAGCTGCCCACGTCAGTCACGCCAGAGGCTCGGGCCCGTTTCGAAGAACGCGAGAGAATCGCCGCCGTCGCAGCCGTTCAGAGCTTCCTGGAGCCCCAGGCCGTAGCGCTTGTCGGCGCCTCTCGCCAGCCTGGCACACCGGGCCGTGAGATCCTGCGCAACATTCTGAGCAGCGGGTTTAACGGTCCTGTCTATGCGGTGAACCCGACCGCCGACACGATCGAGGGCCTGCCGTGCTACCCGTCAGTCAGTGCCATACCGGATGCGGTCGAGCTGGCAGTGGTAGTGGTGCCGGCCACCGAGGTCATTGAGGTGGCGCGGGACTGTGCGCAGGCTGGCGTACGCGCCTTGGTGGTGATCAGCTCCGGCTTTGCGGAGGCCGGACCACAGGGCGCAGCCCGCCAACGGCAACTGCTGGAAGTCTGCCGCACCGCCGGCATACGGATCGTGGGACCCAACTGCCTTGGCGTGATCAACACCGACCCCGCGATCAACCTGAACACAACCTTCGCCCCACGCCCGGCGTTGCCAGGATCGGTTGGCTTCATGTCGCAAAGCGGCGGGCTGGGTATCGCCATCATCGAGGCCGCTTCGCGCCTGACGCTCGGCCTCTCATCCTTCGTGGCGGTCGGCAACAAGGCGGACCTGTCCGGCAACGACATGCTCAGCTACTGGGAGCAGGATGAACGCACACGCGTTGCGATGCTCTACCTGGAGTCGTTCGGCAACCCGCGCAAGTTCGCCCGGATCGCGCCGCGCTTTGCCAGACGCAAACCGCTGCTGGCGGTCAAGAGCGGCCGGTCCGCCGCTGGCGCGCGTGCCACCAGCAGCCACACCGGAACGCTGCTGGCCGAGTCAGATGTGACCATCGACGCGCTGTTTGACCAGGCAGGCGTCATCCGAACCGACACCCTGCACGAGCTGTTTGCGGTTGCGCAGCTGTTGACCAGCCAGCCCGTACCGCGTGGCGACCGCGTGGCGATCGTATCCAACGCCGGTGGTCCAGCGATCATGTGCGCCGACGCCTGTCAGGCAGACGGCGTTGAAGTTCCTGAGCTACCGCCGGTACTGCAGCGCAAACTCGCGGAGCTGCTGCCGCCCGGAGCATCAGTCAGCAACCCGATTGACATGCTCGGCGGCTGCCGTGCCGACCATTACGACCAGACGATCCGAGAACTCGCTGACGCCGACGTCTGCGACGCGATCCTGGTGATCTTCGTACCCTCCCTCACCGCTCAAGCCAACGACGTGGCTGGCGCCGTGCGCGGCGCCGCCGAAGTCGCGGACGGTATCGCCCTGGCCGCTGTCTTTATGACACAGGCGCCACCACCTGCCGAGCTCAGTGACGGTGCGATCAGAGTCCCCGGCTACGAGTTCCCTGAGGACGCCGCCCGCGCGGTGGCGCTGGCTGCCCGCCACGGCCGGTGGCGAGCACGGTCCACACCCCAGCCAATGAGCCTGGACGGCGTATACCCTGAGCGCGCTGCCGCGGTGATCGCGGACGCGCTCGGACACGGTGAAGATCTGCTCGGCGCGGACTTCACGGCACAGCTGCTTGATTGTTACGGGATTCCGCCGGTGAGCACCCCGGTACCGAAGGACGCGATCGAGCTGGTTGTCGGTGTGATCAACGACACAAACTTTGGCCCAGTTCTAGCCTGTCGGCCCGGTGGCACAACCGGCGAGCTGACCCGTGACGTGGCCGTCCGGCTGACACCGCTCTCAGCCCTTGACGCCCATGAGCTGCCACGGCAACTGCACACCTTCCCGCTGATGGACGGTTACGGCGAGGCGCCACGCTGCGACGTCTCGTCTTTTGAAGAGCTGCTTTTGCGGATCAGCGCCGCAGTTGAGAACCACCGTGAGATAGTGGCCTTTGATTGCGCACCGGTTTACGTCTCACCGCAGGGCACCGCTCTGGGCGGCGCACGCATCCGCGTGCGCTCTGCGGCACCGCCGCCTCCAACACCGTCACTTTTGGGATACTGACGGCCCTGCTGGAGCCCGCCCGCAAGGAGCGTGCGCCAGCGCCGAAGGGCGCTGCGCGCCCAGCGTGCTCAGCGCCCGAGCGTGTGCACAAGCCCGTCACACAGCGCCGGCAACGCCGTGATCGCGCTGCGGGTCTGCGTGAGTCCAGACCGCAGCTCGGCGTCACCAACCTCAACGGGCAGCAGCGTGTCCTGCAGCGCCGCCAGGATCTCGTCAGCCGACTGAATAGCGTCCGCCGCATCTTGAAGCGCAAGGCGCGGATCTTGGGGGGCCGGACGTGTCGTCGTTTCACCGTCAGGTGCCACCAGACCGGTCCGCCCGGCAAACTCACGGATCGTGCGCTTCAGGCGACCGTAGGCAGCTTGCAACGGCCGATGCAGCTCTGCTTCGATGCGATCGGCCATCGGTTCGTCAAGATGTTCGTAGGCCTCCGCCAGTTCGGCCAGCGCCACCCCAAGACGCGCGGACGCATCACTGGCGTCAGCTAAAATCTGTGTTTGCCCCTGCGCGTTGGTGTAAGTCATCGGCTTCTTTCTCGGTTTGGCGTTCCCGCAGTACAGCGGCGAGGATCCCGTTAACAAATCCGGGCGCTTCGGAACCACAGAACTCCTTGGCGGTTTCTACTGCCTCATTGATCGCTCCCTCCGGCGAGATGACGCGCTCACCCGGTAGCAGCTCCGGACGGGTCAGCTCCAACAGTCCGACGCGCAAAATCGACCGCTCCAGCGGTGCGATCCTCTCCAACGACCAGCCGCTTGAATACCGTGAGATCAGGGTGTCCAGCTCCTGTTGATGCTCGATCACCTCGGTCGCCAGCGCGTAGGTGAAGTTGTGCGTGTCACGGGCAAAGCAGGCGTCAAGTGGACGGCCGAGCAGATCACTTTGATAGAGCGCCCAGATCGCGGCGCGACGCTGGTGGGTGCGCCGCGCCATCAGCTTAGGCCGGCTGCCCGCCGGTGCTCAGGCACGTGAGATGTACTCACCGCTGCGTGTGTCAACCCGGACCACATCATCGATGTTGACAAACAGCGGAACCATGATCTGAGCACCGGTCTCAAGCACTGCCGGCTTGCTGCCACCGCCTGAGGCGGTGTTACCCCGCAGGCCAGGCTCGGTTTCGGTGACCCGCAAATCAACCGCACTGGGCAGCTGCACATCCGCGGGCTGCGAGTCGATGTAGAGCACCTCCACCTCGTCAGAGTCCTTCATCCAGCGCAGCGGATCGGCGAGTGTGGCCTCCGGGATAGTCAGCTGCTCATAGGTTTCACTGTCCATGAAGTGAGCGTCGCTGCCATCCTTGTAAAGAAACTGCACGGTGCGCACCTCTGTGCGCACGGGACGGAACTTCTCACCGGCCCGGAAGGTGCGATCGATCACAGCACCATCAGTAGCTCGACGCAGCTTGGTGCGGACAAACGCACCGCCCTTACCGGGCTTGACATGCTGGAACTCAACGATCTTGTATACCGTGCCCTCGACATCGATGTGGGAGCCGTTTCTAAATTCGTTCGTACTGATCATGCGCTCGCCCAGTGTAGCCGTGACAGTCGCGCAGCTTGGCTGCGAGCAGGCAGCAGCGCCTCAGTCAACAATCTGCAGGTCCTTTGACACCCCTGTCAAAACGCGGCTCTGAACCTCGCCGACGACCATCAGATCCTCGATTCTCACCCCGAAGCGACCGGGAACGTAGACGCCCGGC
The DNA here is from genome assembly GCA_049976865.1 of Solirubrobacteraceae bacterium. Taxonomy (GTDB): domain Bacteria; phylum Actinomycetota; class Thermoleophilia; order Solirubrobacterales; family Solirubrobacteraceae; genus Palsa-465. Next base: position 3,388 of record JBMFHK010000023.1, on the reverse strand, counting down.
TCAACCGTCACCACCTGGCCTGTCCGCAGCGTGTCACTGCTACGGAACGAGAGTGTTGGCGCCTCATGGATGTCCAAGCCGACCCCGTGCCCGAGACCGTGGCCGTAGTGTTCGGCGTGGCCGGCGCCGTAGATGACATCCCGCACGAGCTTGTCAATGGCGCGGCAGTCACCGCCGTCGCCAATCTGTGCGACCCCAGCGACCTGTGCCCCGAGCACCAGCTCATAGGCCTCACGCGCCTCACTGTCGGGTTCACCGACCGCAACCGTGCGTGTACAGTCCGAGCAGTACCCACCCAGTTTTGCCCCCCAGTCGATCACCACAAGCTGCCCGCTGGTCACCTTCACGTCGCGCGGCTGGGCGTGCGGAAGTGCGGCGTGCGCGCCAGCCGCGATGATCGAGTCAAAGCTGGGTCCGGAGGCGCCGCGCAGCCGCATGTCGTGCTCCAACGTGAGGGCCAGTTCACGTTCGGTGCGTCCTTTTAACCCTCCCTCAAGTAGCGCGCGGAAGGCATCGTCGGCGAGCTTCGTCGCCGCCTCGATCATCTTGATCTCTTGCTCGTCTTTGATCAGCCTGAGCGTCTCCACAAGCCGTGTTGTCGGCCTGAGCTGCACGCGTGCCGGAAACAGTTCACGGGCACGGTCAAGCGCGGCCACGGTCATGTGCTCAGCCTCATAGCCGACTGTCAGGTTGCCGTTGGGCAGATGTTCAACGACCGAGCTGACCAGGTCCTGGGCAACGGTCAGCTTGCTGAATTCGCCTGGCACCTCGTGTTGGGCCTGCTCGGTGTAGCGGAAGTCAGACAGAAACTCGCGGACACCAGCGCCGACCAGCACCAGCGCGTTGGATCCCGTAAAGCCGGTGAGGTAACGGATGTTCGTCAGGTTGGTGACCATGACCAGATCAACGCCAGCCTTATCCAAAGCCGCGGTGAGCCGCTGCGCCCGGGTGCTCATCGGCGCTGCTCCCGGTGTTCCAGATCGTCGCGGAGTATCTCAAGCGCCTCTCTGTACCCGTCGGCGCCTTTACCAGCGACGGTGGCGATGCACAGCTCGCGGATCACCGATACGTGACGCCATGGTTCCCGGCTGTTGACATCCGAGAGATGCACCTCGACCGTCGGCAGACCGGTGATCTCCATGGCGTCGCGGATCGCATAGGAGTAGTGGGTCCACGCACCCGGGTTCAGGATCAACCCGTCAGCCTCGACTCTGAGCTGGTGCAACCTCTCTACGAACTGACCTTCGTGGTTGCTCTGAAAGAAGGTGACCTGCAGTCCAAGCTCCTGGCCCCAGGCCTCGATGCGCGCCTGCAGGCCGGCGAGATCAAAGCTCCCATAGTGGGAGGGGTCACGTTTGCCGAGCTGGTCGAGGTTGACGCCGTGCAGGACCTCGATCCTGTTGCCGGTTGATGTCATGCAAGAACTCCGTCCTGATTGTGATTTACCCCATCTGCGGCTCGGACCGGCCGCCGCTCAAACTCAACCGTAAAGCTCACGGATCGCTCCCCGCAGTTCGCCTGGCGAGACCTTCTGACCGTAGCGCGCCGCGCCGGGCGCTGAACACAGCACGAACGGTACCGGCTCCTCACCGACGCGCTTCTTATCTCGGGTTGTCGCGAGAATGACCTCATCCGGATCAACCTGCCGGTCAAGTGTCAGCGGCAAGTTGGCGCTGGCCAGCAGCTCCTGCACCTCGGCTCGCAACTGGTCAGCACCGGACAACCTGAGTTCGGCCAGCAGACCCAGGCCGACAGCCTCACCGTGACGGTAACGCTCGTAACGGGTCGCCGTCTCAATGCCATGGCCGATCGTGTGGCCAAGGTTCAAAACCTGTCTCGGTCCGGTGTCGAGCTCGTCCTCTGCGACGATGCGCAGCTTGGCCAGCGCGCAGCCGCTGATCACCTCCGGATCGTCGGGCGGTGCACCGGCGCGGATCTTTTCCCACAGTGAGCCGCCGGCGATCAGACCGGTCTTGACAACCTCCGCGTAGCCCGCGGCCAGCTCATCCGGCGGCAAGGTCTGAAGCATCGCGGTGTCAACCAGGACCGCCGACGGCTGATGAAACGCACCAACATAGTTCTTGGCCTGCGGGAGGTCCACCGCGGTCTTGCCCCCGTAGGCAGAGTCAACCTGGGCAACCAGGCTGGTCGGGACCTGGACCACACGCATCCCACGCTGGTAGGTGGCGGCACAGAAACCTGCCATGTCCCCGATCACGCCGCCACCGACAGCCACCACAACATCGGTGCGAGTGGCACCCGCACGCACCATCTCGGACCAGATGAGCTCGGCGCTCGCAAGCGTCTTTGATTGTTCGCCGGGCGCGACGCGGACGCTGGCCAGCGCTGGATCAAACCTGTTGGCGTAATACCGGGCCACATGCTCGTCGCTGATCACGACTCTGCGGCCCGGCACCGCAGACGGCCAGAAGCCGTTCTCAACCACCAGCCCCGAACCGACGTAGACCGGATAGTCAGCAGAGCGTGTGCCAGCCCAGATCATTTTTGTCCCGGCTGGCACCCCGTCAAGCGACCCCAGGACAGTGGCCATCTCTGTCGTGTTCTGTCCAGACACGATCACGTCCGCAAAACGCTCATACAGGACGCGGTGCTCGTGGCAGCGCTGTGTGAACCACTCACGGTCTCCGGCCAGTGCGTGCTCGCCGCGCAAGCCGCCCGACCGCTGCCACGCGGTCTCCAGGTCCACATCAAGCCAGACGACCAGAGCCGAACCGACGGCCCGTTGGACGGCTTCAGAGGCAAGCGTGTCAGCGCCCAACGCGATCACGGTGACCGCCGGATCCGCCATCAGTTCCAGGGCGACACGCTCCTGCGCCGCACGGAGGGCGGACTCGCCCGTCCCTGCGCTGATCCCAGCAGCCGTCTGCCTGTCACGAGCCTGGAGAAGCTCATCAACATCGGCCGCCGCCGCGCCGAACGTCCGGGCTGTGGCAGATTTTCCCGCGCCCATGCAACCGACCAGCACCACCTTCCGGTCGCCGGCGGCGCCCACTTTTGCGTTTTGTCCGGGAAGACCGACGCTCACCTGAGCCAGCCGATCCGCTCACGGTAGGCGTTGAGCGCGGCCCTCGTGTCGTCGATGTGGTCACCGCCGAACTTCTGCCGGTAGGCGTCCGCCAACACCACCGCAACCATCGCCTCACCAACCACGCCGGCCGCCGGCACGGTGCAGGAATCAGTGCGCTCACGGAGCGCTTCGGCAGGCCGGTGGGTCTCGGTGTCAACCGACCGCAGCGGCTTGGTGAGGGTAGGCAGCGGCTTCATCCAGCCGCGCACCACAACCGGGTCGCCGTTGGTCATGCCGCCCTCCACACCACCGGCACGGTTGGTCTGGCGGACAATCCGGCCGTCGTCGTCCTTGACGATT
>JBMFHK010000022.1:0-29855 GCA_049976865.1 Solirubrobacteraceae bacterium | reverse complement strand
CAAACCAGCGCAAAACCTTGACATCCCACCAACCCCCCACTACCGGAGATCTGAGTCTTGGCATGTGCAGGCTGCGCAACTGGTCGTTGATCAAGCGCACCTGGCCGCCACGCATGATCAGGGTCACTCGGTGCCAGGCCTGTTTCCAGGTGGCTGGCGCAAACGCTGAGCCGCGTGAGCGTCCGTCACAGTTGTAGGCCGCGTATGAGTTCTCGCAGTTGTTCATCTCTGCCATGAGTCGCAGGTAGGTGACGTTATGTGAGGCGGCCAGCTGCTGGTTGAGCCCGACCAGCCAGGAGTCTCCAGATCCTGCAGTTATGCCGGCCGCCAGCGCGTAGCTTTTGGCCTGGGGCAGGGTCCGTGGCACGGGCTTGGGGATCGGTGTCGCGGTCAGCGTGAGCCCTGCCACCAGCTGGCCGGCGCGGGCTGTGGCGCCTGACGTCCGGATCGCGGCGCTGCGATGCTCATGCGCCCCGGCGGCAGCGACGAGGGCCAAAGCAACCGCGATCAGGGCTGTCATCAAGCCAGCCAGTCGCGCAGGTGTTGGCCTTGCTACAAACGGACGCAGTGTGCCCGCCCGCCCCGGTAGCATGTCTCGGCAGATTGGTGGGTCTTCAGGCAGCGTTTCACGGGCGCAACTCGCTAGCATGCGACCTCCGACCATTGGGCTGGTCGCTGCCCAACGGAATATGACCACCGCCGATCAAATCACCCATTCCCCTGAGGGGACCGAGTCGCTTGGCGCGCAGCGCCCCGATGACGCTCCTTCGCGCGTGCTGCAGGTTGTGGACATCGCATTCTTGGTGGTCGGCGCGCTGCTTGCGCTGGTTGTGTTCCGAGCGCCTGCCTTGGGGGTGGTGGTTGGCGGCATCGGCTGGCTGGTTCAGCGTGCCGTCCAGGTCGTGGACCGACACTACACAGACCGTCTGCGCGACCCCCGTAAGCAGGTCGGAATCCATGTCACGGAAGCTTTCGGCAGAATCTGGCTGCTGGCAGGTGCGATTATCATCGCCGGAGTCGCCGGCCAGCGCCAAGATGGACTCACTGCCGCGATCCTTATCTTCGTCATGTACTCGATTAGCTTCGGCGTCCGGATCCTCAACGGGCCGCCGCCTGAAAGGTAACTCTGAAAGCTTAAGATGAGCGCAATTGCCGCAACTGCGCCGGACGGCGCGCCCGCGCCCGCCGGGACGTCCAAGAAGCAGGGTATGAGCCAGGGTCGCAAGGCTGGCCTGGGTGTGTTTGGCTTCTGGCTGGCCGGGCTGGTCTTCTTTGTTGCTGTTCTGGGGTTCAAGTCACACAAGGCCCCAGCGGTCGCCAGTGGCGTCTTCTCGCCAACCAACGAGTTCAAGCTTGACACCTGGTTTGCGGTTGGGCCGGTGGACTTCAACAAGGGTGTTCTCTACGTGGTCCTTGCCGCGGCGATAACCGTCGGGCTGATGCTGTATGCGGCGCACCGGTTGAAAGCGAAGCCCGGTCGCCTGCAGGTCGCGATCGAGATCTTCTACGACATGACCAGCGGCATGGCGCGCGACAACCTCGATAGCGGTCGTTCGCGTCGTTACTTCCCGCTGATCGCCACACTGTTCATCTTCATCCTGGTGTCGAATCTGATCGGTTACATCCCGCTGCCGGTCGACTCCCTTGACAAGTTTAAGATTTTCGGTGCCCACCTGCCCTCGTTTCAGATCTACGCGGCGGACACCAACGTCGCGTTCCCACTGATCCTGTCTCTGCTGGTGTTTTCGCTGTTCAGCTGGGAGCGCTTCAAGTTCCACCACTACAGCCCAGTGGCGACACTGAAGAGCTTGATGCCGGGTGGGATCAGCGGCCCGATCAAGCCGATGATCTTCGGGATCGAGATCCTCTCCTACTTTCTGCGTCTGATCTCGCTGACCGTCCGGCTCTGGGCCAACCTGCTGGCAGGACACTTGCTGATCGCCTTCATGGGCGGTGAGCTGGGCGTACTGGTCGGCGATCCATGGGTGCAGTGGCTGCTGTTGCCCTTCGGAATCGCGATCTTTCTCTTCGAGGCGGTGCTGATCGCCGGCCTGCAGGCCTTCATCTTTTCCATCTTGACCGCGATCTACCTCGGTGACGCGGTAACGAGCCACTAGCAAACAACAAGGAGCTACCAGTACATGTTGTTCCTCCACTTCCTGGCCATCCTGCACCCTGTGCTCAGTGCGATCACAGGGTCCACGACGGACATTGAGAACGCTGGCAAGTCGATCGGCCTCGGCGTCGGTGCCGGCGGTGGCGCGGCAGGAGCCGGTGCAGGTATCGGGAGCGTGTTCGGCGCCGCGATCCAGGCAAAAACCCGTCAGCCGGAGCTGCGTGCGGACATCGAGCGCGATCAGTGGCTCGGTTTCGCCCTCACGGAGGCCGTGTTCTTCTACGGTCTGGTCGGCGGCTTCATCGCTTTCTTCCTGTAGTCCGAGATGGCTTTCACCGCGGCACATATCCCCCTGGCATCCAGCGGCTCGTTCCTGATCACCCCCAATGTGGGGCTGATGGTGTGGGTGCTGGTGGTCTTCTTCATCTGTCTGGCGATCCTGGTCAAGTGGGTCTTCCCAGTGATCGGCGCCGCGCTAGCGTCGCGGGCTTCAGCAATCGCCTCCTCGATCGATTCCGCCGAGCAGCTGCGCAAGGAGGCGGAAGACGTGCTGGCCGAGTACCGGCAGCGTCTGGCGGAGGCGCGCACACAGGCTGACGAGATCATCACTCGGGCTCGTCAGGCGGGCGACGCCCACCAGAAGGAGGTCGTTGAACTGGCTCGCGCCGAACGCGAGCGCTTGGTCGAGCAGACCCGCCGTGACGTTGAGGCTGAGACCAGCCGTGCAATCGATGAGATCCGCCGGGAGGTGGCGAACCTGACCGTCCTTGCGACGGAGAAGGTGACACGCAAGGTGCTCAACGACGCCGACCAGCGTCGGCTGGTCGACGACGCCCTGTCAGAGCTCGACTTCAGCGCCCTGAGTGGAGGCTCCAACTGAGCGCCGGTCAGCGGACCGGCGCTCAGAGGGAAAACCCATGGAAGAGATCGCACAGGTTTACGCGCGCTCGCTGTTCGAGGTAGCCTCGGAGCAAGGGAAACTGGAGCGTGTCGGACAGGAGCTTGGCCAGTTCAGTGACGCGCTCGCGCACAACCGGGATCTTTCCGTCTTTCTGTTTTCGCCGTACTTCTCCACCGCGGAGAAGAAGAGTGGTTTGCACCGTGCGGTGAGTGATGCCGAGCCGATCGTCATGAACTTTCTGGAGGCGCTGACCGAGCGCCACCGAATGCCGGCGATTTACCGTATCCGGACCGACTTTGACGCTCTGGTCGCCAAGCGCAACAGACTGCTGCCGGTCCAGCTGACCAGCGCGATCGAGCTGGAGCCCAGCATGGTGCAAAGCCTCGGCCAACGCATCGGTGAGCACACCGGCAACCAGATCGAGCTTTCGACCAAGGTCGATCCGGAAATCCTGGGCGGCATCGTGCTGCGCGTCGGGAACTTCGTTCTCGACGCGTCGATCAGAACCCGCCTTGAACAACTTCGCAGGGAAGTGGCGCAGGCGTAGCTGCGCTCCCCCGATCGTCCAGCGCAGAGCGCTTAGCCAGCTTTTAACTTCACAGGTGAGGCCTGACCGCCTCAAGGAGCCTCAGAGAACCAATGCAGATCAAGCCAGACGAGATCACCTCAATCCTGAAGAGCCGCATCGAGGGTCTTGACACCTCAAGCGTCGATTTGGCCGAGGTCGGCACCGTGCTTTCGGTCGCTGACGGCATCGCGCGTGTGCACGGACTCGAGAACTGCATGTCCTTTGAGATGCTCCAGTTGCCACACGGGGTCACCGGCCTGGCGCTCAACCTTGAGTCTGACAACGTGGGTGTCGTACTGTTTGGTGAGTGGACCAATATCTCTGAGGGAGACACGGTGCGTCGCACCGGCCGTCTGCTGGAGATCCCGGTCGGTGACGCGATGCTGGGCAGGATCGTCGACCCGCTGGGCAACCCGCTGGACGGTAAGGGCCCGATCCACACGTCCCAGACACGCCCCATCGAGCACAAGGCTCCGGGCGTTGTCCAGCGCCAGCCGGTCAAGGAGCCACTGCAGACCGGGATCAAGGCGATTGACGGGATGATCCCGATCGGACGCGGCCAGCGCGAGCTGATCATCGGTGACCGGCAGACCGGAAAGACAGCGTTGGCGCTGGACACGATCATCAACAACAAGGACACCGGCGTCATATCGATCTATGTTGCGATCGGGCAGCGCAAGGCAACGGTTGTGGCACTGGCCAAAGAGCTGGAGGACGTCGGCGCCCTTGAGAACACGATCATCGTCATGTCTGCCGCGGACGAGTCAGCGCCGATCACGTATCTGGCGCCGTACGCGGGGTGCGCGATGGGCGAGTACTTCCTCTACAACGGCGGGCACGCGCTCACGATCTATGACGATCTGACCAAGCATGCGTACGCCTACCGCCAGATGTCGCTGCTGCTGCGCCGCCCACCGGGCCGCGAGGCCTACCCCGGTGACGTCTTCTACCTGCACTCACGGCTGCTGGAGCGCGCGGTCAAGCTCAACGACAATCTTGGCGGCGGCTCCCTGACCTCGTTGCCGATCATTGAGACTCAGGCGGGTGACGTCTCAGCCTACATCCCAACCAACGTGATCTCGATCACTGACGGCCAGATCTTCCTTGAGCCGAAGCTCTTCAACTCCGGGGTGCGGCCGGCGATCAACGTCGGAATCTCCGTGTCCCGGGTCGGTGGCAGCGCCCAGATCAACCCCATGAAGAAGGTCGCCGGGCGGCTGAAGCTCGAACTCTCCCAGTACCGGGAGCTTGAGGCTTTTTCGCAGTTTGGCTCTGAGCTCGACGCCGACACACAGCGAACCCTGGCTCGTGGCGAGCGGCTGGTCAAAACGCTCAACCAAGGAGAGCGCCAGCCGCTGGCGGTGGAGATCCAGGTCGTCCAGATCTACGCAGCCACCAACGGTTACCTTGACCGTCTGGCGAGCGAGAAGGTCGAGAAGTTCCTCGCTGGGCTGTCAGACGCCGTCAGGGCACAGCACGCCGAGGTGCTTGCCAAGATCGCCGATGGAGACTGGTCTGACGACACCGTTGCCGCTCTGGACGCCGCCGTCAAGCAATACTCAGAAGACTTCGGGTATGACCTCGATGAGGAGGGGCATCCGCTCGACGAAGACGTCGAGGTAGTTGCCGCCTAGTCGAGACTGAGAGAGACCCAACAAGATGGCTTCGCAGCGAGACGTACGCAACCGCATCGCGTCGGTCCAGAACATCAGAACCATCACGCGCGCGATGGAGATGGTTGCGGCGGCGCGTCTACGCCGGGCTGAGCAGCGCATTGAGGCGCTGCGTCCCTACGCGCACGCGCTGCGCCGGCTCACGCGGCAGGCGGCGGAAGAGGCCGGCGCCATTCCGACCCTGCCGATCCTCGTTCCTCACCAGTCGGTGGCGCGGGTCGCGGTGCTGCTGATCGCCGGAGACCGCGGTCTGGCAGGCGCGTTTAACAGCCAGATTGTGCGGGCTGGTGTTGCCGCTCGCCGGGACCATGAGGCGCAGGGTCTGGAAACTGTCTTTTTCACCTCGGGGCGCAGGCCCACATCTTCGCTTGTGTTCCGAGGGTTTGAGCCGGCCGCCAGCTTCACCGGATTCTCCGACCGTCCCAGTTACGGTGACGCGCGCCGGATCGCAGAGCGGCTGATGTCCGCCTACGTCGACGGTGAGGTGGACCGCGTTGACATCATCTACAACCACTACCTCTCAGCGATCTCGCAGGTGGTGCAGCGTGAGCGGCTGCTGCCTGTGCATGAGGCGGCGGTGATCGCGGGTGTGGGCACCGAGCATGAGACACTTGATGAGTTTCTGAGCGGTGAGAAATCTGGGCCGCGTCCGGTTGTCGAATATGAGCCCGACCCGGACAAGATCCTCAGACAGCTTGTGCCGGACTACGTGGAGACGTCGGTTTTGCGTGCGCTGCTGGAGTCCACCGCTTCAGAGCACGGCGCCCGGATGACGGCCATGCGCAACGCGTCGGACAACGCCGGAGTGTTGATCGAGGATCTGACGCTTGAGATGAACCGCGCGCGCCAGGCGGCGATCACACAGGAGATCATGGAGGTTGTCGCCGGCGCCGAGGGGGTCAGCTGACCGCCGGCGGCGACCCACCGAACTCACTTGGACAACCTTAGGGCAGACTTCAGACAACGGAGCGATATGTCAGTCACAACCGAACAGAACGTGGGGCGGATCGAGGCGATCCAGGGCGTCGTCATTGAGGCGGTGTTCCCTGATCGGCTGCCTCAGATCAACCATGCGATCACGATCAAGCGTCCAGCCGTGGCGGCAGCCGAGGAGGACATGGACATCGCCGCGGCGGAGGACGACCTGCTGGTGCTTGAGGTGCAGCAACACCTCGGCGACGATCGTGTACGAGCTGTGGCAATGGACACCACCGACGGTCTTTCACGCGGCACCGAGGTGGTTGACACAGGTGCGCCCATCTCTGTGCCCGTTGGGCGTGAGACGCTCGGGCGGATCTTCAACGTGCTCGGCGAGCCGATCGATCTTGGCGCAGATCTCACCGAAGGTATTGAGCGCTGGCCGATCCATCGACCTGCACCCGCCGTGGAGCAGATCAGCCCAACCGCTGAGATGTTTGAGACGGGCATCAAGGTGGTCGATCTGCTCGCACCCTACGCCAAGGGAGGCAAGGTCGGCCTGTTCGGAGGGGCCGGGGTTGGCAAGACCGTGATCATCCAGGAGCTGATCAACAACCTTGCCCAGCAGCACGGCGGCCTGTCTGCGTTCTGTGGTGTCGGTGAGCGCTCACGGGAAGGCAATGATCTGTGGCTGGAGATGAAGGAGTCAGGGGTCATCGACAAGACCATGCTGGTTTTCGGTCAGATGAACGAGCCACCCGGCGCCAGGATGCGGGTGGCGCTCTCCGGTCTGACCATGGCGGAGTACTTCCGTGACCAGGAGGGTCAGGACGTGCTGCTGTTCATCGACAACATCTTCCGGTTCGTGCAGGCCGGTTCCGAGGTCTCCGCGCTGCTTGGTCGGATGCCATCACAGGTTGGCTACCAGCCAACCCTGGCATCCGAGATGGGCGCTCTGCAGGAGCGGATCACCTCAACCCGGAAAGGCTCTGTCACGTCGATCCAGGCGATCTACGTTCCCGCCGACGATCTCACCGACCCGGCGCCGGCGTCCGTCTTTGCGCATCTCAACGCCACCACGACGCTCTCACGGTCGATCGCCGAGAAGGGGATCTACCCGGCAGTTGATCCCCTGGACTCCACGTCCACGATCCTGAAGCCACAGATCCTCGGCGAAGAGCACTTTCACGTCGCCAACGAGGTCAAGCAGGTGCTGCAGCGCTACAAGGAGCTTCAGGACATCATCGCGATCCTCGGTATTGACGAACTCTCAGACGATGACCGTTTGACCGTCAACCGGGCCCGCAAAATGGAACGCTTTCTGTCACAGCCGTTTCACGTTGCCGAACAGTTCACCGGCACGCCCGGCGTGTACGTGCCGGTGGCAGAGTCCATCCGCGGCTTCAGTGAGATCCTGGCAGGCAAACATGACGAGATTGCCGAGCGGCACTTCTACATGAAGGGCACCATCGATGCGGTCGTCGAAGCCGCCCGGGCCGAGCGCTAGGAACATACGATGGCTCACGCCAAGTTCCAGGTAGAGATCCTGACGCCGGACGGCTTGCTGCTCGATGAGGAGGTCGAGATGGTCTCGACCCGTACCACGATCGGCGTGATCGGCATCCTTGCCAACCACGAGCCGCTGCTCGGCATGCTCGAGCCGACCGAGCTGCGGGTCTACCGCTCAGACGACGAGGTGTTGCGCTTTGCCCAGTCGGAGGGGTATCTCCAGGTTGGCGGTAACCGTGCGATGCTGCTGCTTGAGGATGCCGCACGCCCTGAACAGCTGGACGTGGGCGTGCTAAACGAACGCCTGGCTGAGGCCCGGCGAGAGCTTGACGAGTCAGAGCACGACAGCGAACGGCACCGTCAGGCATCACGTGAGCAGAAGCGCTGGCAGGCTTACCTGAAGGTCGCGCAAAGCTGACCGGCCGACCAGCCGCCGGTTGGTGACAGGGTGTCTATCCTCCTGCGCATGGTTGCAGGAGACTGGGCGCAGTTACGATGAGACTGATGCCGCGCAGAAGGTTTGGCGTGCTGTGGCGAGCGCTGCTGGCAATGGTGATTGTTGTGGGTGCAGCGGCTGGGGCAACCGCTACCGCCGGCTTGCTGGAGGTCGCCCACGTCGTCCAGATCATCAACGTCCACAAGGCACTGACGACCAAGGGGATCACGGCCCCGCAACCTGGTGCGCCGGAGACGATGCTGGTCATCGGCGTGGACCACCGCTTCGGACAGGGATCCTCCCCCGGCAACACCGACACGATGATCCTGGTGCGTCTCAACGACAGCTCCACGACGATCAACATGCTTTCGATCCCGCGTGACCTCGCCGTGGACATCCCCGGCGCCGGCACCGAGAAGATAAACGCGGCCTACTCGATCGGCGGGCCGTCACTGCTGTTAAAGACGATACGTGACAACGTGATCCCCAACCTGAAGGTCAACCACATCCTGCTGGTTGACTTCGCGAGCTTCTCAAACCTGATCAACGCGCTCGGCTGCGTGTACTCCGACATTGACCAGCGCTACTACAACATGAGCCAGGGTGCCGCCAACCCGGTAACAGACTACTCGAGCATCAACATCCAGCCCGGCTATCAGAAGCTCTGCGGCGGTACGGGCAGTGACTTCGGGGGGCCAAACACCGCGCTTGCGTTTGTTCGGTTCAGGCACAACGATTCAGACATCGTACGGGAGGCTCGCCAGCAGGATTTCCTGCGCTGGGCAAAGGAGAGCCTGCCATCGGGCCAGACCCTGCTGGCCCGGCGCACTGAGCTGCTCAAAGACTTTGCCAACGACGTTCAGAGTGACGGGACGCTGCACACCACCGACGGTCTCATTGAACTGTTCGATCTGGCCTTTAACTCGGACGGCAGCACCATCAAATCGATCCCGTTCCCCTATGGCCCCGGCGTGGTCATCAATGGGGGAGACGATCTTTCCTTCAGTGAGGCTGCTGCGGAGCGCGCCTACCGTGAGTTCATGGCACCGACGAGGCCCTCGTCGACCTCGGCAGCTCAAAAGCCCAGCTCCAGCGGCGCCGGCAAGCCGCACAGCCGAGCCAGCCGCAAGCCGCGATTCAGGCTGCCGGCATACATGGCCGCCGACCCGGCTGGCGGCCGCGCACAGGCAGCGGCGCTCGGGCCGGTCGGGATTCCGGTCTACTACCCGCAAGACGTCCCCACCAACTTCACGTACTGCTCCTCGGCAAGCACCAACTGTGACATCGGCTATGAGCCCGCCAGCGCCTACGCCGGCTCCTACCCGCGCAAATACCTGATCGACGGGCCCGGTTCCAAGCGCTACCGGGCCTACGTGATGACCCTAGTGCTCACCTATGGTGGCGTGACGGATCTGGGTACCGGCGAGTATTTCACCGTACAGGGCACCACCTGGCAGGACCCGCCGATTCTGCAGGACCCGACAAAGGTTGTGGTCGTCAACGGCAAGCGACTAGCTGAGTACTACCAGGGCGGCGCTTTGAGACTGGTCGCCTGGCACACCCCAAGCGCCGTGTACTGGGTCTCAAACACGATCCAGAGCAACGTGTCGGCGGCGCAGATGGTCGCGATGGCCGCCACCTTCGCCCGCGCAAGAGGTTGATTGAGCAGGCCTCCGTGTCCTGACGCTGAGGCGGATCCGTGGTTGATGACCGGCCGGCCGGCGGGCGGCTTTCCGACCGCAAGGTTTGCAGGGGGATGGCTGGGCTGCCCGGCACGGTGAGCGCCCCAGGCATCAGGCAATGCGGCGAATCTGTACGCTGCCTTGGCGAATGAGCGCAAGAGGCGAACCGATCGCCGTCATTGGCACAGGTTATGTTGGACTCGTCACCGCTGCCGGGTTTGCCGAGCTTGGCAACGAGGTGTGGTGTGTGGACATCGACCAGGCCAAGATCGAAGCCCTGCGCCGCGGCGTGGTACCGATTTACGAGCCGGGCCTTGCGCAGTCAGTCGCGCAGCATCGCCAGCTGTTGCATTTCACGACCGAACTGAGCGAAGTGCTCGACCACGCGCGGCTTCTGTTTGTAGCGGTTGGCACACCGTCCACCTACTCCGGTGACGCGGACCTTTCAGCTGTGAACGCTGTGATTGCTCTGGTTCCGCCTTCCCAGCCACGTGCGATCGTGATGAAGTCAACCGTCCCGGTCGGCACCGGTGCTGCGCTGCGCCGCGAGCTTGACCGCACCGGCAGAGAGAACTTTCCCTACGTGTCCTGTCCGGAGTTTCTCAAAGAGGGGGCCGCGCTTGAGGATTTTCGCAACCCGGACCGGGTGGTGGTCGGCGATGACGGTGGCTGGGCGGGAGATGCCGTGGCTGACCTGTACGCTCCGCTTGGCGTACCACTGGTCCGCACGGACGTTGCGAGCGCGGAGATGATCAAGCTCGCCGCCAACGCTTTCCTGGCCACCAAGATCTCTTTCATCAACGAGATAGCCAACATCTGCGAGGAGACCGGGGCCAACGTCACTGAGGTGGCACGCGGCATGGGGCTCGATCGCCGCATCGGCGAGCATTTTCTGCGGCCGGGGATCGGCTTTGGTGGCTCCTGCTTCCCCAAGGATGTCTCCGCGCTCAAACAGCTGGCTGGTAACAGCGGCTATCACTTTCAGCTGCTATCCGCGGTGATTGACGTCAACGAGCTGCAGAAACGGCGTGTCGTTGCCAAGCTGCACCACCATCTCGGCACGCTGGTCGGCAAAACGGTCGCCCTGCTTGGTCTGGCGTTCAAGGCGGACACCGACGACATGCGTGAAGCCTCTTCGCTGGTGCTCGCCGCACGGCTGCAGGCCGACGGGGCGCTGGTACGGGCTTACGATCCGGTGGCCACCGAGAACGCCAGCAGGCTGATGCCAGGCGTGCAGTTTGCGAGCTCCGCTATGGAGGCTGTGGCCGGGGCGGACGCGATCGTGATCGTCACAGAGTGGCAGGAGTTCGCTGACCTCGACTGGGTAAAGGTGGCGGCGGCCACGACCGGTCGTGTCGTGGTGGACGGCCGGAACTTTATCGACCGCGAGGCGGTCAGGGCCGCTGGTTTTGAGTATGAGGGCGTTGGCCGCTGAGGCGCTCACCGACTGCGCAGCAAGGGGGATAGATGCAGGCTCTGATTCTGGCTGGTGGTGAAGGCACGCGGCTGCGACCGCTGACCTCGGACACCCCGAAGCCTGTGGTGCCGCTGGTGGGCAGACCGTTCATCAGTTACATGCTGGAGTGGCTGCGTGGCCATGACGTCGACGAGGTGATCATGTCGTGTGGCTTTCTAGCCGAAGCTATCAGGTCCGTGCTCGGCGACGGCTCAAGGTTCGGCGTCAAGCTGCGTTACGTAGAGGAGCTGCGGCCGCTTGGCACTGGAGGCGCGGCCAAATATGCGCAGGACCTTCTGGACGAACGGTTCTTCATGCTCAACGGCGATGTGCTCACTGACATCGACCTCACCGACCAGCTGCGCCAGCATGAGCAGACTAAAGCGCGGGCAACCCTGGCGCTGGTCAGTGTTGAGGACCCGTCCGCCTACGGGCTGGTGCGGTGCAACGGCGATAAGAGCGTCAAAGAGTTTCTGGAGAAGCCCAGCCAGGAGCACGGCATCGCGACAAACCACGTCAGTGCCGGTGCCTACGTTTTGGAGCGGGACATACTTGCGGAGATGGCCCCTGCCGGCAATAACATCTCCATTGAGCGCGACGTCTTTCCCAAGCTGGTGGGTCGCGGGCTCTACGGCTATGAGGCTGTCGGCTACTGGCTCGATATCGGCACGCCGGCGCGCTACATGCAGGCCACACGGGATGTCCTGGAGGGTAACGTCGCAACGACGCTCGGTGACGAGCTCCGCCGGCACGGCATGCGACTGCTTCCCAGCAGCGGCGTGAGAGGCCGTATCGCGGCTCCGGTCGTGGTCGGCGAGGACTGTGAGATCGCCGCAAGCGCGGTCATCGGTGGACTGGTCGTGCTGGGGCGTGGGGTAAAGGTCGGCTCGGGTGCTCGGATCGAAGGCTCGGTGCTGCTGGACGGAGCCAGTATCGGTGCGCGCACAAACGTGACCGACGCAATCATCGGCGGCGATGCGCGGATCGGCGAGCGCTGTCAGATCGTCGGGGGGGCGATGGTGGGCAGCCGTGCGAGGATCGGCAATGAGAACGTGCTTGCCGCGGGCGTGAGGATTTTTCCGGAGGTCAGCCTGCCTGACGGGGGCATCAGGTTTTGAGCGAACGTCCGACGCTGACGGCCGACGTGTGTGCCGAAACTGACCGGACGGGACAGTTCGGTGACGTGACTGGTCTTGCCCAGCAGCTGCGTGACGCGCTCTGGCGGGTGCAGACGGCAAACCTGCAGCCACGGGACACACCTGGCGGTCTGGTGATCGCCGGTATGGGCGGGGCCTCCCTCGGCGGGTCGCTGGCGCGCGCCGCGCTCGGCGACGGGGCGTCACGCCCTGTAGCGGTCTGGAGAGATTACGGCCTGCCGGGTTGGAGCACTCCTGACACGACCGTGTTGTGTGTCAGCTACTCGGGGGAGACCGAGGAGACACTGGCCGCCTACGCCGCCGCTCAGGCGCTCGGTGCACCGAGAATCGTGTTGACCAGCGGGGGTAGCTTGGCGGCACAGGCGCGCAATGATGGGGCCGGAGTGGTTTCGCTTCCTGGCGGGTTCCGTTCGCGGGCGACGATCGGCTACACGGTCGTGGCGGCGCTTGAGGTGGCTCGCCTTTGTGGCGCCGGTGAGAGCTTTCATGCAGACGTGGACGTTGCGGCTGAACACGTCGCAGCGCTGGCGCAAGCGTGGGGGCCGGACGCGCCTGAAGACTCGCTTGCCAAGACGCTTGCTCGTGCTCTTCACCGGACGGTCCCGCAGATCGCCGGCGCGGGACTCACCGCGCCGGTCGCCTACCGCTGGAAGACACAGATCAATAGCAACGCGAAGACTCCTGCGTTTGCAGCCGAACTCCCCGAACTTGACCACAATGAGCTGCTCGGCTGGGAGCGGGCACGCGGTCTGGGCCCGTTCAGTGCGGTGTTCCTCGACGACAGCGACCTGCATCCGCGTCTGCGCCAGCGGATCGAGCTGACCCGCGGACTGATCGCGGGGCGCGGCAACCCCACGTTCAGGGTCGAAACGATCGGTGAGACGCGACTTGGACGGCTCATGTCGCTGGTGTTGCTCGGTGATCTGGTGTCGCTGTATCTTGCGGTTCTGGACGGTGTTGATCCTGCACCTGTGGAGTCAGCCGACTCAATCAAGGCTGCGCTCGGCGCCGGGTGAGACAGGTATCCTGAAGCTTGCCGGCGAGATTGGAGGTTTGACATGACCACACAACCAGCAGGTGCACTGCGAGGCGGCATTGATCTCGGCGGCACCAAGATCGAAGCAGTTGTCTTTGACCAAAACCACAAGGTTCACGGTTCGGCTCGTCAGCTGACCCCAACGACAGGCGCTCCTGTGGACGTGGCGCTTGCAATGGTCGCCGCGATGCGGCAGGCGGCTCAGTCTGCCGGCGTCGATGTCAGCGATCTGGTGGGTGTTGGCGTGGGCTCGCCAGGCACCGTTGACAGCGATGCCGGCATGGTCTCGGGTGCGCGCAACCTGCCCGGCTGGGATGGCAGCTTCGCGCTTGGGCGTGAGCTTGAAGAGAGGCTGGGTGCGCCTGTGAAGGTCGCAAACGACGTGCAGGTGGCCGTCACGGCTGAGTTCGAGATGGGGGCCGGGCGTCCTTACAGCTCGCTGCTGGGCGTGTTCTGGGGCACCGGTGTGGGTGGTGCTCTGATCCTTGGCGGCCAGCTTTGGCGCGGCCGCGGCGGCGCCGGCGAGATCGGCCACATGGTGGTGCACATCGGTGGGCGACGCTGTGGCTGTGGCAACCACGGCTGTCTGGAGGCTTACGCGGGCCGCAGCTCGCTGGAAGCTCACGCACGCAAACTGATTGGTGAGGGAAGACACAGCGACCTGCCCGCGATCATGCGTGACAAGCAGCACACCAGGTTCACCAGCTCAGTCTGGGCGCACGCGCTGCAACACGGTGACGCACTCGCCACCGAGCTGATCGACGAGGCGGTGACGGCGCTCGGCGCTGCCATCGCGTCGGCGGTCAACCTGCTTGACGTTGAGGCCGTGATCATCGGAGGCGGCTTGGGCGTGCGTTTCGGCGAGCCTTACGTACAGCGGATTCTGGGCGCCATGCGTCCGCATCTGTTTCCGGCTCACGCCGAACCGGACGTAAGGCTTGTGGGGCTCGGTGACCTTGGCGGTGCGCTGGGCGCCTCGCTGCTGGTTTACTGAGTCTGCGCAGCGCGCGCTGGGCGCCTCGCTGCTGGTTTACTGAGTCTGCGCAGCGCGCGCCTGGGCGAGCTGCGCGCGGGAACTGGCTCAAGCAGCGTCGTGGCGCCATGGACAAAAAGGCGGCGAACACCGGGTGTGCGAGGAACCCGGACGGCGTGCCGGCCAGTGGGTCCAGTCTTGCGGGACTCTTATCGACAAACGCCGGATGCCGATCTATCTTGTGTGAAGTCAGGAAATACAACCTCTCCTTCAGGAGGTGCGCGATGCGCGTCGAGGTCAAGGGACGTAACGTTCCGGTGTCAGAGGAGCTGCGTGAGCACGTCGAGCGTGAGTTCCGGGTGATTGCCCGACAGGTTTCAGAGCTGGCGGAGCTTGAGCTTGAGATCTTCCAGGAGCAGAACCCCTCGATCGCCGACTCCAAGGTTGTGGAGGCGACGCTTCACCTCAAGGGTGTGACACTGCGTGCCTCCAGTGCGCGTCGCGACGTTCATCAAGCCGTGAACAAGGTTGCCGAGGAGCTGACCGTGCAGGTCAAGCGCCATCGCGACAAACGCCGCAGCTATCGGGCTGAGCACCATGATGTGCTGCCTGCCGAGCCGGTGGTCGATCTCAACTGAGCGGTTCGCTGGCTGTCGGCCGGCGGTTAGTGCGGCCGGCCGACAGCGCTCGCTTGCGGGTGCGTCAGTCAGTCGCTGCGGCGGTCGGCTGACAGCGCTCTGTTCCGGGTCCGTTAGCCGGCCGTTAGTGTGGCCGAGGGCGGCAGGTCCTGCGATACGCTTGCACCATGGCCTTTCTCGATCGTGCGCTTCGCATCGGCGAAGCCAAGAAGTTCCGCTCTTTTGAGCAGCGCGTTTCACGCATCACCGCGTTTGAGCCGGAGATGGAAGCCTCAAGCGATGAGGAGCTGCGGGAGCTCGCGGACCGCCTGAGAGAACGGGCGCAAGCTGGGGAGAGCCTTGACGATTTGCTGCCGGAAACCTTCGCGATGGTGCGCGAGGCTGCCAGACGAGCTCTGGGGATGCGCCACTTTGATGTGCAGCTGATCGGCGGCATGGTGCTTCATGAGGGCGCGATCGCTGAGATGAAGACCGGCGAGGGTAAGACGCTTACCGCCACTGCGGCCGTGGTCTTGAACTCGCTCGTCGGCAGGGGCGTGCACGTGGTCACCGTCAACGACTACCTGGCCCGTCGCGACGCGCTTTGGATGAAGCCCGTGTACGACATGCTCGGCGTGAGCGTCGGGATCCTTCAGAACATGCAGCCCTATGAGGAGAAGCGTGAGGCCTATGCGGCTGACGTCACCTACGGCACCAACTCTGAGTTCGGTTTTGACTACCTGCGCGACAACATGGCCACGACCCTTGAGGAGAAAGTCCAGCATGGTGGCAGGCCAAAACCCGCCAGCGGATCGCCTTACCACCATTACGCGATTGTGGACGAGGTCGACAACATCCTGATCGACGAGGCTCGCACGCCGTTGATCATCTCCGGGGCTCCAGAGCAGGCGGCCGACCTCTATCAGCAGTTCGCGAAGCTCGCACCGCTGATGGAACCCGGCAAAACCCCGCTTGGCATGGACCCACGCACCAAGAAGGACTTTGTCGCTGACTTCGATTTCGAGTTCGACGAGAAGTATGAAACCGTGTCCGTGACCGAGCGTGGCGTCGCAAAGGCGGAGCGCTTCCTTGGCATTGACCATCTGTACAAGGCGGAGAACGGCCATCTGGTCAACCATCTGCAGCAGGCTCTGAAAGCGCAGGCGCTCAAGAAGCGAGGCGTCGACTATGAGGTCATCGACGACGAGGTCAAAATCATCGACGAACACACCGGTCGCATCCTGGAGGGCCGACGCTGGTCAGAGGGGCTGCACCAAGCCGTTGAGGCCAAGGAGGGGGTGAGGGTTCAGGAGGAGAACCAGACGCTCGCTACGGTGACGCTCCAGAACTACTTCCGCAAATACGACAAACTCGCGGGTATGACCGGCACGGCGCTGACCGAGGCGACCGAGTTCATGAAGATATATGAGCTGCCGGTGATCCAGGTCCCCACCAACCGCCCGATGGTCCGCGCGGACCGCAACGACCGTGTGTACAAGACCAAGGACGGTAAGTGGAGCGCTGTGGTCAGGGAGATCGAGGCGCGCCACGCGCGCCGCCAGCCAGTGCTGGTTGGGACCATCTCGGTTGAGGTCTCAGAGCTCCTGTCCGAACGTCTCAACAAGCGCGGGATCCCGCATGCGGTCCTGAACGCCAAGCCGGAGCACGCAGCGCATGAGGGTGACACCGTTGCCGAGGCGGGTGCGCCGGGCGCCGTCACGATCGCCACCAACATGGCTGGCCGTGGTGTCGACATCAAGCTGGGCGGCAACGCTGAACATCTCGCTGAGATTGAGTTGCGCAAGCTCGGGCTTGAGCGCGGGATGCCTGACTACGACGAACACCTGCACCACGTGCTGCCTGAGATCGAACGCCGTCTGGAGGTCTCTCGCCAGGAGGTTGTCGAGGCCGGCGGGCTATTTATCCTCGGAACCGAGCGGCACGAGTCGCGACGGATAGATAACCAGCTGCGTGGCCGTTCTGGTCGACAGGGCGACCCGGGAGAATCGCGCTTCTTCCTGTCAGCAGAGGATGACCTGGTGCGGCTGTTTGCCGGCGACCGCATCTACAAGATCCTCAACCGTCTGGGCTCCTACGACGAGGAGGGCAACGAGGAGCCGATTGAGGCGGGGCTGCTGTCCAAGCAGATTGAGGCGGCACAGGAGAAGGTTGAGCAGCAGTACTACCTGATGCGCAAGCACACGCTCGAGTATGACGACGTGCTCAACCAGCAGCGCGAGGTCATCTACTCCTACCGGGACGAGGTTCTGGAGGGGCGCGACATGAGCAGCGTCGCACGTGAGGAGATCGCCAAGCTCGTCAACCGCCTTGTGTACGAGTACATGGCTGGTGACTTTGTCGAGGACTGGGATGTGGACGGTCTGCTGGCGCGTATCAGTGAGATCTTCCCGCCGAGCGAAGAAGTTTTGATGGTTGATCCTGACCGGGTCGACCGGGACGACCTTTCGCTGCGCCTGCAGGAGGAGGCACAGGCGCTCTATGACCAGCGCGAGCAGGAGCTTGGCGAGGAGCTGATGCGGGCGCTGGAGCGCTTCCTGCTTTTGCAGACCATCGACGAGCGCTGGCGCGAGCACCTCCACGACATGGACTATCTGCGTGAGGGCATCCACCTGCGCGGGATCGCCCAGCTCGACCCCCTTGTGGCTTACAAGAACGATGCGTTTGCGCTGTTTGGCGACCTGATGAACCAGGTGTGGTCGGATTACGCCCAGATGATCTACCACGTTGAGGTCACCATCCAGGAGAATCCGGACGAGCAGCCCGAGCCGATGCCGCTGCCAACGCGCACGCCGAGCGCCGCCTCCTCCAACGCTACCGGGGGCGGCCGCGTCAGTTACTCCGGGGCTACACCGGGCCCCGCCGGCTCACTGGCAATGGCGGCTGTGGCTGGTGGCTCAGTACAGGCCGCCTCGCTCGCCGGTGAAGCGTCGGTGATGCACGAGGGAGACATGGGTGCTCAGGGCGCACCGGCGGTGCAGCAGCGACATGTGGACGTACTACCGGGCCGCAACGACCCATGCTGGTGCGGATCCGGACTGAAATACAAGAAGTGCCACGGCGCCTGACTGGTTCGGTGACGCCGCGGCCTGGCCAGCCTGTGAACACCGTTGGCTGAACATGCTGCGGCGCAGGAGTGTCTGACCGTGCCGTCGACGCGACCGTGCTTCAACGGCGCCCAAGACTGCGGGTTGGCCGCTTAGCGGCGCTGAGCTGAGCGCGGCACTCGCACCTGACGACCGGGTCGGCGGTGCCGGCGTCGTGGCGCATACTGGCCGTGGGGTTGCCGTCGGCGCGCCAAGAGCTTGAATACCAGCCCGGCCGCAAGCACCAAGACCGCCCAGATCGCTGTGATCGCCGCACCCGGTGAGATAACCAGGACAAACAGCGTTAGAGCGACCGCCGCGGAAAGCTCGCGGCCTCTTCTAGTCAATTTCACAGCAAATAGACTAGCTTCGTCCACAAGCCTCGCGGTGCGGCTATGGTGAGAAATCCCTCATGGCTTCTTAAGCGTTCTGAACCCATCACCGGCCATCCTCAGCCCCGAATGTCGTCGTCGCAAAGTGGTCTGCGGGAGCGTGCAACTCCACCAGCTGGGGATCTCTACGTGAGTTCTGCCGAGCGTTCGCTCCGCCGGCGCGCCGAGGTCCGTCGCCGCTCCCGACGGCCCCGGCTGGGGCGTGTGCTGATGCTGACCGCTGCCCTGTCACTTGTGATGCCCGTCATCTCATGGGTCAGCTACCAGTTCGGTCAGTCCGGTATTCCCGTTTCGGTTGCCACGGTTGAGTGGATGCGAGACAACGGTGCACGCGGAATTGTGGTTCACATCGAGGATTGGTACTACACGTTGACAGCCCCCTCCAAGGGTGGTCCCCCGCTCAAACGCCTGCCCGAGCAGGCTGGCGCGGTGGTTGCCGGACAGACCGTGCGCAAAGCGGCGACCAGGCATGCCTCGGTACCCGCTTACTATGAGCCGCCGCCGCTCAAACCGCTGATCCATCCGGCGCTACCGGGTGAAGGGGTGTGGCGTGCCCCGTTCCACGAGCGCGGTGTGAAATACTCGCCTGTGCTGATCACCAGCTATCGCAGCAACCCGAGCTATCCACAGATGGTGGCGGGCGTCGCCTGGATCGACCACACCCAGGTGGACATCCAGTATTACCCCGGCTCTGAGGAGCCGGCGGTGAACATCCCAAACCGAGGGCCTGAGGAGGTGCCCCCAAACCTGCGGTACAAGCTGTTGGCCACCTTCAACAGTGGCTTCAAGATCGCCGATTCGGGTGGTGGTGTTGTTGTCAACGGTGTCACCTATGCGCCCATGGTCGACGGCAAGGCGACGTTCGTCAAATATCGCAACGGCCGCATGAACGTGATCTCGTGGACATACGGACCCAAGGCGCCACACGACGTTCTGTGGGCCCGCCAGAACCTCCCGCTCATCGTCAACAACGGCAAGCCGAACCCGAACCTCTCTGACGGTCCCCAGTGGGGTTTCACACTGGGCAACGCCATTGAGGTGTGGCGAAGCGGCCTGGGTATTGATAAATACGGCAATCTGATCTATGCGGCAGCCGACTACCAGACCGTCGCTTCGCTGGCCCAGATCCTCATTCACGCCGGGGCTGTCCGGGCGATGCAGCTTGACATCAACGCAGAATGGCCGAGCTTCATAACCTACACCGGCCCGGGCGCCGCCGACCCTGCGAACCTTCTGTCGGGAATGAGCCAGTCACCGAACCGCTACCTGACGCCTGATATCCGGGACTTTTATGCGGTCTACCTGAAGTCCAAGCCCTGACGGTTGCCGCTGGCCACAGGGCTAGTCTCAGTACTGCGGATCAGAACCTCACACTACGGCGCGGGCTGCTACGGTTGCAGGCTATGTCCGCCGCCCCCACCGAGCCGCTCTCCCAGCGTCTCACCGCCGTCCGCGAGCAGCTAAAGCTGCTGGCGGACTATCTTTGACCCAGTCAGCCTGAGCGAAAGGGTGGCGCAGCTCAGCGCCGAGATGGCCGAGCCTTCCCTCTGGGAGAACCAGGAGGTCGCTGCAAAGGTGAGCGCTGAACATGCCCGTGCGTCCCGTCGGCTTGAAACTTTCAACCTTGTCCAGCGCGACGCTGAGGACGTGGTTGCGCTCGCGGACCTGCTCGATGAAGACCCGTCGATCGAGGGTGAGCTGCTTGAACAGGTGGCGAGCGTTGAAGCGCGCCTGCAACAGCTTGAGGAGCAGCGCCTGTTTGCCGGGCGCTACGACCCGGGGGACGCGTTTGTGACCGTCAACTCGGGAGCAGGTGGCACCGACGCACAGGATTGGGCGGAGATGGTTTTGCGCATGGAGATGCGCTGGGCTGAGCGGCGCGGCTTTCAGAGTGAGCTGCTAGAGGCGTCCGCGGGCGAGGAGGCCGGCATCAAATCCGCCACCTTCCTGGTCAAGGGTGAGAACGCCTACGGTCTGTATGCCGGCGAGAAGGGTGTTCACCGGCTGGTCAGGCTCTCACCGTTTGATTCCGCCAACCGGCGTCAGACGAGTTTTGCGGGCGTTGAGGTCTCGCCGGTGATCGAGGATGTGGGCGAGATCGAGCTCGACGATGACGATCTTCAGGTCGACACGTATCGCGCCAGCGGTGCTGGCGGCCAGCACGTCAACAAGACCGATTCCGCGGTGCGGATCACGCACCGGCCAACCGGGATCGTGGTGCAGTGTCAGAACGAGCGCTCGCAATCATCCAACCGTGCGGAGGCGATGGCGATGCTGCGCTCCAAACTCGCTGAGCGGGCTGAGCGTGAACGGCGTGAAGAGATTGCGCGGGCCCGGGGGGAGGCCCAGGATGTCAACTTTGGCTCCCAGATCCGGTCCTACGTGCTGCATCCCTACACGATGGTCAAGGACCACCGTACGGGCGTTGAGACCGGTGACATCAACCGCGTGCTCGACGGCGATCTCGACGGGTTTGTGAGGGCATATCTACTGAAGGCGGCCAATGTCTCAAACCGGACCTGAAACTGGGGCGCACGCCGCCGGCCAAGCGCGGCCGGCGGCCGAGCAACCGTCCGCACCGTACCTGGAAGCGATCACCGCATACGGTTTGCGCGGCTCGACACGCTTTCATGTTCCTGGGCACAAGGGGGGTGGTGGCGCCGACCCCGGTTACCGCAGCGCGGTAGGGCTCGCGGCGCTGGCGCTCGACGTGCCTCTGGACATCTACGGGATTGACATCGGTCTTTCGCCCACCCCCTACCAGCAGGCTGAGCTGCTTGCGGCGGAGGCTTATGGCGCTGAACGCTGCCTGTTTTTGACCAACGGTGCCACGCAGGGTAACCACGCGCTGTGCCTGGCGATTGCCGGTCCCGGGCGTAGAGTCTTGCTGCAACGTAACTCACACGCCTCCATGATCGACGGCCTGGTGCTGTCCGGTGGCCTGCCACGCTTCGTCTCGCCCGAGTACGACGCGGAACTTGGTATCGCACACGGTGTGATCCCGCAGGCGCTTGAGCGCGCACTCAAGGAGGCCCAGCAGGCGGGCGCTCCGGTGGAGGCGGTTTTCATCGTCTCGCCGACCTACTACGGAATGGCCGCTGATGTTGGTGGGTGTGCTGAGGTGGCTCACGCGGCGGGGCTTCCGCTGATTGTGGATTGCGCGTGGGGTGCCCACTTCGGTTTTCACGCGGCACTGCCGGCCTCACCGTTGCAGCTTGGGGCGGACGCGATGCTCGCCTCAACCCACAAGATCGTTGGGAGTCTCACACAGTCGGCGATGCTGCTGGTCTCCGACAGTGGTCGGGTTGACGCTGACGCGGTTGCGCGCGCGGTACGGCTGATTCGCTCAACCAGCCCGAGTGCGCTGTTGATGGGTTCACTGGACGCGGCTCGCCGGCAGCTGGTTGTGCACGGTGAGCTGCTGCTGGATCGGACGATCCGTGCCGCAGAACGTGCGCGTGAAGCGATCGATCAGATTCCCGGTTGCGCGATCGTCGGCGCGCAGATGGTTGGCCGTCCCGGTGTTGCCGGCTGGGATCCGCTGCGGATCGTTATTGACGTGCGCGGCACCGGGCTGACCGGCTACCAGGTATCGGATGCGCTTCGCGGCTCCTACGACATATACGTTGAACTTGCCACGCACGCGACGATCGTGCTGGTGCTCGGGTTGGGTCAGCCCATCGAGCCGCTTGAACGTGTTGCCCACGATCTGGCAGAGACGGTAAAGCGGATCAGCGCCAGGTCGAGTCCCGCTGGACTCGACCTGGGTTCGGGCGCGTTCCCGCAGGCTCCCAATCCCGTGAGTGCCGAGCCCGTCGTTGCGCCCCGTGATGCGTTTTTCGGTGCCAGTGTCGCGATGCCTGTTGAGGAAGCGGTCGGGCGAGTCTCCACGGAGGCCGTGGCCGGCTATCCGCCCGGGGTGCCGACGCTGCTGCCCGGCGAGCTGGTCACCCACGAGGTGATCAGCTACCTGCAGCAGATGGTGGCGGCCGGAGCGCGTTTGCATGGTGCCGCCGATCCGAGCTTCCGGACGATCCGCGTGCTTGTCTGAACGCCAGCTAGGGTCCGGTCGAGGCGATCTCAGCGCTGTCAGGCGCGACGGTGAAAGAGTAATAGCCGGAGACTGGAGTCACCTGCTGGCTCACGGCTGTGCCCTGCCACGTGCCTGCGGAACCGATCGTCTGACCACCGAAGCTTGCTGATAGCGACCACGGGGATGATGCGGTCAGCGCCTTGACGGTCATCGGCGCACTGGCGGGCATCTTGACGCGGACGGTCTGTTGCTGGTTGGTGTCGTTGATCAGCGCAAGGCTCCAGCCACTGTCTCTGCGTACCGCCCAGACGGCGAGGTTGGAGGGCAGCGTTCCCGACACCTGTTCAAGCTGTGCGCCAGCCCCGAGGGTGCTGGCAAACGCAGCGATACCGTAAAGCAGCGGGTGTGCCGTGAGGCCTGACGGTGACGCCTGGATGGCGGTGTTGGGTTCGTTGGCACGCAGGTGGATGTTGACGCCGTCAACGCCATCTGCGACCAGTTGGTAGAGGACGTCAAGGCCCCACAGGCTGGTCGCAAATGAGTCGTTGATCGACGGGACCCCCAGGCAGGTTGATGAGCCAAGCTCGGTGAGGCGGAACTTTTGTCCAAAGCTGTGGGCGGTGGCAGCGGCCTGCTCAATCGTGCGGGTGTCCTGGACGATATTTGTGATGTGGAAGTATTTGAGCAGCGACGGGTAGCTGGTGCTGCCGGTCTTGGCGCACGCGCTGTAGGCGTAGTAGTGCTCGGTGGCAAGACCGACCTGGCCCGCGTCGGTTTCAAGCAGCGAGGTCAGCCACGAAGTGTCAGGTTCGGCCAGCTCCGGCCCAGCCAGGGTCAGCGTCGGCAGATGGCGCGACAGCAGGTTTGCGTAGAGCGAGAACAGCGTGTCATAGCGGTAGGCGGAGAACCGTGTCACCCAGCTGCCGACACTCTTGGTGATGCCGTCCACCCCCATGGGGTAAAGGTTGGGCTCGTTGCCGATGGCGGCGGCGATCAGACTGCCGCTGGGCAGTGTTTGCTCCGCGGCCTCGAGGTAATCAAGCGCCATCTGCGGGTCGTGGGCTGCGGCGTTGACGTTCAGGATCGCGTCACTGCCGGTCTGCGACAGTACCGCCGCGAGCGACTGCAGGAACGCTTCGTTTGCATAGAAGGCATCGTTGGCCGGGGCACGGTACTGAGCTGCGACGTGCTCCTCCTCGCCGTTCCAGTACATCGCATCCGCGAACGTCCCTCCGACCCGGATCACGGTGGGACCGCCTCCTGCGGGGGAGATCAGCCTGACGAAGTTGGGAAAGGCCGGCTGGTTTGTGAAGTCCTCCATCTCCTCAACGTTCATCGACAGGCCCAGGAAGGAGGGCGGCACGGCGTGAAGGGTGCTTGCCTGCACCGTCACCGTGGAGGTCGGAACGTTCACAACCTGGTGCGCAGTGGAGTGGGCGCTCGCACTCACGCCGATCAGCAGCGCTGGCGCAACTGTGAGTGCATATACGAGCGGGCGCAACCTTTGCCTGCGGAATGGTTTCAGTGATTGAGGTCGAAGGCTCATATCGATCTGGCTCTCGGGCGCGGTTCGCCCTTCATGCTTGGTGATCTGGGAAGCGTGCGTCTGTGGCATATCCAACAACAACCAAACACCATAAGTTGCGCTGGCTGATGCCGGTCGGCTTGCTGTGTGCGGTCGTGCTGCTTGGCGCTGCACCCGCTGCTGATGCAGCCAAAGCCGCACGCCGGGTGCCAAGCGTCACCGTGTCAGCCTTCGTGGTGCCGCCCAGATTGGTGGCAACCGCGGGGGTGGGTAACACAACCACGCAGGTGCCGGCCCTAGCGCCTGCGCCGGACGGATCCAACGCTGAATGGGTGGTGGTGAATGGCTCACATCAGGATCTGCTCTCCATCACGCCCGCTGGCATAGCCTCGATTGTGGCTGGTGACGCCTTCAACGCTGACAATGGGCCTCCCTTCAACTACGCAAGTGTTGACGGCGACGGATACGACTGGATCATCGACAACGACCAGAGCGGTCCTGACGACACTCTGTATGCGGTGGGAGGTCAGGGCTCTGCCAGTCCTGGCGTGAACCCGGTTGCGACCTTCAACGGTTACGCGGAGGACATGACCCTCGGCGCGGACGGTGCGCTCTACGTCTCCAACAACGCCGGCTCAGTGGTCCGCTGCGCAATCACAGCGGCACCGTCCGCGGTCTGTTCGACGCTGCCTCTCTCCGGCAGCTTTGATGGCGGCGCCTACGCGCTTGGCGCCAGCGGCCGGCTGGTTTGGTTCACGGATGCGGCCGGGCAGCTCGGCGCGCTGAGCAGCGGTGGCTCGCTGTACGGACCATACGGCGATCCCAGCAGCAACACTGGCGCGCTTAGCTCGATTCCCGGCACGATCGTTGAGGCTGGCAACGGCCTCATGTACGCAGCGGCGGGCATGCAGAGTTCCGGTGCCAACACGGAGATCGTTGCCTTTGACCCGTCGTCGCCGGGTGCCCTGCGGGTGGTGGCGTCCGGCTTGAGCAACGTGGGTGCGATGACCATCGGACCGGATGGAAACGTGTGGTTCATAGACCAGGGAGCCGGCGGTGGAGTCGGTACGATCGGCGTTCTGAACCTCGCTGACGATGCGGTCACCGAGTACCCGCTTCCCGCTGACTACACGCTGCCACAGGTCGGCGCTCGCATCGCCGCCGGGCCGGATGTCCCTGACGCGCAGGGATCCGGTGAGGTCTTTTTCAGCGCGACCACAACCACCACGGTGGAGGGGGCAGCTGCCGGCAGCGCGGCGGTCGGCGAAGTCGCCGGCATCCCGTTTCCCGTGGTTGCCGGTCAGCTGCGCTTTGACCCGTCAGCGATCGTCACCAAGCGTCGCACGGCGGTACTTGGACTGACATGCTCGGGTCCGTCTAACGCCCGGTGCGCTGGCCGGCTGGTGTTGACCGCAAGGGTGCGTCCTGTCGGCCCGGCCTCTGTGGCAACCGTCCGTCGCCTGGCTCTCGGCTCGGTCGGCTACCGCCTTCGGGGCGGCGGCGGATTTCATCGGGTGCTGACCCTCTCGCCGCCTGCCTTCTGGGTTCTTGAGGACGCTGCAGGCCACCGCTTGACGGTGCAGATCGGGGTGCGGATCAGATTCGGTACGGTGAACCTGCGCGCTCTGGCACTCGTTGGGCCGAAGCCTATTCGGTACCATGCGCGGCCATTGCCACGGCTGCGCAAGCGTTGAGTCTCGTCGGCCAAGGCTCTTGGAGGGGCCCTATCGCGACCCTCACAAGCCAGCAGCCGACTCTGGCGCCGGCCAACCGCGCCGTCGGCTTGCTCGGATGAGCCTAGATCAGGGCGAGCAGATCAAGCCCGTGCCAGATCGTGTCGCGCAGCCTGCTGTTTGACTGACGCTTGCGTTCGAACTCGGCGCGCGTGTAACACTCCACCTCGACGGTAGCGCCCATTTCCAGCACATCCCACAGTGAGCTGGCCGTGTGGGTGCGCTCCAGCCACGGCAGCTCGTCAAAGTCGTTGGACACCAAAACGACCCGGAAATGAAGCTGTGACTCGTCGAACAGCGCGGCGACGCCGGAGAGATCTGGCCCAAGGTCTGATGCGGAATCAGCAGTCTCGCCACGCGGTTCCGGCCCGGCGATGTAGGCGCCGTCCAAGCGCCAGCGGCCGCTGACGCGGTCAAGATAGCGCCGCACGCCCGTCCGGTTGAGCTCATGGGCAGCGTCCACAAGCGCGATTTCACTCCTCTGGATACGATTATGCAAGGGGTGCGCAGCCTTGAAACCACACCTTAACCCAGTTAGCGGGTATGCAGGCCCGTTCCCACGGGGCAGGGCACAGACTTGTGCTGGGTTGGGGTGGTTTTGAAGTGTCCACCACTGCCGGTGCCGATGCGTGGGCGCCCCGGGTATGCTTATCGTTGTTCGACGATTGGCTGTAGATTTGGAGCTGGCGCTGATGACGAAAGACGTGTTCGATCCTCGATGTACTGTTCGGCGAGGGTGCGCCGTCCGGGCGTTGTCCCGGCTCCAGCTACGTTTGCGGTCGAGCCGGGTAGGCTTCACGACCAAGATCTGGTCCTCAAGGGCGAGAACATCTCCGACGGACCTACTGCCGCGCTCGCAGTGGCTGCGCTTCCCTGCGAGTTGCTCGCCAGTCCCGTTCGCTTGGTGTTTGTCACCGGCATGGGTGGGATGGAAAGAACTTTCAGCGTGGCCGCACCCGCCATTGCCATCGCGGACTTGACGTGCCCCGGTGCGTGCCCTTGCTGGCACGGCGTTTCCCGATGAGCCCTTGGATCGCATTGACCTGCTGGTGGTTTGCAGGAGTTCGCCGTGTCTCGGGGATCTCTCCGCCAACCTCACCGGTGGACGGGTCCGTTCCGGTACTCATCGCCTCGACGACAGCCTCGAGGTGGGTTTCGTGCTCCAGCGCCTCTCGAGCAAAGAGGTCTGGGAGGTGCGCGAGCAGCCCGGGTTCTTCCCGCCGCTCATTGCTGTCTGGGAAGCCGCGCTGCTCGAAGCCCGGCGCACCGGCACGGTCAACCGGGCGGTCGGCGCGCCCGTCGAGGTCAGCACGCGCTACGAGCTCGATCTCGACGGCGACAGCCCAGGCGAGCCTGCCCCCGCAAGTGGGTCGATCGTTACGAACAAGGGCCCACGTCGCTTCCCCGAACCGTCCCGGCAGGCACTCCTCGCTAGTCAGCATGGATGCAAGGGGCTGGTCCTCGTGTTGCGGGTTCGCGGGTTAGCTTCTCAGGTGTTGGAGGACTAGATGAAGGCGTTGCTCGCGTTGCGCGCGGTCCGGACCCTCACAGCCTTGGGGGCGATCGCTGGGCCGGCGAGCTTGGCTGGTTCTCGGATGGCGGCGGGCTGGCCTGGCGGCCGGGAAAACGTCTTGCCGGAGTGCTCTTGGGGGTCTGCCAGCATCGCGGGCGTCTCACCAAGACCGCAAACCGTCACACCCGCCGCAAAAACCGTCACACCTGTCTGCGAGCGAGCTCAAATGCACAAACTGGTACCGCGCAAAGCCAGTTTGCTCCCAGACCCGCCTGTTTTCGACATCAGATGCACAGACTGGCTTTTGGGCCTGCAGTTTGTGCATTCTGACTCCCTCTCACGCCGCTTTTGCGCTCACCGGCCAGCCCGAACGCCAGCCGCAGGCCTGACACCGGCCCGCTCTGACCAGACCCCAGCAACCACCACCATGACGAAACCAAAACAACCACTGGAACCCGATCACGCCCTTGACATCGGCGTCCATCTCAGGAGCGCTGTGCTCGGGCTGGAGCCACCACACCCGCTTGCGGCGCATCCGTGGTAACCCTCACCGGTTCCACGCTGACCGCGGTGGCCGTCGCGATCTTCTTTGTCACCTTGGTCCTGGTGGTCGCCCAGCCAAAGGGCCTCTCCATCGGCTGGTCGGCAGCCGGTGGCGCCGTGGTCGCGCTCCTGCTAGGTGTAGTGAACCTGGCGAATGTGGCCACGGTCTGGGGCATCGTGTGGAATGCCACGGTCACCTTCGTGGCGGTGATCGTCATCTCACTCGTGCTGGACCGCATCGGCTTCTTTGAGTGGGCAGCCTTGCACATGCTCGCCCGGGCGAGAGGCGACGCGAGGAGAGCGCTGCTCTACCTGCTTGCGCTCGGAACGCTGGTGGCTGCGTTTTTTGCCAACGACGGCGCCGCGCTGATCCTTACCCCCATCGTCTACCAGCAGGTGAGCGCGCTTGGTTTCAAGCGGCGCCAGGCGCTGCCGTTCGTGATGGCGGCCGGGTTCATCGCCGACACTACGAGCCTGCCGCTCGTAGTGTCGAACCTCGTAAACATCGTGAGCGCCAACTTCTTTCACATTGGCTTTCTAACCTACGCCGCCACGATGGCCCCGATCGACCTCGTGTCCTTTGCCGTGAGCGTCGTTGTGCTCTTTGTCTTCTACCGGCGTCTGATCCCTGTCCGTTTCGATGGCACGGAGCTGGCCCGCCCGGTTACCGCGATCAAGGACCGCACGTTGTTCAGGGCCGGATGGGTCGTTCTTGCTGTGCTGCTCGCCGGGTATCTCGCCTCGGAGCCGCTGCACTTCCCCGTGGCGATCCCCGCTTCAATCGCCGCGGCGGCGATCCTTGCTCTTGCCAAGAAGTCTTCGGCGCTCTCGAGTGCGGCCGTGGTCCGCGAGGCGCCGTGGCGGATCGTTGTGTTTTCGCTCGGCATGTACCTCGTCGTCTACGGCCTCTACAACGCTGGGCTGACCGTCTACCTGTCCAATCTCCTGCGCGGTGCCGCCAGTGATGGGATCGTCCCCGCCACCATGGTTGCCGGATTTGCGACGGCTGCGCTCTCCGCGGTGATGAACAACATGCCCACCACACTCATCGCGGCCCTCTCGGTCCACGGGATGCGTGTGAGCGTGGCTACGCACCAGGCGCTCATCTACGCAGACGTGGTCGGCGCTGACCTGGGCCCGAAGTTCACGCCGATCGGCTCCCTTGCCACGCTGCTGTGGCTGCACGTCCTTGATTCCAAGGGCATCAAGATCACCTGGGGCGAGTATCTGCGCCAGGGCATAGTGCTCACCGTGCCGGTTGTGGGGGTTACATTGCTTGCACTCGCCGGCTGGGTGGCCTTGGTCCGCTGACATCGACCGTATTGCAGCCGAGTCTCCGGTAGTAACCGCGCAATTTTGTCCGGTTTACGTTAGACGCGGTTCGGCGCGTTCGGTGTCGGTGTTGGCTTGTCTGACGTCGCCGCGGACCTGAGCGGTGGGTGCCCGTCCGGTCGGCGAGGTCGAATGGGTAGTGGCCGTATAGGTGGATGTGTTGGTGGGCGAGTGGTGAGATGTGCTCGATCTCGCTTGTGGTGATCAGCTCGCCGGAGGAACGGAGCTCGTCCAGCACACGCTGGGTGTAGACGGTGTTTCAGGCGATGATCGTGTTGACGACGATCGCCAGACAGAGCGCCTGCTCGTCCTGCTGCTCGGGCGTGCGTTGGCGGACGTGGCCTTCGTTGGCGTAGAAGATCTCGCGGCGGAGAGCGTGGATCTGCTCGCCCTTGTTCAACTGCCGACTGACACGGGCGCGGAGCTCTTGATCGGCGAGCCAGTCGAGCACGAAGTTGGTCTTGATCAGCCGCCCGTACTCCTGCAGCGCCTGGGCGAGCGGGTTACGGCGCGATCCGGCTTGTAGCCGGGTGAGGAGCAGACTGGCGGGCGCCCACCCGTGCCGCAGCGACGCGGACAGGCGGAGCAGTTCGTCCCAGTACGGGGTGATCAGGTCGGGTCGGATCTTGTGCTTGAGC
>JBMFHK010000021.1:11157-30008 GCA_049976865.1 Solirubrobacteraceae bacterium | reverse complement strand
ACCCTTCCATCCACCCCAAACGTGAACATGTCACCAAGACAAACGTGAAGACCTATGCTATCGGGGCGCCCGGATTTGAACCGGGGACCTCACCGACCCGAACGGTGCGCGCTACCAGGCTGCGCCACGCCCCGAGTCCAGCAATTGTGGCAGGTGCGCGCCAGCCGTGTGGACCAGGCAACAAGTCGGCGACGGCGCCTGACTCAAGGGCCGTCATTTCAACGACCAGCAGCGATCAACCAGCATCCTGGGCCGCCGCCGCCCTATCTTGAGCCGCCGACCACCAGCCACCAACGCGCGCCAGCTTAAAGTTTCACCGGACGGCGTCGAGAAATGTTGTTAAATATGTTGATTCCGTCCGCCGGTCGCGCAATACTTTCACCATCAAGTTCTGATCGTCACAAGGAGGAACTGGTCCAATGGCCAATCACCTGACGCCGAGCGAACTCGCCAAAGAGGCGGGACTAGAGCGACGAGACGTGATCTCAAAGTGCGTTGAGTGGGGCGTTCCGATCTTCAATGGCAAGATCGACAAGACCCTGTTCCTAGGTACGCTCAGAGAATCCGGCGAGGTACAGGCCGCCTGACACAGGCCAGTGTTGCCGTAACTCAGGCGAGGTCGCTCGGCGTCAACGGACCAGGCTGCATAAGCAGATCTTGGCCGTCAAGCACACTACAAACTTAATGCGCTCTGCGTGTCATTACGCAGAGCGCGGGTGTGAGAGGAGTGTGACCCTTCCGAACGGACATCTACGCCGCGCGCTGATCGGCGCACTCGCGGCAATCACTTTGTTGGCGGCGCCCAGCTTGGGCTTTGGATCCCAGGCAAACGGCGCCGCCAACGGTCTTCGGGCGTACATAATCACGCCCCAGTCCGACGTTCCCCCGCCCGCAGCACCTCCAAGCAACGCTCTCCGCGCGTTGCAGGCGCGCCTGGGTAGAACCCTCAACGGTCAGGGTGGTTACAACGGAGCGTTGGTGGTCGATGAAACCACCGACCGCACCCTCTGGGCGTACAAACCAACGACCGGTCGGCTTCCAGCGTCGGTTGAGAAGCTTTGGACTACAACAACCGCGCTGTTTGAGTTCGGCCCCAAGGCCACCTTCAAGACAAGTGTGCTCGGTGTTGGCAGGCTGAGCACGAACGGCACCTATACCGGCACCATCTACCTGCGCGGCGGCGGCGACCCGACATTCGGCTCAGCAGCCTTTGACCAACGCATGTACAACGCTGGCGCCACCGTTCAGTCACTGGCCAGAGCCGTACGCGCGCATGGCATCCGCAGAATCGACGGAACGATTGTCGGCGACGCCTCCTACTTCGACTCTCTGGAGGGTGGGCCCGCGAGCGACTATCACGCCAACCTAGAGACCGAAGGAGCGATCAGTGCGCTCTCCTACGACGCTGGGTTCACCAACATTCTTGAGGAACAGCTTGTCCACAATCCAGCGTTGAGCGCCACCAGGGCGTTCACCGCAGCACTCAGAGCGGCTGGCGTCGCAATCCCGCCCAGCACACGCGTGCGGACCGGGGTCACACCGGCCAAGGCAGCCTTGCTGGCAGCGATCAGCTCGCCAAAGCTCTCAGAACTTTTGGCTCTCACCAACAGTCCCTCCGACAATTTTTTTGCCGAGATGCTTCTGAAGAACCTGGGTGCACGGTTCGGTGGCGTTGGTAGTACCGCCGTCGGAGCTGCGGTGGTCAGGAAGGTGATCGCGGCAAGGTTCGGCCTGCACCCTCGTCTAAATGACGGCTCCGGCCTTTCCCGTTACGACCGGTCCAGCCCGCAGCAGATGGTCCTGCTGTTGAGGGAGATGCAGTCAGACCCATACTTCTGGAACTCGCTGGCAGTGGCGGGCGTGCGCGGCACGATGAAACAGGAGATGGTCGATACCAGCGCCGCCGGCAACTGCCGCGGCAAGACCGGCTCACTGCATGACGTTGCCAACCTGGTCGGTTACTGCCGGGCCGCCAACGGCAATGAACTCGTCTTTGCGTTCATGATGAACGGGCTCAGCGATTCAAGCGCTGGCCATCTGCTTGAAGACCAGGCCGCGGAGGCGCTGGCCGCCTACCGGGGCTGACACACAAACTGAGGGCGCATAGCCTGCGGCCCGCCACCACGGCTAGTGCCTTTTATCCAAGAGCTTGCGCAGGCCCGGCTCGTCGATCACCAAAATGCCGAGCCGCTCCGCATCGGCAAGCTTTGACCCCGCACCCCCACCGGCAACAACATAGTCAGTGCGCTTTGACACCGAGCCGGTCACCTTCCCACCAGCAGCCACGATCATCGCGCTCGCCTGCTCACGCGTGAGGCTGGGAAGCGTGCCGGTCAGTACAAAGGTCTGTCCTGCCAGATGGCGCTCGCCCCGCGACGGTCCATCCTGTTCAAACCGCAGCCCCGAAGCTCGTAGATCCGCAATGAGTGATCGCATCGCTGGGTCGGCGAGCTGCTCATGGATCTTGGCGGCGGTCTTTGGTCCCACACCGGGTGTCTGCTCGAGCTCCTCCGGATCAGCGGCGAGCAGCACGTCAACGGTGTGAAACTGCTGCGCGAGGTTGCGGCCAGTGACGTCGCCAACTTCCTCAATGCCGATCGCGAAAAGGACACGCCCAAAGGGCTGGGCTTTGGAAGCCGCAATCGCTTCAAAGAGCTTGCGCACCGAGGTTTCGCCGAATCGGCTGAGCGCGAGCAACTCCGCCTCATGTTCTGGCAGGCGGTATACGTCGCCGGCCGTGGTCAGCCAGCCAAGATCCATGAAGAGGATCGCCTGCTTTTCTCCCAGCCCGTCGATATTCATCGCTGAGATGAAGTGAGTGAGCAACTGGAGCCTCCGTCCCGGACACTGCCGGTTGGGACAGAAGGTGAATACCGCATCCTGTGGCTTGCGCGTAGGTGTTCCGCAAACCGGGCACCTGGCTGGCGGCACAGGCCTGTCCGGGCGATTCGGGTGCTCAGCGACATGGGGCGCTGGCGCCACCACCTGTGGGATCACGTCTCCGGCGCGCAGCACAATCACCCGTTCACCGATCCGCAGATCTTTGCGAGCAAGATCCTGCTCGTTGTGCAGCGTCGCCTGCTTGACCGTCACTCCCCCGACGTGGACCGGCTCAAGTATCGCGTAAGGATGAAGGTCCCCGAACTTGCCGGGATTCCAGCCGATATCCAGCAGTGTGGTGACCGCCGTGGTGGGCGAAAACTTCCACGCGATCGCCCAGCGCGGCTCTCGGCCGACAACCCCCAGGCGACGCTGCAACTCCAGGTCGTTGAGCTTGACGACCACCCCGTCAATCTCGAAGTCCAGTGAACCGCGGCGCTGCTCCCAGCTTTCGCATTGGGCGATGACCTCATCCTCGCTATCCAGCACGCGAATACCCGGATGGACCGGAAAGCCCAGCCTCTCAAGCCACAAAAGACCGTCGTGATGGGTCTTAAGCAGTGCCCCTTCAGAGCTGACGCCAACCTGATAGGCCCAGAACGACAGCGGCCGGCCGGCAGCAAGTTTCGGATCGAGCTGCCGGATGGTGCCAGCGGCAGAGTTGCGAGGGTTCATGAAAGTCGACTCACCGGCCGCGGCGCGCCGCTCGTTCAACGCCTGAAAGTCCGGCAGCGACATGTACACCTCGCCCCGCACCTCAAGCAGCGGCGGTGGATCATCGGTGGCCAGACGCAACGGAATGTGTGGAATCGTGCGCAGATTGTGAGTGACATCCTCTCCCACCTCACCGTCACCGCGAGTCACACCACGCACCAGCACGCCGCCCTCATAGACAAGGGACATCGCCAAACCGTCGATCTTCGGCTCTGCGACAAACTGGAAAGCGGGCGACTCAATCCCTTCACGCGCCAGAAAGTTGCGCATCCGCTGTACCCAGGCGTGCAGCTCTTCCGCAGACCGAGCGTTGGCGAGCGAGAGCATACGCTGCAGATGAGCGACTTTCACCAGGTCAGAGACAGGCTCGCCGCCAACTCGCTGTGTCGGAGACTCAGCTGTGATCAGCTCGGGATAGGCGGCTTCAAGTCCGCGTAGCTCATCAAGCAGCGCGTCATAGGCATCGTCTCCGATCTCAGGATCGTCAAGGACGTAGTAGCGATGCGCGTGTTGATCCAGCAGCTGGCGGAGTTCTGCCGCGCGCGCGCGCGCGGCACCCATCAGCGAACTGTTCACCGCGCTCGCGGTGACATCGCCGCAGATACAGATGGCACTGAAACGGCTGCCGGCGGCTCCGGCCCGGGTGGCGATGATCCTGGCCTGCGTGTCGCTGGTCCCGACCTGGGTGTCGATGGTCCCGGCCTTGGTGTGAGCAGCTTCTCCAGATCGTGCTCACGCAGCGCCCGCACCCCCTCGTGATAGGTGAGATCGAAGTGCAGCGGTGTGACTGCCACACGGCGCTGGGCGACCGCCTGAACGTCAGTGCCGTTCTCCTCCGGGTCCACTTCTACCGCCTCACCGTAGACCCGATAACGACGCCGCCCGTGTGGCGCTTCTTCGACGAGTTCCAGCGCATCCGTGTAGAGGCGCTTTCCCAGTCTGGCGACGGTCACTCCCTCTGGAGGCGCCCCAGGGAAGTTGACGTTCAGCAATGTGCCCCTCGGCAGAGGCAGGCTGTCAAGATCTGAAACGAGCTGCGCGGTGAACGCTGCCGCCGCCGCGAAGTTGAAAGCCGTACTGAGCCGGAAATCCAGCTCAAGCGCATCGGACTGCTGGGAGACTGCAATGCCCGGCAACCCCAACACCACCGCTTCAAGCGCGGCCGCCACGGTGCCGGAATAGGTGATGTCATCACCGATGTTGGACCCGTGGTTGATCCCCGCTACAACCATGTCCGGGAGCCAGCCGCCGATCAAGCCAAGGCTCGCCAAACGAACGCAATCAACGGGAGTACCGTCGGTGGCGTAGCCTATTGTGCCGTCACCAAAGTCGATGTCCTGCACCCAGAGCGGCCGGCGAGTGGTGATGGACCGGGCCATCGCCGAGCGGTTTCCGTCAGGGGCAACAACCTTCAGGTCAACCCCGGGCACCGCTTGCAGCGCACGGCGAAGGTTCTGGATTCCGTCTGCCCCAATGCCATCATCGTTTGTCAGTAGTACGCGCATGGTTACGATCAAGGCTAGAGGCAGCACCGGCGCTATCCGCCTGCGGCGCTGCGCTGATCGGCGGCCCGCCCGCTGAGATGACGGTCAGGCTGCTGGTCGTGCAAACCCAGAGCGCAGCAATTGAACAGGCCGCTCCGCAACCTGACGCGCTTCGGACGGGACGCAACTTAAGCCGCCCATAAGTTATATATGGAGGTATTATGGGATTTCATCGCAACTTCGTCGTCAGCTGCGCCATCGCGGCGACGCTCGCTGCGCTGGC
This sequence comes from Solirubrobacteraceae bacterium, assembly GCA_049976865.1. Lineage (GTDB taxonomy): Bacteria > Actinomycetota > Thermoleophilia > Solirubrobacterales > Solirubrobacteraceae > Palsa-465. The sequence goes on along the minus strand of JBMFHK010000021.1, from coordinate 24,647 downwards.
CGTGGGTTTCTGGGCGTCCGCGGCCAATGGCGCCTCACACCGCAATGCGGAGCTCGCGTCACTGGTGATTCATGAGAGCTTCCGGCGGCCCCATTGCAGTGGCACACCGTCCGATCGCACCGGCCTTCAGATTGAGGGGTGCACAGAGATGCAGGTGCTGACCCTGGATAAGCAGATCAGCAACCTCAACCGGAACCTTTACTTCGACATGGTCGGCGGCACGAGTCGTCGGATTTTCGTCGCCAGCAACAGAGCATGGCTTCAGTACCGGTATGACTCGTGCCTGAGCGTCGCTGACCAGTACGGTGCCGGCACTGTCAAGACGGTGATGTTCCTAAGATGCATCGCAGGTGTGGACCAGCGCCATATCGCTGCGCTTGAAGAGTTCACAACCACCACCGCAGACTCCTGAGCGATGCTGCCTGGCGTGGCGGGTGAAGTTTCAACCCCCCAACGTGTGCCCGCCCGCGCCGGCGTCGAGCACACGGTCACCGCGATACCCAGCCCCCGCGAAGTACAAGCCGTGCGCCGGCGCTGTGGGACCGGCCTGCGCACGCACACGACCTTCTCCGTCTAACAGCCGCGCAAAGTCCTTTACCGTGCACCGCCCACGACCGACCTCAAGCATCGTCCCAACCAGCGTGCGGTTCATGTGACGCATGAACGTGTCGGCCTCAATCCAGAACTCGAGCACACCGGTCTCAGACTTGCGCCAGTAGGACGCATACACGTCACGGTCGAAGCGCACATGGTAGGTATCAGTCGGCGTGAAAGCCGTGAAATCATGCGTGCCGACCAGCAGCGCCGCGCAGTCGCGCAGCGCCCCGAGATCAACGGGGTAGGCCCAATACAGGGCGCGACCGCGCTCCAACGCCGGGCGCGCTGCCCTGGCAATAACCCGGTAGCAGTAGGCGCGCGAGGTGCAGTCACGGCGGGCGTCAAAGCCGCTCTCAGCTGGTTGAGAGGCGATCACAGCGACGTCTTCGGGCAGCAGCCCGTTGAGGTTGCCGGACTTGGCCGCATCCCCAGCGTGGGACGCCACCTGCGCCCAAGCGTGCACGCCAGCATCGGTGCGACCCGCCACCGTAAGCGCCACCGGACAGCCAAGAACGGTGCGCAAAGCTTGCTCCAACTCACCCTGCACAGTCCGCAACCCTGGCTGGGCGGCCCAGCCGGAGAAGCCAGACCCGTCATACTCAATGAGCAGGCGCGCCGTCACCAGACGTCAGGCCGCTTGTGGATGTTGCCGCCTTGCTAGACGAGCTCGATCAGGACCATCTCGGTCGAATCAGAATGACGCGGGCCGAGCTTCAGGATCCGGGTGTAACCACCGTCACGCTGGCTGTAGCGAGGGGCGACCTCTTCAAACAGCTTGTACACGGCGAACTTGTCCTGGCCAAGTGCGGAGAGCGCTTGGCGGCGGGCGTGCAGGTCACCGCGCTTGGCGAGCGTGATCAGTTTCTCAAGTTCAGGCTTCAGGGCTTTGGCCTTAGCCTCGGTGGTATGGACGCGCTCATGCTCGATCACCTCTTTGGAGAGATTCATGAGTAACGCCTTGCGGTGCGATGCACTGCGCGACAGCTGGTATCGGTTACGTTGGTGACGCATGGTGGGTCGGTCCTTTGCAGGAGAGAAGCCTAGCCCTCGCGGAGCGCCAGTCCGCGGGTGTGCAAGGTTTCAATCACTTCGTCGATTGATTTCTTGCCGAAGTTCGGGATCGCGTTGAGTTCGCCCTCGTTCTTTGACACCAGGTCACCGACTGTCTGTATGCCGGCGCGCTTGAGGCAGTTGTACGAGCGAACCCCGAGCTCCAGTTCCTCGATCAGGATGTCATCCATCGCGTTTGGCGTCCGGCTACCAGCACCTCCAGCACCGGCGCCAGCCTCTACCGTGCCGGTGTCCAGGATCCCAGCACCGGTGTCGCGCAGCTCAATCACGCGGTCTGCATCCGAGAAGATCGCAAGCTGGCTGATCAGGATCTCCGCCGCCTCCCGCAGTGCCGCCGCAGGGTCAATCGATCCATCGGTCTCAATGTCAAGCGTCAGCTTGTCAAAGTCAGTCTTCTGACCGACCCGGGCCTGCTCGACGTTGTACGCCACGCGACGTACCGGCGAGAAGATCGAGTCGATCGGAATCACCCCTATCGGCTGGTCAGGAGACTTGTTCTCCTCTGCGGGGCGGTAACCGCGACCACGACCGATCGTCAGATACATCTCAAGCTTGGTCTGCTTCTCCAGCGTCGCAATGTGGGCGTCCGAATTCAGAATCTCAGCACCGGATGGCAGGTCTATGTCCCCCGCGGTGATCTCGCCGGGGCCAGAGACGACCAGCGGCGCCTCAATCTCACTGGCGTCCGAGTGCACGCGGCAGACGATTCCCTTGAGATTCAAAACGATGTCGGTCACGTCCTCCTTGACACCCTTGATCGTCGAGAACTCGTGCGCCACCCCCTCGATCCGCATGCTTGTGACAGCGGCTCCAGCCAGTGACGACAGCAACACACGACGCAGCGAGTTACCGAACGTGTAGCCGAACCCACGATCGAGTGGTTCGATCGTGAATGAACCGCGGTTTTCTTCAACCGACTCGCTGGTGATTCGGGGGACTTGGAAGTCAAGCATCGCACGTTCCTAACATCGTGGGTTCGGGCACCGCCTGGCCTGGGCGGCGTTTCAGTGCCGCGCCCGGCAGGCCGAAGCCCAACGGCGCGCGGCGAGCAACTTTTTCTTACTTCGAGTAGAGCTCGACGATCAGCTGCTCCTGCACGGGGGCAGCGATCTCACGCCGCTCCGGCTTGCGAAGGACCTTCGCCGTCAGTGCGTCGTGGTCCGCTTGCAGCCAGGCAGGCACCTGTCCAGTCAGCTCGGTTGCGTCGCGTATCACTTGGGTTGCAGTCGACTTGGCTGCGATTGCAATCACATCGTTGTCGCGCAATTGATAGCTGGGGATGTTCACGCGACGCCCGTTGACGGTCCAGTGGCCATGCAGGATCAGTTGGCGCGCCTGGCGACGTGAGGACGCGAAGCCGAGCCGCACCAGCACATTGTCAAAGCGGCACTCCAGGGCACGCAACAGGTTCTCACCTGTGACACCAGGCTGGCGCGAGGCCTTTTCATAGTAGATACGGAACTGCTTCTCCAACACGCCGTAATAGCGCTTTGCCTTCTGCTTCTCGCGCAGCTGTACTCGGTATTCACTCTGCTTCTGCCGACCGCGGCCGTGCTCGCCGGGCGGGTACCCGCGACGTTCCACACCGCATTTGTCGGTCAGACAGCGCTCGCCTTTGAGGAAGAGCTTCTGACCTTCACGCCGACACTGCTTGCACTGCGGTCCTGTATCACGTGCCATGAGCGATCACACCCTCCTGCGCTTCCGCGGACGACAGCCGTTGTGGGCCTGCGGGGTGACATCCTTCACTCCCGTGACCTCCAGGCCAGCGGCCTGCAGTGAACGGATCGCGGTCTCACGCCCAGAGCCCGGCCCCTTCACAAAGACTTCCACCTTCTGCAGTCCGTGCTCAATGCCCTTGCGCGCGGCCGCGTCAGCGGTGACCTGTGCAGCGAACGGGGTCGACTTTCGCGAGCCTTTGAAACCGGCTCCGCCAGCGGACTCCCAGGCGATCACGTTGCCGTCCCGGTCGGTGAGAGACACGATCGTATTGTTAAACGACGTCTTGATGTGAGCCTGACCGATGGGGATGTTTTTGCGTACCCGTCGGCGGCCACGCTGCGGTCTGCGCGGAGCCGGACTCATTGGGCTTCCTCCACGGGTTGCCCGCACCTGCGGCCTGCCACTGGCGCTCGGCGTCCAGCCTCGCTCCCACGTTCGCGCTTGGCGCTCACTTCTTACCCGCCTTCTTCTTGCCGGCCACCTGCATGCGCTTCGGGCCTTTGCGCGTACGCGCGTTGGTCTTGGTGTTCTGGCCGCGTACAGGCAGCCCACGCCGGTGCCGCAACCCGCGGTAACAGCCGATCTCCTGCAGACGTTTGATGTTTTGAGAGCGCTCACGACGGAGATCACCCTCAACCACCGCGGAGTTATCGATCAGGTCGCGAAGCTTGACAACCTCCTCCTCGGTGAGGTCACGAACTTTACGGTCCGGCTCGATACCCAGTTCAGCCAGCAGCCTGTTGGAAGTGGGCCGACCGATCCCGTAGATGTAGGTCAGCCCAATCTCGACGCGCTTATTGAGTGGGATGTTGACCCCAGAGATACGTGCCATTTAGCCCTGCCGCTGCTTGTGCCGAGGGTTTGGGCAGATAATTAGCACACGTCCGTGTCGGCGGACTACCTTGCATTTTTCGCACATCGGCTTGACCGACGGTCGTACTTTCACGTCGCTTCGCTCTCGTCGTGAGTTACTTGAATCTGAACCTCGCCTGCGGCTCTGGCGACCGCGGAAGGTCGCCGCTACCGAGGTGGGCATGGCCCACAGCACAGCAATGCGTTGCAGGCGCAAAAGCGGATAGTAGCAACACTATGCCAGTTTGCGTCTGACGGTTGACAGGCACGCTTGGCTAGCTGGGGATCAGCGCCCGGTTCAGGAGTCGGCGCGACCGCCACTAGCCTGGTGCCAAGGTGTCAGAATGCGGGGACCGTCAGCCGTCACAGCGATCGTGAACTCGAAGTGGGCGGCAAGTGTGCCGTCGGCGGAGAAGATAGACCAGTCGTCGTCCCCTACACGAACCTGATGTTTGCCGACGTTGACCATCGGCTCTACGGCCAACACCATCCCATCCTCCAACAGCACGCCGCTCCCAGCCTGCCCATAGTTGGGAATCTGCGGATCCTCGTGCATGTCACGGCCGATCCCATGTCCAACCAGCGTCCGCACGACAGAAAAGCCGTTGGCCTCAACATACTCTTGGACGACGTGTCCAATGTCACCCAGATGGTTTCCGGCCACACACTGCGGCACCGCAAGGTGCAGCGACTCCTCCGTCACGGCAAGTAGCTTCTGAGCGATCGGCGAAACGGGCCCGACCGCAAAGGTGCGCGCCGCATCGGCTACCCAGCCATCTTTGACGACACCTATATCGATCGAGATGATGTCGCCGCGCGCGATCTCATAGTCGCCCGGAATACCGTGGACGACCATTGAGTTGGGTGACGCACAGATCGATCCGGGAAAGCCATGGTAGCCCTTGAACGCCGGCTCGCAACCCTGTGAGCGAATGAACCGCTCCGCCGCCTGGTCAAGTTCGCGCGTGGTTACCCCGGGACGGATCTTTCCGGCCAGGAGGTTCATCGTCCGCACGAGCACCTCCCCGGCCGCCGCCATCCGGTCGATCTGCTCAGGTGTCTTCTTTATGATCGCCATGATCCCTGCTTGCTAGTTGACGGTGACGGCAGCAACCAACGCTGACAAGTCGGCGCCAGTTTTGCCGCAGGCCAGGCCAACCAGGTAACACAGCAACGGCGCATTGGTGCGCTCACCGCCCTCATGCGCCGCGAACCCCGCCAGCCGCAGCAGCGTCTCCTGGTCGGCCGCTGACAGGTCGAGCAGATCCACGTCTGCTCCGCTTGTTTGAGCAACGATCTCCCTGGCCCGTGTAAGCCATTCGTTCATCTTGCAATCACCTCCGTTGGGGCTTCGGCGCAGCTGATCCTGACGGCTCTGCCAGCGTTGTGCTCGACGGTCGCTTCAATATGCCAGCCATGATCAGGCTGGCCACCCTGCCAGTGACCAGCGCTGGACTCGCCCGGCCGGACACCGGCACCATGCGGCCGTGTGCCACACCAGCCCTGAAGTCACAGGCTGTCCTCTAACCGTAGCGTGGCGATCACCGCTCTGACGTGATCGTGAACCTCTCCGGCCGCGCGGGTTCCGTCAATGCGGCGCAATAGCCCGCGCTCGTCGTAGTAGTCCACCAGCGGCGCAGTCTGGGCGTGATAGACCTCCAGCCGCTTGCGGACAACCTGAGGCTTGTCGTCGTCGCGCTGGATCAGACGCGAGCCGTCCAAGTCACAGACATCAGGATGCTTGGGTGGATCGAAGTCGACGTGATAGTTGTGACCGGCTTTCACACACACACGCCGCCCGGCAATGCGCTTGACGATCTCCTCGTCGGAAACTTCCAGCAGCAGCGCGGCGGTGATCCTGCGACCCTGCCGTTCAAGCTGGGCCGCCAGCGCATCCGCCTGGGCCGTAGTACGTGGAAAGCCGTCGAGGATGAAGCCGTCACGCGTGTCGTCCTGGTCGAGCCGTCGTGCGGTCATGGCGACGATCAGATCATCCGGCACAAGCTGACCCTCATCCATGAAACGCTTCGCCTGTCGCCCCAGCTCCGTACCGTCCTTGACGTTTGTGCGAAGCATCTCTCCGGTTGAGATGAAGGACAGACCAAAATCCTCTTGAAGGCGATCTGCCTGTGTCCCCTTACCGGCGCCAGGGGGCCCGATCAGGATCAGATTCAGCTGCGATGCCATTGCCGCTACCTCAGAAAGCCCTCGTAGTTACGCATCATCAGCTGCGCCTCCAACGATCGCATGGTGTCCAACGCGACACCGATCACAATCAGGATCGAGGTACCGCCGAAAGCGAAGCTTGCGCCTGTCTGATCGATCAGGATAGTTGGCAGCGCCGCAACCAGTGCCAGAAACAATGCCCCGGGGAAGGTGAGCCTCGCAAGCACGCGGTCCAAAAACTCGGCTGTTGGGCGACCGGGGCGCACGCCAGGTATGAAGCCCCCGTACTTCTTAAGCTCCTCCGCCTGGTCAACTGGATTGAACATGACAGCCGTGTAGAAGTAAGTGAAGAGGATGATCAGGACGGCTTCGCCGAGGACATAGTGCCAGCCTCCAGGCGAGAGGAAGTTGGCCAGCGTAGTACCAAAGTTGTGGATCTTGTTCTGGCCGATCAGCTGACCGACAGTCGGAGGTATCGCCATCACCGATGCGGCAAAGATCACGGGGATGACGCCGGCGAGGTTGACCTGCAAAGGCAGGTATGTGAGCCCACCCTGTGTCATCCGCTGACCGATCACACGCTTTGCGTACTGCACCGGGATGCGCCTCTGGCCGAGCTGAACGAAGGCGATACCGGCCACCACCGCAAACACGATAAAGGGCATCATGACCTTGAACACCTGGTCGGGGCTGTTCCACCAGGACTGGACGCCTCCCGGAATGCGGGACACGATCGACGCGAAGATCATCAGAGAGATCCCGTTGCCGATGCCATGCTGGGTGATCAGTTCACCAAACCACATGAGCAGCACGGTCCCCGCCGTGAGCGTGATCGCGATCAAAAAAACCTTGCCAACATTGAAGTTCTGGATCAACGTGACCCCGGCCTGGTTCTCAAGACTCTTGAACAGAAACACATATCCGATCGCCTGCGCAAACGCCAGCCCTACCGTCAGATAACGCGTGTACTGGGTGATCTTCTCCTGCCCAACCTCACCCTCCTTGGACAGCTTCTCAAGCGACGGGACGACCACCTGCAGCAGCTGCAGGATGATGGAGGCGGTGATGTAGGGCATGATCCCCAGCGCGAAGATCGCGATGCGACCCAGTCCTCCACCGGAGAACGTGTTCATCAGGCTGAGGATCCCTGCGCCTGAGGCAGCCTGCTGGATCTGCTGCAGCGCCGAGGTGTTGACCGCCGGCGCCGGAATGTAGGAACCGAGCCTGTAGAGCGCCAACAGAGCGAACGTGAAGAGAACCTTGTTGCGGATCTCTCGGACCCGGAACGTGCCAAAAATCGTGGAAATCATCTAGTGACGGAATCTGGCATCGAGGGGCATCGACGTTCGTGGCCGCCCGCTTGGCGGCCAGCGGCAGCCTCAGGTCTCGTTCGCCCCGGCCTCTATGAGCTGGACGACGCCGCCGGCCTGCTCGATCGCTGCTCGGGCAGAGCCGCTGACAGCGTGCACCTGGACGGTGAGCGCGATGCTCAGTTCGCCCTTGGCAAGCACCTTCACCGGAATGCCTCGCCGCGTTGCAAGCCCCTTGGCCTTCAGCGCCTGGAGCGTAACGATCTCACCAGTTTGGAAGCGGTCCTGCAGATCCTTGAGGTTGACCGTCTGCGTGTGGGTACGGAACGGCTCAAACGGCATTGACTTCTTCATGTGCGGACCACGCAGCTTGCGCATCCGCATGTGGATTGGCATCTGACCGCCCTCAAAACGAGCGCGATCCTTGGCGCCTGAGCGCGAGCCATAACCCTTCTGTCCACGCCCGGAGGTCTTGCCTGTCCCGGAACCTTCGCCGCGACCTACCCGCTTGCGCGCGTGGCGCGAGCCGGGCGCGGGCCTCAGGTTGTGCAGGCCGAGCTCCTGCCCCGGTGTCGTCTCCTTGTCAGCACTCACGATTCATCAACCTCCACCAGGTGGCGGACTTTATGCAGCATGCCGCGCATCTGCGGGGTGTCCTTGACCTCAACGGTCTGGCCTATGCGACGCAGACCGATGGAGCGCAGCGTGTCCGCCTGCGCCTGGTCCGATCCGTTTTTGGACTTCAGTTGCGTGACCTTCAGCGTGGCGCTCATGCGCTCACCTCGTCACCGTGAGCCGAGACATCCTCCACGGGCGCCTCAAGCGGCCGCGCTTGGGTCACAGCGGGTTCCGACCCGGCCGTTGGATCGCCAGCAGGCGTTCCGCTGACGACTTCAGACGCCACGTCACTGTTGGACGACAGGCCCAGCACCGTGTTGACGGACAGGCCACGCAGTGCGGCCACCTCTTCAGGCGTGCGCAGTGACTCCAAGCCCGCCATGGTCGCCTTGACAAGGTTGATCGGATTCTGTGAGCCAAGCGACTTGGAGAGGATGTCATGAATGCCGGCCAGTTCCAGAACTGCCCGGACGGCCCCACCAGCGATGACGCCCGTACCAGGAGCAGCTGGCTTCAGAAAAACACGCCCGGAGCCAAACACACCAGTGGTCTGATGGGTGATCGTCGAGCCATGTTTGGGTACCCGGTAGAGGTTCTTCTTGGCCCGCTCCACACCCTTTTGGATGGCGACCGGAACCTCATTGGCCTTGCCGTAGCCGATACCCACCACCTCACGCTCATCGCCAACGACGACCAGCGCGGTGAACGAGAAACGCCGGCCGCCCTTGACCACCTTTGCGACGCGGTTGATCTCGACGACACGCTCTTGGAGGTCGAGTCCTGCTGCTGAAACTGTGCGTTCACGTGCCATAAAACTTGGTCCAGAGTAGCGTCCGGATGGCGCTTAGAAGATGAGCCCGCCCTCACGGGCGCCGTCGGCGAGCGCTTTGACGCGCCCGTGGTACTTGTAGCCGCCGCGATCAAAAACAACGGTCTCTATGCCGGCCTCCTTGGCACGCTGTGCAAGCAGCGAGCCCACCTTGGCGGCCTGGTCGCTGCCCGACAGCCCACCAACGGCCTGCTCGGTCCAGCTAACAGCAACAAGCGTATGCCCAACGTCGTCGTTGATCAGTTGCACGGAAATACCGCGGTTGGACCGGAACACCGACACCCGTGGCCGCTCGGCGGTGCCATGCACCTTGGCGCGGACGCGACGCCGACGCCTCAGGCGCATCATTTCCTTGGTCTTGGCGCTCATGCTCGCTTCCCAACCTTCTTGGCGACAAACTCGCCCTCATAACGGATGCCCTTGCCCTTGTACGGCTCTGGTTTGCGCTGCTTACGAATCTGGGCAGCAATCTCACCAACCTGTTGCTTAGAGGCTCCCTTGACAGTAATGCGTGTCGGTTGTGGCACCTCAAACGTGATGCCTTCCGGTGCTTTGATCGCCACTGGGTGCGAGTACCCAAGGGCAAGCTCGAGGTCGGATCCCTTCAGAGCGGCTCGGTAGCCGACACCCTGAATCTCCAGCTTCTTGCTGAAACCGGTCGTCACCCCGGTGACCATGTTGGCCACGAGCGTGCGTGTCAGTCCGTGCAGGGCCCGGTGCTCATTGCGATCAGTGGGGCGGGAGACCGTCAGCTGCTCGCCGCCGCCATCGGCAGTGCTCTGTGTGACCGTCATGTCGCGTGAGATCCGTTCAGAGAGCTCTCCGCCAGGACCTTTCACAGTCACCAGCTCCGGCTCAATGGCGACGGTCACGCCAGCCGGGAGAGGGATAGGTTGTCTACCGATTCTTGACATTGCTATTTGGCCTCTTGAACTCTTACCAAACCGTAGCCACGACCTCGCCGCCAACCCCAAGCTGGCGCGCGTCGTGACCGGTCATGAGACCGCGGGAGGTCGAGATGATCGCAGTTCCGAGACCGCCTTGGATCTTGGGAATGTGTCCGTGGTCAACGTAATGGCGCTGGCCGGGACGCGAAACGCGCTGCATGCCGCTGATCACGGGCTTCCGGTCGTTTGTGTACTTCAGGGTGACCACAATCTGCTCACCGGGCCGACCGGCCCCAGCAGACACGACCTCATAACCGTCGATGTAACCCTGCTCTTTGAGGATCCTAGCCACCTCACACTTCAGCCGTGAAGAGGGCATCGTGACGTCGTGATGCTGAGCTTTGGCCGCATTGCGCAGCCGTGTCAGAAAATCGGCGATGGGATCGGTCATTGACATTTCGTCACCAGCTCGACTTTGTCATGCCGGGAACGTACCCTTCATGAGCGAGTTCGCGCAGGCAGATCCGGCAGACGCCGAACTTGCGGTAAACGGAGCGGGAGCGGCCGCAACGGCGGCAGCGTGAGTATGCCCTGGTCTTGAACTTGGGGGTCCGCTGCTGACGGACGCGTTGTGAGGTCTTTGCCACGGTATCTGATTCCTAGTTCTTTGAGGCCGCCCGGCGGCCGTCCTTCGCAAATGGCATTCCGAGCGCCTCGAGGAGCGCAAAGGACTCCTTGTCGCTGCACCGGTTGGTAGTGATCGTGATATCCAGCCCGCGGGTCTGGTCGATCTCGTCGTAGTCGATCTCCGGAAAGATGGCCTGTTCACGCAGGCCGATCGTGTAGTTGCCCCGGCCGTCAAATGAACGCGGGCTGACGCCCTGGAAGTCCCGGATGCGGGGCATCGCGACCGAAAACAGACGATCGAGGAACTCATACTGGCGATCACCACGGAGCGTAACGGCCAGTCCCACTGGCATGCCTTCGCGCAGCTTGAACTGCGCGATTGACTTGCGTGCCCGGCGGACGTTTGGCTTCTGGCCGGTGATCTGGGCGAGCTGCGCGGAGGCCGCATCCAAGATTTTGGCATCCTGCTTGCCCTCACCGACCCCCATGTTGACCGTGACCTTGAGGATCTTCGGTGCCTGCATGGGCGTTGGATAGCCGAACCGCTCGATGAGAGCTGGACGGATCTCAGTCTCGTACTTGGCTTTCAGACGGGCAGCCATCAGTCGATCCTCATCTGGCTGCGGCGCGCGACCCTCACACGCCGACCGTCAACGACCTGGACACCCACACGCGTGGGTTTGCCGTCCTTGGGGTCGGCGATCGCAATATTGGACAGGTGAATGCCAGCCTCCTTCTCAATCACGCCACCCATCTCCTGGTCGCTGGTCATTGTCAGCGACGGCTTCTGGTGGCGCTTGATGATGTTGAGGCCTTCCACATAGGCGCGTTCATTCTTGACGTCGATCCGCAGCACACGGCCCTGTTTGCCGCGATCCTTGCCGCTTATGACAACAACCCGGTCACCAGCTTTGATGCGCGCAGGCATCACAGCACCTCCGGCGCCAGCGAGACGATCTTCATGAAGTTCCGCTCGCGCAGCTCGCGCGCAACAGGCCCGAAGATACGCGTTCCGCGTGGGTTGTTGTTGCTGTCGATAATCACTGCAGCGTTCTCATCAAAGGCGATGTAAGTGCCGTCGTCACGACCGTGTGGCTTCTTTGTCCGGACCACCACCGCCTTGACAACTTCGCCCTTCTTGACCGAGCCCTGTGGGCTGGCCTGCTTGACCGTAGCCGTGACCACGTCACCGACGCCAGCATAACGGCGGCGGTGACCGCCATTGACCCGGATCACCAGGATTTCCCGGGCACCTGTGTTGTCGGCAATGCGCAGCCTTGTCTCGTTTTGGACCATGGCCTACTTTGCCCTTTCCACGACCTTGACCAGCCGCCAGCGCTTGGTGCGTGACAGCGGTCGCGCCTCACGAACCACCACGATGTCGCCGATGTGAGCGTCGTTGCTCTCATCGTGCGCATGCACGGTGGTCGAGGTGCGAACGATCTTCTGGTATTTGCGGTGCCGGCGAGCCACATCGATGCGGACCGTGACCGTCTTGTCAGCCTTGTCGGAGACAACCACACCCTGGCGCATCTTCTGGATGCCGGCGACATGCTCACGAGCAGAAGTGGCCACGTGCTCGTGCTGTGCCGCTTGGTAGGCGGTGCGTTCCGCCTCGCGCCGGACACGACGCGCGCCAGCCTTCTGCTTGCGCAGCGCATCGCGCTCGGCCTGCCGCTCCTCGACGCCCACGGCCAGGCGCGAGCCAACCTTGGCGGCACGCTTGGTACGCAGCACCTGACGCCGCTCTTTGGGGCTGAGGATGACCTCAGGCTCGGCTTTCTGTGCCGTACGCAGCTCGGCAGATGTGGACTCCACAGCCTCCTGGGAGCTATCCGCGGAAGCAGTCTTCTCGTTTGTCTCTGCCGACGCGGAGGGTCCCGCCGCCGACTTCTGGAGTTCTTCGTCAGCCATTGATATCAATCCCACGTTCGCGGGCGATGGTTAGCGCCCGGGCGATCTCTTTCTTGGCTCGCCCAAGGCTCGCCGTATTCTCCAGCTCGCCGGTCGCGTGCTGGAAGCGCAGGCCGAGGAGGTCGCGGCGTGCGGTCTTGATGTGCTGAACAAGTTCAGTCTCGCTCAGGTCTCGAAGCTCAGTCAAACTCATCGCTAGCCGTCCTCACGCGCCACAAACTTTGTCCTCACGGGCAGCTTATGACCGGCCAGACGCATCGCTTCACGAGCGAGCGGCTCAGACACTCCGGCCAGCTCAAACATCACACGACCCGGCTTGACAACGGCCACCCAACCCTCAGGCGAACCCTTACCAGAACCCATGCGTGTCTCCGCGGGCTTCTTTGTGAAGGACTTGTCTGGATAGATGTTGATCCACACTTTGCCACCGCGCCGGATCTTGCGAGTCATCGCGATACGGGCGGCCTCGATCTGGCGGTTGGTTATCCAGCCAGCATCGATGGCCTTCAGACCGTACTCACCAAACTGCACTTTCACCTGACCCCGCGAGAGTCCAGCCCGGCGGCCGCGATGCTGTTTGCGGTGCTTGACGCGCTTCGGAGCAAGCATCAGTTACCACCATCCTGCGGCGTGGCGTCCGCGCCGCTGTTCTGAGGGCCGGTGGGCGCAGCGCCCTGACCCTGAGCTCCATCGCCACGCGCACCGCGCGGGCTACTCTGACCGCCCTCTGGCCGCGGACCGCGACCGGAACCTCCCGGACGATGACCGCCTGAAGAAGCGCCGCCTTGGCCGCCGGTGCGACCTGCGCCCGGACCAGCGGGACGGTAGCCACCCTGGCCACCAGCGCCGCCTTGGCCGCCGGTGCGACCTGCGCCCGGACCAGCGGGACGGTAGCCA